>CAYRVH010000023.1:37725-52015 GCA_964427855.1 uncultured Syntrophaceae bacterium
CGTGCTTCATGTCCAGAGCTCCCAAAAATGGTGTACCTTCTTTTTTTCTTGACCCTGGTCAAATTTGGTCTATATTAAGAGTGTCTGGAGCTGTTGGGTCAGTCCGGAACGGTAAAATCCTTTTGATAGTAACGCATATGCCGCCTGGATCATAGAGACCGGGACGGAAGGTTGAAACATAGACGGCAAGGCCTTCCCTCGGGAAGGCTTTTTTGTTTTGCTCTGCAGCATGGAAACATTTACCACCGTGAATGCCATGAAATCCTGGTGCGCCGCTGAACGGTGGTCTGGGAAGACACTCGGCTTCGTTCCCACCATGGGTTATCTCCATGAGGGGCATATGAGTTTGATTCATGCTGCACGAAGAGAGAACGATCGCGTAGCGGCAAGCATCTTTGTGAATCCTACCCAGTTTGGCAGGAACGAGGATTTGACCACATACCCGAGGGATCCCGTGAACGACGCAGCCAAATGCGAAGAGGCAGGCGTGGACGCCTTGTTCATGCCGGAGGCTGCCGAGATGTACGGCCAGCGTCATCAGACCTATGTGGAACCGGGAGGTATAGCCGAGCTGTTGTGTGGTCGTTCGAGACCAGGCCACTTCAGAGGCGTCGCCACCGTGGTGTTGAAGCTTTTCAACATCGTCAATCCCACGGCAGCCTACTTTGGAGCAAAGGACTATCAGCAGCTTCAAGTCATACGCGCGATGGTCGAAGATTTGAATGTGGACGTGCGGATCGTTTCTTGCCCGACGGTACGCGAACCGGATGGGTTGGCAATGAGTTCCCGAAATTCGTACTTGACTCCCGCTGAACGCAGGCAAGCCGTGTGCCTTTTCCAGGCTTTGTGCAAGGCCAAGGAGCTGTTCGATCATTTTGCGAAATATGCGCAGACGTATGTGGAGGCCATGAATGAGCGCGTCAGCCGGGAACCTGACGCGATGCCTGATTACATAAGCCTTGTGGATCCGGAGACTCTGGAGGATCTCCAAGAAGTTTCAGACCGTTGTCTGGCGGTCATGGCGGTACGCATCGGAAAGACGAGGCTTATAGATAATATGCTGTTTGAGAGGTGATTCTCAAACCGAACGCCCAAGACCTGTTCCTTCCCAACGCGGGCGCCAGGTCCAAGGAGAGCCGCAATGCTCCGTACCATGCTAAAGTCCAAGATTCACCGCGCAACGGTAACCCAGGCCTGCATAGATTACGAAGGGAGCATCAGCATCGACGAAAGGCTTCTGGAAGCAGCCAATATTGTCCCTTATGAGCAGGTACACATTTACAATGTGTCCAACGGCGAGCGCTTTACCACCTATGCCATTCCGGCTGAGTCCGGGAGCGGCGTGATTTGCCTCAACGGGGCTGCGGCGCGAAAGGTCTCCGTGAACGATCTGATCATCATTTGCACATACGTCGCAGTTGAGGACGCGCAGTGCAAAACTCACAAGGCAAAGAACATCTTTGTGGACCACAATAATCAGATAATGCGCGTGAGCTAGACGATTTTTCATCACGTGCAAATCGAGTTTTGGTCGCGTCTTTGCCGCTGCTGTGCGACGGTTGCCGCCGATGGATCGTCACTTTCGCGAAGATGACTGTGCGGCGACACGCTCCCAAGTCGTGATTCATTCCCAGACATCCCAATAGTTCCAGAGAGATGCTCGAGTTTATCCGACCAATAGGTCTCGCAAAGCCTCCTCGATCTGTGGATATTTGAACACAAAGCCGTGTTTCAACAAAGCTGCGGGGACGGCGCGCTGCCCCTCGAGTATCACCGATCCAAACTCACCCAGCACAAGTTTAATCATGAACCCTGGCGCAGGGAAAATTGAGGGCCTTTGCAGCGCCTTGCCGATGGCTTTGGCCAGGTCTCGATTTCTCACAGGTTCCGGCGCGCAAAAGTTCACGGGTCCGCTCATGTCTTCATGTTCGGCCACAAAAAGGATCGCCCGACAAAGGTCCTCTATGTGAATCCATGGTATCCACTGCTTGCCATTGCCCACTGGTCCACCTAAAAAGAACTTAAAGGGCGTGGCCATCTGCTGGAGCGCGCCACCATGCCTTCCCAGGACGATGCCAAAGCGCGTGACCGTGACTCGTACTCCCTTGGATACCGCTTTGAACGCCTCGGCTTCCCATTCCTGGGCGAGCCGGGACAAGAAATCATTCCCAGGAGACGCCTCTTCAGTCAGTTCTTCGTCGCCTCTGAAACCGTAGTATCCGGCGCCTGAGGTATTGATGAGGCAGCGAACCGACCCCGAATCTTTGGGGATAGCCTCGACGAGGTGTCTTGTCGTAAGAATACGGCTATCGTAGAGAAGCTTCTTGTATGCCGCATTCCAGCGCCGAAAGACCGTCACCCCAGCCAAATTAATTAGCCAATCATGCTGGCCGACAACATCCTGCCATTTGCCCGGCCGAGTTCCGTCTCCCGGAACAAATTGCACGTGTTCGTCCGAAATCGCGTTGCGTTTCGGATGCCGAGCCATCAGAGTCACCGTGTGGCCTCCACGTAAAAGAGCCCCCGTGAGGGCTGTGCCAACAAAGCCTGTGCCGCCGACAATAAATACTTTCATTGTTTTATTCCTTTCGTTGACGAGAGCCTGGGCCTCTTTTAAGAACCATCCCCTTGAGAAGAGTCCTATGACGGTTGCGCCCAAACTGGGGCTCATATGCGCCGAATGAGGCGTTTCATTCCCAAGTTACGTTTACATAATCCCCTACTTTGATGTCGAGCTCCTCAGCAGCATGACCGCCGTTTATCGCTATCTCAAGAAACCCGAAGCTGTTGATCAACGCCAAAGGCATACCAACCTGCACTTCGGCAAAGTAACTGCTGATGCCTGAAATTCGTATCTGGCCAACCTGGACGTCTCCCACTGCATGGGCGAGCATGGGGCTCTCAATATTCGTGGTCGCATTTCCAAACCTGTCGATGTAAATCACTTCACCGAGAATGCCGCTGGATGTCTCCTGGGGAGCCGGGCATGGCAGCACGACCGGATCCTCCAGGACCGGTCCTAAAGATTCGAACTTCTTGCCTGCCGAGAGAAATGCCGATACCGGCGCAAAGACCTCCCTCCCATGAAATGTGGGATGTGGATTAGGCAGAAGCAAGGCTTCGTTTGTTATTTCTCTGGCCTCCCATTCCGCCGCGGAAGAGAAAATGTAAGAGAAAAGGCCGTTATCCGGCCCCACGAAAAAGCTTCTCGCAGTTCTCACGGCAATCGGTCGCCGTGTGCTGCCCACACCTGGGTCAATCACTGCGAGGTGGATCGCGCCATGGGGGAAATAAGGCCAAATGCCTTTGATCACCAAGGCCGCCTCACGGATGGCGAATGGCTTGATATCGTGGGTGATATCTATCACGATGCACGAAGGATTGGTTGACAGGATGACGCCCTTCATCTGTCCCACGAAACCATCTCGGGTGCCGAAATCTGTGGTGAGCGTAATAATTGATGTGTTCATTTGCTTGTCTCGATGCAACGGCTTTCTCTTTGCCGCCCTATAATTCATTGTTTATGATAGCAGAAGAGCTTGCGCACAGTACTCGATTTCTTGAACGCCAATTATTTTTGGCGCGTCTCATCGTTTTCAAAAATCTCCCGAAGCTTTCGTTAACGCGTGTATCTATCAAGCAAGAATAATGTTGACAGGCGGATGACGCGTTGATTTACTCCATGATATAGGAGCTGCGTTCCATGCATCGCGCCGCCAAATGGGTTCTCGACGGAATATCATCCCTATTGTTCCCGCCCTGTTGCGCTCTCTGTGAGAACCTTGTGCCTACGGCCGGGGAGGTCATCTGCGCGTCGTGTCGCGACTCCTTGCTGTACGTCGATTTTCCTCTCTGCGAGACATGCGGGCGGCCTTTGCCCCATGGACACGGAGCCGACCAGTTGTGTGGGCAATGCATCAATACCCCTCCCCCCTTCGACAAGGCGCGCTACGCTGTTTTTCATCAAGGCCACGTCAGAAGGGCGCTGATCAACTTCAAGTATGGGGGCCTCTTGCATCACGGGAGGGGGCTCTCTCTCTTGCTTACTGAAGCGTTTGAAAAGTTTTTCAGCCGCTGCCGTATCGATTTTATTACGCCGATGCCCATGCATCCGAGACGATTGATTGAGAGAGGTTTCAATCAGGTCTTCTTTCTGGGCGGAAAGCTGGCAAATCATACGGGCATACCGCTGAAACGTGACATGCTCATCAAGGTCCGGGACACTTTGCCGCAGGTAGGCCTTTCCCGGACTCGGCGTGTCACGAATGTCAAGGGCTCTTTCGGGACAGCGGGATCCGGGGAGCTACGCGGCGCCCAGGTGTTGTTGTTGGATGATGTCTCTACCACAGGATCTACGATCGGAGAGGCCGCGCGCGCCCTCAAGCAAGCGGGCGCGTCGGCGGTCTTTGTACTGGTGCTGGCGTTGCGCATACCCGGCATTGGCAACGAATGAGAGAGGAAAGGAGCAACAAATGGCATTGATGACTCCAGAGGCTTTTGAGGAAAGCCTCAAGACGATGCGACCGCGAATTTTCATGAATGGCAAACGGGTTGAGCGCGTCCTCGAAAACCCCGTAACCCGTACGGTGGTGGAGTCCAACAAGGCGAGCTACCGCTGGGCTCTCGACGAGCGATACAGAGATATAATGACCTGTGACTCGCCGTTGATCAATGACGTGGTTAACCGTTACACCCATGTGAGTGCAAGTGTAGATGACCTGGTCTCCAAGGCCAAGGCAGGAACCTTTACGGCGGAAATGCTTGGCACGTGCATCTACCGCTGTGTGGGGTATGACGCCTTCCATGCGCTGGCGGCAACGACCTGGGAAATGGATCGCGATCTTGGTACTGAATATCACGAGAGGTTTCTGGCCTACCTGAGGATGGTTCAGGAGAGGGATTTGTCTGTGGCAGGGGCCTTAACCGAGCCCAGGGGCAACCGCAGCAAGAGGACCCTTGACTGGTCGGATCCATACCTATCAGTGAAACTGGTGGAGAAACGGGATGATGGTATTGTGGTGCGAGGCGCCAAGATCAACATTAGCGGCGCCTACGCAAGTCACGAGCTTGTGGTGCTACCGCAGTCATCGCACTTTGCCGGTGAGGAAGACTACGCCCTTGCCTTTGCCGTCCCCGTGGATGCGCCTGGGATCACCTATGTGTGTCAATACTCGCCCTACTCTGCAGAAAGAGAACTGGCCGAAGATATGTATGAACTCGGGAATCCGATCTTCGGTCAGCGCGAGACCTCCATGGTTGTGTTTGACAACGTGTTCGTCCCATGGGACCGTGTGTTCCACTGCGGCGAATACCAATACTCAGGAAAAATAGTCGCGCGTTTTGCCCGAACGCATCGCATGACCTGCGGCGGCACATGTAAAGTCGGTTTCATGAATCAGATCATCGGCGCATGCCGCCTCATCCAGGAATACAAGGGATTGGAACATGCACCTCACATCAATGATCAAATGATCGAGATGGTCGTACTGCGAGAGACGGGACGGGCCTGCGGACTTGCCGCTGCGAGACTCGGGAGCGAGGAACCGAAAGGTTCCGGGGTCTTTCTGCCAGACGAACTGATGGGGAATGTCTCCAAGCTGAACATTTGCAACGCCTTTTGGAGAACCATGGCCTTGGCCGGAGACATTGGCGGCGGTCTCATTGTCACCATGCCATCGCTTAAAGAACTGAAAAATCCCGAGACCAAAGACTACGTGGAAGAGTTTTATTCTTTTGGATCAGACGAGCCGACGGAGAATATCCTCAAGGTGCACAAGCTGCTTCAGCATTGGACAGCAGGACAGCACGGCGTAGGGACTTGGCATGGGGCCGGACCCGTACAGGCGCAGAAGATCATGCTGCAGCGCATCGTGAATTTCGACCACGAGAAGGACCTGGTCAGGAACACCTTGAAGCTCAAGGACAAACAGAAAAGCCAGGATTAAAAGAACGGACTAGGGTCGAGGACGTAAGGGACTACGGGGCTCAGGCGATTCCCACGAACGCGGGGCTCCATGTGTGGCCGCGTGGTAAAAAGGCTGCAACGTTGCGTCATCCCCTCGGATGGGGGGATCTCCATAGGGAGTCCCCTGGATTCCCTCTTCCGAGGGAATGACAATTCGACGGATGGCCGCCAGCTCGCCCCCTTGAGCCCCACTCCCGCAGAGCCCCGCGTACCATAGCCCAGGGCAGCGCCGTGGGAATGACGGCGGCGTGTCCTGGATCCCCTCTTTCGAGGGAATGACAATGCGACGGATGGCAGCGTCCGCGGCGTCCTTGTCATTTCGAAGGAGCCTCGCGACTGAGAAATCTTCCCCTTGGGGACAAGATTTCTCGCTTCACTCGAAATGACAGGGACAAATGCGCTCGCAATGACGCGAAGGGTCATACGCCAGAGCGCCCGAGTGTCTCATTTGTCTTTGAGCCCCGCTCCTGCGGGGTGTCTCTTCATAGCCCAGGGTGACGCCCTGGGGGATGACTGACGGCTCATAAGCAGGCTGCCACACACCACAACGCGTATCAGCGGAAAAAGCGATACACCGTGTAAGGCAGTGGGTACTGCCGTTTATTCAGGACAGCCCCTAGAATTCTATCCTTCACCCCTTCATACCGGGACAACGCCTCGAGCAACACGGGATAACGCAGATTGCCGGCCGCGATGACGAAAATGATCGTATCCAATTGACGCGCCAGAAATGGCGCCACGTTTGACAAGAGTACTGCCGGCGTATCCACGAATACATAATCATATCGTTTTGTTATCAAATCGACAAATATGGCCATGTCCTCTCTGTGCATCACCAACGTTTCTAAGGCGTGGGGATTACGAAAACAAAGGTAGTTGAGGTTGGCGACGTTTGTTGCATACTCATCGAAGGTGACCGCATATCGGTCAGACGGCTCCTCGATGATGGGTACAAGATTGCCCTCGCCCACGAGGTCCCTCAGGACATTGCCGTGCCAATCGGCATCGACCAGGAGCACATGTTTGCCCGTTGTCTCCGCAACAAACCTGCCCAGCCCCATGGCCACAGTGGTAGCTCCCTCACCCTCGGATGCGGCAGACACGAGAAAGGTATGCTTTCCGTTGCGGCCCAGCTTGGACTGAATGGCTGCCCACAATCCGTCCATTTCATGCTGGAAGCGTTGAGAAGACCAAAGGCGCGAAAACATTGCTTTGAAGCTCGGGTCAACCGTTTCCGCGCCAGGTGCTGTCAGGCTCACGGCTATGCTCCTCTGTGGCGGATATTCTATCGTACAGCGACAGCTCACGATGCGTCGCAATGACATCGCTCTGTTGAATATTCCATCCTTTCAAATAATTTTACCATTTTTTATAAAACAAAGGAATATAATTGTCGTAAGTATTTATAATTGATAGACAAGAATATTAACTCCTGAAGCGTACTATGAGCCCACGTCGCAGCAACACCCTGGATGACCGTTCTCGACAAGGCGTTCCCCTATAATTGATGGGTCTTCGTTGATTCATGGAGTGGTGGAGGAAGCTTGTCGCTTTTTGGAATCTAGAACCTTTCCCAAAAGCAATGACGAAATGACCATAGGGTAGCTTGTAATTCCCATGAAAATGGGATCCAGGAAACTCACCATTAATCATCACTTTAATGAGGATGGCATAGCGCGCCCCGCGTGAAATTCGTGATTCATTTCCAGGGCTCCCCAAAAGGGGCAACCTGCTTCTCTCTGGGCTGTTGTGTTTGCGATGAATCGTGGCTAACATGAGGCTGTTGCGCAATGGGATGCGGCGCAGCAGAGGACGCAGCGAGAGCTCGTTGCCTTGAATGGAGGAGCCAGGATGGAAAGTATGCCTTTCCTACATGCCAACAGGATATTTACAATCACCTTTCTTGAAGACCTTACCTTTGCGAACGTGAGGCGTATTCTCGACCATCTGCTCGAGGCTGATGCGTTCAGCCCGGATGTTCAGGCGGAGCGAGGCCATTACGTCATTGAGCTAGACCACGACTCGTTTCATGTATGGGTTTACGACATGGAAGTTATTATTCAGTGCGGGTGAAAATGGCATGATGAAAAGGTGTTACGATGATTCGCCGGCGCCGGTTGGTGACAATTCAGCGATCCTGGACTTCACAAAGGCTGCGTCCGGCGCCTCAGGGAAAATCTTGAGATATTGACGATAAGACTGGACTGCTTCCTTTTTCTTGTTCATCATTTCGTAGATTCGCGCGATGGTTCCGTAGGCTTCTCGACGGTAAGGGGAATCGGGGTCTTTCGCGAGTTGATCAAATACGAGTACGGCTTTGTCGTACTCGTTCATGGCAAGAAAGGTGCGCCCTATGTGGTACAGGATCAGCGAAGCGAGTCCCTTGCGCGCTATGGTTGACGACTGGAGTTGTTGATACTTTTCAAGGGCGCGCGGATAATCTCTTTTGAGAAAAAGAACGTGCCCCGCGTAAAGTACGGCCTGTTCTCCTGCCAGCAACGATGGATACGTCGCAGAGATGTATTCAAAGCTGGCGAGGAGCTGATCGAGCTGGTCGGACGAAAGTTGTTTGTTGGCGTAAGAGATAACTTCATAGGCTTTGATGGCTTGTTGCAACAATTCATGACTCTTGCGCTCACGAGCATGCTGATAGTAGTAAAATCCCACTCCACAGATGATTACCAAGGCGACGATTATGCCTGCCGTTGTGGTCTGGCGTGGATGTTCGCGGATATATTTCAGGGTCATCCCCGTGTATGTGAGGAATTCGTCAGGTTCTTTTAAGAGTTCCTTCCGTGAGATCTTCTTTTCTGCCAAACTGTACCTCTTTACGTCCGCTCGTTGCTCTTGATGGAATCGGGGCTGTGTATGCCACCGTCATGGATAGCTCATAGCAATGCTCAAGTCAATAAACAGAACGGCTTTTATTGTGATTCAGCGTGTGATAGCTTATCGTGAGCGCGGCGGCAGGTTATGACAACCGCCCCATGAAGGTATTGTAATTGAAGTGTATTCAGCGAGCTCTATCCGAGAGGCAATAGATCTGCTCGTCAGACCACCACAGGACGCCGGCATCTTCGGCATTCGAGGTTCTGCTTTAGCCCTTTTGACTGCGTCAGCGTTGAAACACGGCGGCGGACCATTTGTCGTCATACGCCCGGATGCGGAGTCAGCGGCTTCTTTCGACGCAGACCTTCGATTTTTTACAGGCAGCGAAGGCGGAGACCAGGATCCGTACAACGATAGCATGGTCTTGTATCCTGATTCCGAGCGGTCGCCGTACAACTTTACGGGGTACGAGACTGAACTGTGGGCCACGAGGCTAAACGTATTGCTTCGGCTGGCCGAACGGAGGATCCCCGGCGTTTTGACCTTGGCTCTGGAAGGCTTGACGCGCAGAGTACCGCCTCGGGACATAGTTCTCCGAAATGCTCTTTTTCTTGCCACCGGTCAAGAAATAGAGCGAGAGGCGATGGTGCAAGGGCTTGTGTACGCCGGCTACTCTAGGGCCCCGCTGGTGGAGGACATGGGCGACTTCTCGGTCCGCGGGTTCATCGTTGATATATACGCCCCCCAATACCGGCAGCCGCTGAGGATCGAACAAGTGGGGGATCGCATTGAATCGATTCGTTTTTTTGACCCGAGCACCCAAAGGTCTGGGGCGTACATTTCTGAGGCCGTTATCGGCCCTGTTCATTCAGTCATGCTCGCTGAGGGAGAGCGTCAGGCGGGCATTAAGCAACTGATCGAACTGTGCGACGAGAAAGGCGTGGAGCGAAAACTGCGGCAGCGGCTGGTTGATGAGTTCGAGCACGGCATAAAGTTTCCAGGATCGGACAATTTTATGTCTCTTTTCTATCCCCACGTGGAAAGCATCTTGGACTATCTGCCGCCAAGGGCGGTCATTATTCTTCCGGACTTTGCGACGCTGGAAAGGGCTTTTGAGGAGCTTGGAGAAGACGTATTTCGCGGTCGACAGTCAGCCGCTGAATCGGGCTATCCCGTTGGGCCAGCGGAGCACTTGTATATTGCTCCTTCTGATTTGAGACAGAGTCTCACGTCATTTCGTACCGTGGTGGCCGGCGAACTTGACGTGATCGAGTCGTCTCGAAAATCTGTGAGGCTGTCGTGCATTTCAAATACGGATGTACGACGAGACATTGAACACGCTGCGTCCCACGACGCGGGTATGAAAAATCTTGTGCAAAAGCTGAGGCGCTGGCGCGACGATGGATTTGAGGCGCTCATCGTAAGCAACACACAAGGGCAGGCCAATCGATTACTTCACCTCTTGCAACCTTACAAACTCAACATGGAGTTCGTAAGCCAGGGGTTTGATTCCCGTTTGTTGCAATGGGACTTTGTCCCCGGCATAAGGCTCCTGGTGGGGGGGCTCTCATCCGGATTCCGTTTGGAAGACATCGGATTGGTGATCCTCACCGAAGAGGAAATTTTTGGGAAACGGGTGAGAGCGCCAAAGACGAAGAGATTAAGTGGTGCGTTTCTCTCTTCGTTCACGGAGCTGGCGGAAGGTGATGCGGTGGTTCATGAGGACTACGGGATAGGCATTTTCAGAGGGTTGGCGCAAAAAGAGTTCGAGGGACAGGTCGGCGAGGTCATGGTGATCGAGTACGCCGGCGGAGACCTGCTTTATCAGCCATTGCATAGACTTCATGTGGTGCAGAAGTATGTGGCCGCCTCAGAAGGGCCGCCCATGATCGACAGGCTCGGCGGCAGGGGATGGGAAAAGACTAAGGCCAGGATCAAAACCTCCATTAAGGAGATGGCGGCAGAGCTGCTTGACATTTTCGCAAAGAGGCAAATCGCGCATCGGGAACCCTATTCGCCTTGCTTTGACGACTATGCGGCCTTTGAAGCTTCCTTCGAATTTGAAGAAACACCTGATCAGGCCAAGGCGATACAGGATGTAATGGAATCTATGGACTCGGACGTTCCCATGGATCGCTTGGTGTGCGGCGATGTCGGATACGGCAAGACTGAGGTTGCCCTGCGCGCCGCATTCCGGGCGATCATGGACGGCAAGCAAGTAGCCGTGCTCGTACCGACGACAGTACTGGCTCAGCAGCATTACGACACATTCAAGCGTCGGTTCTCCAATTATCCTGTGCACGTGGAGATGTTGTCGCGATTTCGATCGCCCAAAGACCAAAAAGTGGTGTTGGAGGGGCTAAAGTCCGGCAAAGTGGATCTCGTTGTAGCGACGCACAAACTCTTGCAAGCACAGGTGACGTTCAAGAATCTTGGACTGTTGGTGATCGATGAGGAACACCGGTTTGGCGTCGCTCACAAGGAGAAAATTAAGAAGTACAAATCTCAAATTGATGTACTCACTTTGACGGCGACCCCGATTCCGAGGACATTAAACCTCTCCCTCTCAGGCATTAGAGACCTCTCCGTCATAGAGACGCCCCCTGCAGATAGAAAATCTATACGCACCTATGTGGTACGCCAGTCTGACGAAGTGATCAAAGAGGCCATCGAGAGGGAGTTGCAGAGGGGTGGCCAGGTTTTTTTCTTGCACAATCGGGTTCAGTCGATTTATCGACGTGCGTCGGCTATAAAGGCACTTGTACCACACGCTGCGGTGGCGGCGGCGCATGGACAGATGCCCAATAAAGAGCTGGAACGGGTGATGATCGATTTTGTGAAGGGGAAATACAACGTCCTCGTCTGTACCAGTATCATAGAGTCTGGACTCGATATACCAAAAGCCAACACCATTATTATCGAACGCGCTGATACGTTCGGGCTTGCTGATCTCTACCAAATTAGGGGCCGCGTTGGCCGATCCAATGCCCGTGCGTACGCCTATCTTCTTACTCCACCGGAAGCCTCCATGACCGCGGACGCGATTAAGCGCCTCGCAGTAATCCAAGATCATTCAAGCCTGGGGCAGGGCTTCAGGATTGCCATGAGAGACATGGAAATTCGAGGAGCGGGGAATATCTTGGGGACGTCACAATCCGGTCACGTGTCACAAGTTGGATATGAGATGTATCTCGAGCTGTTGGAGGAGGCCGTCCATGAATTGAAGGGGGAACCTGTGGCGCCCCGAATCGATACGGAGATCCATTTGAGAGTGGCTGCGCAAATCCCGGCCTCCTACATACCAGACTCAAGGCAAAGGATGAATTTTTATCGAAGGCTCTCTAAAGCAAACGCCATCCGGGAGATAGAAGAAATCGAGGAGGAGATGGTCGATCTCTATGGAAAGGAGCCCACGGAGGTCGTTCAGTTCATCAGGCTCATGCACATCCGGACGTTCATGTGCGAGCTGCGCATATCCAGGGTGGATTATAACGGTCGAGACCTCATTTTATCATTCGGAGAGGGAACCCCTATCGATCCTTTGAGTCTCGTTCAGTGGGTTGAGAGAGATCGGAACGTCAGACTATTGAGTGAGGACAAACTTGCCTATAGGATCGGAGCGGTTCCGGACGACGCTCGGATCGACGAGTGTTGGGATTTGCTGCAGTTGATGACCGACACCTTGGTGCCGCGGTCTTCCGAAGGAGTGGACGTCGGCCCCAGAAAAGCTTCCGGCAGAAAGTGTTGACCGGTCGTGAAGGGGCGACGGGATCCTCTCAACGATTGCTCATGCTTCATTAAGGACGCACGAAACATGATTCAGAGGCCCTGTCGCTTCCCTTTGTGCCACTTGTTCGAGAGCATTTTTCGTCGCGCTGAGGCCGCCTCAAAAGTCTCTACGACAGGAATTAACGCGCGCGCAGTGTTCGAGATCGTCGGTTTTACCAACCCGCCTGTTCAACTCAAGGTATTCTAGGGATATTGATGATGAATAAGACTTTTTTTGCTTCTTTTCTTCTGATGTCCATACTGGCGCTTCACGCGTCGATGTGCCGCAGCGATTCGATTTATTCGGACAAGGTTGTGGCGGTCGTAAACAAAGACATAATCCTGGAATCGGATATAGCAAAGTATAAGCAACCTTTCATGCGGAATGTGCTCAATTTGCCCCTGGGTGTCGTCCCCCCGGGCAAGTGGCCTACAGAGAGAGAGATTCTCGATGAACTTATCGTCATCAAATTGTTGGAACAAGAGGCTGCGCGAAAGGGAGTAAATCTTGATGATAAGGCGGTCGAAGCAGCCATCGATTCCCTCCGTAAACGAAACAACTTAAGCCAAGATCAATTTGTGATGTTCCTTGCCGCCCACAATCTGTCTTATCAGGAATACAAGAAATTGATGACATTGCAGTTTAAGCTCACGAAACTCATAGAGAGTGAAGTTACCCGGAAGACAGCCTTGAGTGAAGAAGACGCCCAAAAGTATTTTCTTGCTCACAAGAATGAGATTAACAGCGAGTACAACAAGTTGACGGAATCCCTGCGGCCCCCAAAGATGCCCGGAGAACAGGTGAAGCCAAGTATTCCAACGCACGAAGAGATTTATCTAGGGGGAAAGCTGAGGCTTCGGCAGATTACGCTCAAGATTCCGCCTGACGCGAAACCGAAAGACCTTCAGAGAATTATGGGCACCGCCAAACGCATATTTGAGGAGGCGTCAGCCGGCGCGGATTTTGGGAAACTGGCGAAAAAGTACTCTGAGGATCCGTGGGCCAAAAACGGCGGAGACCTCGGTCTAATGGACTACCGTGAAATGGTCCCAGGCCTTCAAAAAATGGTGCAAAGAATGAGGCAAGGCGATGTGACGCCTCCGTTGAAGACCAAGGACGCAGTGGTTCTTTTCTATTTAGAGGAGGCAAAGGGGCGGCAGACAAAGCAAATACCTATCCCCGAGAAAACGCGCAAAGAGCTGGAAAAAAAATGGAAGCAAACCTTGGAACAGAGGGAAAAGGCTCAAGGGGGTCAGCGAGACGCTGAGCATTCAGAGGCAGAACCTCCTCCCAAAGCGCCGGCGCCGAGCCTAGCAGCGAATAAGGGCTCTGAAAAAGCTCGCTCTCTTGGCATATTGTCGCCTGAAGAGGAAAAAGAATACGAAAAAGTCCGAAATAAAGTCGCCCTCATCGTAAGGCATGATAAGATGGTCAACAGGATGAAGGAGTGGATAGACGAGCTGAAAAAGAGTTCGATCATAGACGTGAAGATGTAGCTGTGCAGACACCTACAAGTCTCTTGAAGGCTCAGGTTATGCGGCCGAACGGTTTAGGTTCGCGCGATTCGGGGAAACAGGGTCCTCATGATTTTCAATCTCCTGGCATCGAGAATATCCAAAGACATTGCCATTGATTTAGGCACTGCAAACACGCTGGTATTCGTAAGGGGCAAGGGCATAGTCCTGAACGAACCCTCCGTCGTGGCGATTCGCAAGAAAGGGAGGAGA
>CAYRVH010000024.1:0-32359 GCA_964427855.1 uncultured Syntrophaceae bacterium
TGCGGTACACGCCGGCTGCGGGGTACACCGGGACGGACACGCTCCACATCACGGCTAACGACCTCTCAACGCCCACCCCGGGCGTTCAATCCAAGGATGTATCTCTATTCGTGGGCGCTGCCCCTGCTGCCACAGTGAGCGCTCCAGACGTGCAGACCGTTAATGAAGATGCGAAGATTCGGATCTATCCATCCATCACCGTCGGTTATCCCGACCCCTCTAGGGAACTCAAGGTAACCCTCGAAGCGACGCATGGGACGATCCTTGCGGGATGGAAAGGACATCTCTCCTCGTACGTGGGCGAGGGAACGTCGAAGCTCACAATGACCGGAACCTCTACCGCTATCAATTATGGGTTGAACGGCGCGAGGTACGTTCCAAACCACGATTATTTCGGTTCCGACCAGCTCAAGGTCACTCTGGATCCCCAGGACAATACGACTCCACCATCAGAGCGCACTATCACGATCAACATAAATTCAGTGAACGACCCCCCTGCGCTCACGCCTGGGAAAGTTTTTCAGGCAGCCACTGGTTCGGCTGTCCCCATTCAGGGAATTGCCGCGTCTGATCCAGACGTGGGCGCCGAAAATATGTCAGTGGACATCAAGGTCTTGCACGGGACGGTGTCCACCGCGGGGTATGCAGCGAATTCCCACATTGCGTTCAGCGACACATTATCCAACGTCAATGCTCAATTAGGCTCCATTGTGTATACGTCGCTGCCGTCGTATCGGGGTCCTGATTATATGACCATCACCGTGTCAGACAACGGACACTCCGGCGCCGGGGGGACGTTGACGGACACGAGGATCTACACCATTAACGTGTCGTAACCTCTGTCCTTCGCGTGGGGTACGGGTGTGGATGCGTGGTTTGGGAGGGCCTCTGCGGCGGCGACGAGATGTGACCCTTTGTCATTTCGAAGGAACCGGGTTCGAACGAGGTGAGGCGCTGCGACGCCATGTCATTTCGGAGGAGGCTTGCGAAAGAGAAATCTTCGCATCTGGGTCAAGATTTCTCGCTTTGCTCGAAATGACAAGGAGGGACAGGTCGAAATGACACGGGGAAAAGGTGCAAGATCCCGCGGCGCCTGACGTATCCGTCCCACATGAGGGACAGGTCGAAATGACACGGGAAAAGGTGCAAGTGACAAGGAGGACAGGGTCGAAATAGCGGGGGAAAGGTGGGAAGGAGGGGGGGGGGGGGGTGGGGATGGCAGGGGGAGGAGGAGCCAAGTGACGGAGCGTAAGGGCGGGAGGGACGGAGGGCGAGGGTGGAAAACACAAGATGAAAGGGTCGAAACGAGGTGGGAGAAGCGCTTGAAGCCAAAAAAATAAGGTGCGCCCTGAGGCGAGGCGGCGGCACTCTTTTGGCCTGTACCGACATTCCTCCACCATTGATGGTCGCGAATTGATCATAACCTTGCTCAAGAGAAATCGTGAAATGCTCAGACGTAACATTTTCATTCCCATGAAAATATGAATCCAGGAAACTCAGTATGGATCCCCACTGTCGTGAGGATGACACGATGACGCGCACCCAATTCGTGATTCATTTCGAGACCGCCTACAAATGAAAAACCTCCTTTGGCCTGGCACTTGACAAGATACACCGAGATGAACAACTCCGTAGTAAAATTGGGTTGCTGGGGCGCCGACTGACAGATGCGTCAGGTTGTTGACAAGAATTGCTAGGGACAGATGGCCATCGTGTTCATGCGAGTGAGATGAGGCAGAGGGGCCCCCACGACCGGGGAGAGGATCACAGGTTGATATTGTACGGCGCATGGCGCGTACGACCGCGGCGCTGTGCTGTGCGATCCCCGCATGGTCGTGAGACGCCGCTTGAGGTGGTGAGGGAACGGCGCTGTTGCCGATATCGAGAAACCAATTACGCTGCACCGTCATCTAATGAGACGGGAGGTCCGTGAGCGAACGCGGGGCCCCCTAAGGAGAGTAAGAAGACAGCAGGTCAATAACACATGGGCGTTGCGCTCAACGTGCGTGTTGCGCATGCCATGGAGCCCAAACGTATAATACAAGACCATGAAGAAAGGAGAGATGCACGATGATCCGTTGGAGAATAGGAAGAGATCCTTTGTGGAACGAGCTGGATAATCTCCAAAGGAGAATGGACGGGCTTCTCAATGCGATAAGTTCTTGGCGGCCTGCCGCCGAGCTGCCGTTATGGAGTTCCGCTCGCCTCTTTCCGCTTTTGAACGTGACGGACACTGGCGCCCAATATGTGGTCACAGCGGAAATACCAGGGATTAAGACGGAGGACTTGGACATCAAGATCGAGTCCGATACCCTCACGATCAAAGGCGAGAGAAAGGCAGCCGACATCGGGGAAAACGCGAGCTATCATCGACGCGAGCGTGCGGTGGGCGTGTTTCAGAGAAGCCTTACCCTACCCAAAACAGTCGATCCGGAGAATGTCAAAGCGACCTACAGGGACGGGATATTGACGGTTACCTTAACCAAAAGCGCTGCGGCTGTGCCTCGGCAGATCACAATAACCTCTGAATGAAAGTCTTGACACAAAGGAGGTACGACCATGGCTGACCAGGAGCTTCAAGTGACGGAAAAAAAGGAGGTACAACCCGCCCAGGGCGAACTGACCTATGAAGGCTCTTATTTTACGCCTGCGGTGGATATATACGGTACGGATAAAGAGCTCGTACTTCTGGCGGACCTGCCTGGGGTGGCGAGCGATTCAGTGGAAGTGGATCTTCGGGACGACGTGCTGACGATTGTGGGCAAGGTGTCACCCAAAGCGGCAGAAGGAGAGCCGTTGCTGACGGAATATCAGACGGGCAATTACTTTCGCAGCTTCCGGATCACGGAATTGGTTGATCAGTCAAAGATCACTGCGTCGTTGTCCGATGGCGTCTTGAAGCTCGTGCTCCCTAAAGTAGAGAAGGCTGTCCCGAGGAAGATACCTATCACCGCAGGGTAAAGGACCGACGCTGCGCAAGGGGAAGGGCTGGCCCGTTGACCCGCGTGACGGGCCCAGCCCCTCATCATGATCATCAAGGTCTCTGGGCGTAGAGGCGTCAAGCAGGTGAAAAGTTAAAGGAAAATGAGTCTTTTGCCGCGATGATGCGTCGTCCTCATGAACGTAAGAATTCATAGTGAGCCTGTGGATGACTATGTTCCTGGGGGCGAACATACGACGTGCGACCAAGTACCCATTTTCTTGTAAGAATGATGATCATGGCTCTCCTGCGAAACATGACCCTTGAATCCTGCACATTAAAATGATGCCGGTTTGATCTCGACGGTCTTTTTTTTACCTCTCCACATGTTCTTAACATCGCACCGTGATTTTGATTTCTTGACAGTGACGTTTCAGTACACAACAATTGCTACAATGCATCGACGGGGTGTTATGTGGCTGTACTACCCATAGTGTGCGTCCCTCATGAGGTTCTCAAGAAGAGAGCAGCAGAGGTGACGAATATAGACGACAAGATACGGGCTTTGGCCAGGGACATGGCCGACACTATGTATTACGTGCCGGGGATCGGATTGGCCGCGAATCAGGTAGGACAACTCGTCAAGTTAATCGTGTTTGACATCGTGTATCCGTATGCGGAAGCCCGTGAAAAAAAGAAAAATCCCATCTGCATCCTCAACCCACGGATCACAATGGCCGAGGGGTCTTGTTCAAAAGAAGAAGGATGCCTCAGCGTTCCCGAGTTTGGCCTGGAGGTTCGCCGCGCCGAACGCGTCCAGGTCGTGGGAATGGATCTCGACGGCAATCCCATTACCATGGATGCTGAGGGGTTGCTTGCGCGGGTGCTGCAACACGAAATAGATCATCTCAATGGCACGACACTCTTAGACCATGCCTCGCCGCTCAAAAGAAACCTGTACAAGAGGCGTTTGAAGAAGAAGCAGAGGAAAGAAGAGTGAGCCCGAGAATCATTTTTATGGGTTCGCCCGAGTTTGCTGCCCCCACGCTCCAAAGGCTCGGCGCTTCCTACAATGTGGTTGCGGTTGTGACGCAGCGAGACAAACCAAAGGGCCGCGGCCGTGTGCTGTTACCCACGCCAGTCAAAGTAGAAGCGGAGAAGCAGGGCATCCCAGTCACCCATATTGATGCCATGTCGCCAAAAGACACAGCCGACTTTCTTGCCGGTCTGAGGCCTGACTTCATCGTGGTGGCAGCATTTGGGCTTATTCTTCGACCGGAGGTGTTGCGGATACCCGCGTACGGATGCGTGAATCTTCACGCCTCGTTGCTGCCGCGGCACAGGGGGCCGTCGCCCATACCTGCGGCCATCCTGGAAGGAGATATCGAGACGGGCGTGACCACAATGCTCATGGATGAAGGGGTCGATACAGGAGACATCCTTCTGAGTCGGAGCATCGAAATAGGCGAAAGGGACACCGCCAGCGCGCTGCATGACAAGTTGGCAAACTTAGGCGCTCAGCTTGTGCTGGAGACATTGGAAGGGCTGCTCGGTGGACGCATTTCGCCCAAGCCCCAAGACCATTCCCTGGCCACATACACTAGGTTGTTGTCCAAGGCCGACGGAAAAATTGATTGGCGGCGGGACGCACAATTCCTCGACAGGTTGACGCGGGCCATGAATCCGTGGCCCTGTGCCTACTGTGAATGTGACGGCCAGGTCCTGAAGGTTCTGGATGCGAGCGCCTCTCCTGGATCAGGAGAGCCTGGACGAATAGAACACATTGAAGGAGAAAAGATCGCGGTGGGAACCGGTCAAGGAGTATTGAAACTCAATATAGTACAACCGCCTGGCAAGCCCCCGATGAGTGCAGGGGCTTTTGTCAGGGGACGTCGCTTGACGTGTGGATACACGTTTTCGTAACCGCCTGGTCGCATGACAGGGCCCAATCTTTGACGAGCGGAGAACGGTATGAACCAAATTAAGACGGTAATGCTTATGGCCGCCTTGGCCGCCTTGTTGGTCGTAATTGGCGGCTACATCGGAGGAAAGAACGGGGCGACCTATGCCCTGATTTTCGCGATTATCATGAACTTTGGGAGCTACTGGTTTAGCGACAAAATCGTGCTCAGTATGTATGGGGCTCAAGAGGTCACGGATCGAGAAGCCCCTGAGCTGTACAACCTGGTGAGACAACTTGCCGACAAGGCTGGTCTACCCATGCCGAGGGTGTACATCATCCCTGACGAATCTCCCAACGCCTTTGCCACAGGCAGGAACCCCTCGCATGCGGCGGTGGCCGTGACCCAAGGCATCCTCCGGATCTTGTCGTGGGAAGAACTGGCAGGCGTCATTGGACACGAACTCGCCCACGTGAAGCACCGAGACATCCTCACGCAAACCATTGCCTCGACATTCGGCGCGGCAATCACGTATTTGGCCCAGTTCGGCTTCCTCTTCGGCGGCCGCTCAGACGACGAGGAATCCAGCGGCGGCTCGTTCGTGGGCATGCTGCTGATGATGATCCTTGCCCCCTTGGCTGCGGCCATTATTCAGATGGCTATTTCACGCTCGAGGGAATATGTGGCGGATCGGACAGGCGCGGAAATATGCGGCAGGCCCCTGTGGTTGGCCGGCGCACTCTCCAAGCTGAGCAAGGCGTCAGAAGCCATTCCAATGGAAGCCAACCAGGCCACCGCATCCATGTTTATCGTGAATCCCCTCTCCGGCGGGGGCATTGCAGGACTCTTCTCTACGCATCCGCCCATTGAAGAGAGGATACGGCGGCTGAGAGAGATGGCTGTTCGATAATACGATATCCCACACTTGGCGCCGGGCGGATTGAGATTCTCGTCAAGACCCGCCCGGCCGCGAGCCCGTTTCACGAACGCCTCACTATCCCCCAAAATGTGGTGATTTTTGGTATCTTTCTTCTCATGATTGCGGATTGCTTCAATCGCCGTCGGAAGAGGAACTCCGCCATCGCCTATCGAGCTCATACAAATAACAATTTCAAGACCGGTCAGAGGGTCTCCCCCGCGCGGGATATAGCGCTGAGGGTGCTCATGCGCGTCGAAAAAGGTGCGTTTGCAGAGCGGGAGCTCGACCACGCGCTCCGTATGCGCGCAGTGAGCGCCAAAGATCGTTCTTTGGCTACTGAGCTTGTGTATGGCGTGCTGCGCTGGAAGTTCAGGCTGGACGATCTTGTGGACAGGCATTCACGCGCGTTCCAGGGAAGAATGGACACGCGACTCAGAGAGATCCTCAGGATAGCTCTCTATCAATATCTTTTCCTGAGTAGAGTTCCTGCTCATGCGCTGGTCAATGAGGCGGTGAACCAAGCGCGCATTGCGTTGGACGACAAGAGAGCGTCATTCGTCAATGCGATATTATGGGCTGTCCTTGTGCGGCAGTCAGGGAAGGAGCCTCCGCTCGATTCTGACGCGGTGAGCCTTTCGCGCTACTATTCCCACCCTTCATGGCTCGTCCAACGCTGGTTTCGGCGGTATGGCGTTGAGGTGACTCGACGAATACTCGAGGCCAACAACGCCCCCGCGCCTTTGATGTGCCGTGTCAATGCCCTCAAAACCACAGTGCGCGATCTTTTCGCACGCCTCGAACAAGAGGGAATGGACTTTCAGCCTTCCGTTGTTCCGGGCGCGTTCCAATTGAATACCCATGGTCGTTCTTTGCGGGAATTGGCTTCGTATCAGAGCGGTCTGTTTAGCGTACAGGACATTGCATCGCAAATGGTTCCTCCGTTGCTGCAGGTCCAGCCGGGAATGCGCGTCCTTGACGCGTGTGCAGCCCCAGGCGGCAAGACCGCTCTTCTCGCCGCGTTGAGCCAAAATTGCATCCCCATCACGGTGGTGGATGTGAGCGCGCAGCGGCTTGAAGCGACCCGAAAAAACCTGCAACGACTTGGCGTGAAACACGTGCAGTATCGACAAGGAGACGTCACAGACAAGGCATTCACGGCCGCGCTTGGGAGCTACGACCGCATCCTCGTTGACGCGCCATGCTCTGGACTCGGTGTGTTGCGGCGAAACCCTGAAGCGCGCTATCGGACCAGAGAAAAGGACCTGCAGGTGTTTGCAGATCGGCAGATTCGGATCGTTTTGGCTCTGGCCCCTCTCCTCAAACCCAAAGGGAAGTTGGTGTATTCCGTCTGCACCGTGACGCGTGAAGAGACGCGAGATGTCGCGGCTGCGGCCTTGGCCGAACATCGTTTTCTTCAGATGGATTGTATTAAAGCGTCTGAGCTGAGAGACGCGCCCGTCCTTCTCAGTGTAGATGGCTGCCTGGAAACGTTTCCCCCACCGGCGGATGTGTTAGTGGATGGTTTTTTCGCAGTTCGAATGATGAGACGGGGAAAGTGCGAATAAATTGATCACTCCGTGGCTGGCGCGGCGCGACGGAATAGTGCGCAAATATAACGATTTCAAGGAGGTAAAATGTTTGGCACGGGTGTTGCTATACCCATAGACGACAACGACTCCTAACCATACCCTCTTAGCAATCCTCCTCCTATGGATTGCTTTTTTTTTGTCCAGATTTCCGGGATGCCACAGTCATGACGCCATAATTGCCCATGATTTGTGAAATGCGGGCCAACAAGACGCCCACGAAGAGATCGATGCAGTCCACCGCCAGGTCTTTGAGCCCTAAGGTTGCAGTCGCCTCTTTTAACCAAGCTGCTGCGTTGCCCTTGAACTGACGGCTCTTGAGGAGCCGAATGGCGCGATTTTCATACGCGCTGCATCTGATCTCTCTGCGGCCGATCAAGACGCGCAGCGCGTATCTCACAAGGCCAAAAGGATAAGAGGTGTACAGCCTGTCATTGTGATACATCTTCTCGACTTCCAGTCCCACGACGTGCAGATGCCTGCGAACAGATTTCTCCGAAAAGAGCGAAAGGTGGCGTGGGATATCCTCTGTGCAGCTTTTTCTCATACCTGGCGCGGCAAAGTTTGGCGCGGTAAAAAGGAACTTCCCGTCGTCCTTTAGTAAGTGAGAGATTTTTTGAAAAAAAAGCGACGGACGCGGCGTGTGTTCCAAGAGCGCCCAGGCAGTTATGACATCGTAGTGACGAGCAGGGAGCTCCATGGTTATGAAGTCCCCCACGTGTATGGGCAGCGCCGCGGGATTCCCCCACGCCAGCAGATCGACGCCTTCCACCTGCCATCCCGCATCTCTTGCCATGGCTATGAAGTCGCCTCGACCGCAGCCTACGTCAAGCAGTCTGCCTGTGCTGGGATGCGGGAGCAATTCCAGCATCGCCTTATACAACGCCTGGGAATGCGGCTTATCTTTGAGGTAATCCTCTGGATAAAGCCGTTTGATTGCCTCATCCGTGGGCATAGGGTTGACAAAGGCCATGCCGCACGCGCACTCCACCAGGGTGAATTCCTCGGCGGTCACATGATCCCTTTTTATGAAAAGCGTCCTCTGGTCGCGGGAACCGCACAGATCGCACGGGACATACCGCGTGGGTATTGCGCGGTCAGGCATCTCTCATCCTCGCGCCGACTTCAAGGGACATAATAATTCGAGACATTTCTGAAGGAGCCAAATTCGATGCGTCGTGAACATCTTGGTCTTTGAAATCCATTTCGTCGCATGAACCTCTCGTTTCAACGAACACGCGCTTCCAAAAATAACGTGCTGAATGCCAGCGGGACGACTGGCTCTAAGTGTCTATGGCCCTTCTCTGCGGCAGCCCTGCAGCCTGTCCACAACCCGGTGGACATCAGGCATGCATCACTTTCCCGAGGGATTCTTCGTCGCGCATGCACAACCCCCACCCTTCTTGGCAGCAGCGATCTTTTCAAGAATGGTGGAACGACCACGGGCCAGAAAATCGTTTTCAATATCCTCGACAGTATATTCATGACAATAGCACACGACATCTTTAGGATGATCCCACATTTTGGCTCCTCTTATTTTTTTTGCTTTGCCCCGCGCGTCATGCGGCGTGGTGGTGGATGAGCACGTAAGCCGCATGAATCGGCCGACTGGTCCCTCCCCGCCAAAGCGCGCCGAAATCGTTTCCTTGCACGTTATAACCCGTCTCAAGAGAAATCGCGAGATAGCCAGATGCCACCTTGTCGTTCTCATGGAAATGGGGATCCAGGCAACTCAGTATGGATCCCCACTTTCGTGAGGATGACGTAATCAGGGGACGCGCTCCCAATTCGTGATTAATTTCGAGAATTCCTAAAATTATTTCGGCGTGGCGGGGCAAGAGGCGCGCGAGGTTCAGCGGCGTGTGGTCATAAAGTTTATTGCTGGCTTCCAGAGTGGAGGTTGCGAGGCTTGACATTAAGAAATACTTATGACATTAAGATATACTTATTTAGTCCCTCGAACCAGGTACGGTCATGGCGATCGAATCAACCATCGGCCTCCATATCAGGCAGCTCCGAAAACAGCATCACCTCACGCTGAAACAGCTCTCGGAGATAGTGGGGTGCTCAGATGCGTACCTCTCCCAAGTCGAAAATGGCAGAGTATCTCCTTCTATTTCCAGTTTGAAGAAGATTGCCGACGCGCTCCGTACCAAGATCACTGACTTCTTTGTGGAGCAACAAGACAACGACCCGGTCGTGCTGCCGCCCCACCAGCGGGTCACACTGTCTCTCGCGCGCTGGAACGCAAAGATAGAATCGCTGGTGTTAAATCCGACCGGGAAGCGTATGCACCCGTTTTTTACCACCATTCACCCGGGAGGAGGGTCCCACGGCCTGTACAGCCACGTGGGTGAAGAGTTCGGGCTTGTCCTCCAAGGAGAGCTTGAAATCGTTTTAGACGGCAAGACGTATGTGGTCGGCCAAGGGGAGAGCTTTTACTACAACTCGACGGCGCCGCATAGTTGGACCAACAAAGGTAAAACAGATACGGTTGTGGTGTGGGTGATCAGTCCTCCTACGTTTTAGGCGGGCATGATCGAGGATGGTTTGGCGCTTTTTACGTAATGTTCATGAAGGAGGTAGTGACATGAAGTTCAAGCGATTTGGATTGTTGGCACTCGCGGCCGTCATGATTTTCTTGACGGGCGCAATAGTCCAGGCTGCAGACCAGACGCCATGGCGAATTGGTGTGGCTGTTTCCCTCACCGGCATCTTTGGCAAGGATGGGAATTTGGTCAAGGACGCCTACACGCTTTGGAAAGACACAGTGAACGCCAAGGGCGGCATCAACGGGCATCCTGTGGAGCTCATCTTTTATGACGACAAGAGCGATTCTGCGACGAGCGCGAAGCTGGTGGAGCAGCTGATCGTAAGCGACAAAGTGGATCTGCTCTTGGGCGGGTTCGGCAGCGATGCGGTATTTGCAGGGAGCGCGGTGGCGGAAAAGTATCAGTATCCAATGATCAGCGGCGGCGCAAGCTCGAACAAACTGTTCGAGAGGGGATTCAAGTACTATTTTGCGACGTTGGGGAAGGCTACTGAAGAAGTGAGAGGCTGCGTGGATTTGGTCAAGGCGCTTGACCCCAAACCGAAAACGGCCGCCATTGTTGGCGCTGACATCCTTTTCACCTCGCTGGCTTGCGAAGGGTACAAGAAGTACTGCGCGGAGAATGGCATCGAGGTCGTGCATTTTGAGCTGTTCCCCATGTCATTACAAGACTATAACTCGCTTCTCATGAAGGTGAAAAACAAGAACCCTGACATGCTGCTCGTAGGATCGCACCTGCTTGTGGCCATGCGAACCATTAAGGCGTTGAAGGAAATCGATTTCAGTCCAAAACTCGTGGCGTTCAGCTACGGCCCGACAGTCCCGAAATTCGTGGAAGACCTGAAGGGCGATGCTGAGTACGTGGTCGCAGCGTCTGAATGGACCCACAACATGCCCTACAAGGGGACGGTGTTCGGCTCGGCCGAAGATTTTTACAAGGCGTATCAAGCGAAGTTCAACAGAGCCCCTGATTATGTCGAGGCCGCCGCAGCCGGCGGTGCAGTTGCCCAGCAGCTCGCTTTGACTGACTTGGGCTTCAAGCCGCCCCTCAAAAAAGAGCAGCGGGTGGCGCTCATGGAAAAGCTTCATGCCACTACGTTCGACACGTTTTACGGGAAGATACAGTTTGACAAAGATGGGGCAAACGTCGCTCACCCGCCCGTAGCGGTGCAGGTGCAGAACGGGAAGCTCATGAACGTCTTTCCGCTGGAATATGCGGAGTCAAAGATTTGGTATCCATATAAGCCATGGAAAGACAGGTAGTACGGATGGAAATACGGAAGATAGTCACTGTAGTCGAAGAGACGCTGCAGGAGATGGGGCGCCCGGTGACGCCGCCCACGAGAAAATGCGCGGCCATTGCAGTGCTGAAAAACCCTTTTGCCGGCCGATACCAAGAGGACCTGACGGAGCTCATGGACATCGGTGAACAGCTTGGAAAACTGCTTGCCGAGCGCTGTCTTCAGGCGCTGGGCATAGGGCCGGACAAGGCCGAGAGCTACGCAAAAGGGTGCATTGTGGGATTGGACGGGGAACTTGAACACGCCGCGGCCATCCTGCACCCCAAGTTGGGCAAGCCGTTTCGGGAGGTCCTTGGGCGGGGTCTGGCCCTGATACCGTCAGTGAAAAAGAGGGGCCCGGCAGGCTGCACCATCGATGTCCCTTTGAATCACAAGGATGCAGCATTTATACGATCGCACTTCGACGGCATGACTGTCTCTGTGCAAGACGCGCCGTGCGCTGATGAACTGCTCGTGGTCTTGGTGGTCACTGATTCGGGCAGACCGCTGCCTCGGATAGGCGGCCTCACCAAGGAGCAAGCCAAATTTGAGGATGGATTGAGATAGCACGGCGTACCTGGAGTCACGGGCTCGGGCAGGCTCCCAACGTCTGCCCGAGCGACACTATCCGAACATGACGCCGAAACGTTGGCACATGGGGCCGCAGCCGCCGAAAGATTCAACGAGTTTCCACCGACGAAACTCCCCACGACAACACACGAATCGTTTCGGTGTGTCGTATCACGTTATGGAGTGAAAACGCGTATGGGAATCCTGCCGGAAGTCAGCAGACACTACGGAACATTAAAAAACCTGATCGCGGGTGAATGGGTTGAATCGCAGTCGTCCAAGATTGCAGATGTGACGAACCCCGCAACGGGCGAAGTGATAGCCCACTTGCCCTCCTCTACGACCGATGAGGCGCTGGCGGCTGTTCACGCCGCACAAAAAGGCTTTGAAGAATGGAGCCGTGTCCCGCTTAGGGAACGCGCAAAGATGCTTTTTGATCTCCGTCAGAGATTTGAAGAGGACTTTGACGTGCTGTGCCGCGTCCTGACGCAGGATCACGGCAGGACCATGGCTGAATCTCGTGGGTCTGTGCGCCGATGCATCGAAAACATCGAGTCCGCGTGTTCAGCGGCGTATGGGCTTGCTCAGCGGAATGAGCACATCGATTCCTTGGCCAACGGCATCGACATGTGGTTGACATGGGAACCCCTGGGGCCGTTTCTCATTGTCACTCCCGGCAACATCCCCATGCATGCGTGGTCTTCATTCGTCCCCTACGCCCTGGCTGCCGGCTGTTCAGTAGTGATCAGTCCCAGCAGGCAGGATCCTGTCGCAGCGGAATACATTAATCGCACAGCCCTCAAGTGCGGCTTCCCCAAGGGCGCCATCAACATGGTCCACGGCGGACGAGAGATCAACACATTCATTCTCTCGCAGCCCGAAATCCAAGGTCTGGGCTTCATAGGCTCCACCAGGGCCGGGGCTGAGCTTTTCGAGCTGTGCGGGAGGCTTGGCAAGAATTCGTCCATCAACGGCAACGGCAAAAATCACGTGGTGGTTATGCCTGACGCGAACCTCGATCAAGGCGTCATCTACCTCAGGCAGGGATGCTTCGGCATGACTGGCCAAAGATGCTTGGGCTCTGACAACGTCGTGGTGGTAGGCGATATCTATGATGAACTCAAAGAAAGGTTCATTGGAATTGCCCGGGCCATGAAGCTGGGGTACGGCCTGGATGAGTCCGTCACTCTCGGCCCCTATACCACGGCGGCGGGACGAGACAAAGTCGAGGCTTGGGTTGAGCTTGCCGTCTCAGAAGGGGCGACCATCGCGCTTGACGGGCGCATCACGGTTCCTGCAGACCTCAAGGCCGGCTACTTCATGGGCCCCACGATCCTAGAGAACATGCACATCGATATGAAGGCTGCAAAGGAAGAAGCCTTCGGCGCGGTAGCTGGCTTGATTCGAGCCGAGAAGTTGGAAGACGTCATCGAATGGATCAACACCAAGACGAATCTCGGACATTCCGCATGCATTCTGACGGAAAGCGGCAGGGCGGCGCGGAAGTTCGCCAGAGAGGTGAACGTCGGCAATGTGGGCATCAATGTCGGGGTGCCGCAGCCGTACGCCTTCTTCCCCTTGGGGTCCAAAAGAAACTCCTTCATGGGCGGCGCAAAATCGCGTATGGCGTCCATGAGACTTTTTTTGGATGAAAAAACGGTAACTGCACGCTGGGCCTGACAGCATGGGTTCAAAGGAGTCGCTGAGGCTGGCGGGACAAACATTCTCTTGAAAACAACCTTCTTCCTGACAGGAAGGGTGACTACGATATAAAAACGGACGTGTTCAGTGGATGCAGTACTCATACAATCGATTCTCAACGGATTCCTCTTAGGCGGGGTGTACGCTGCCTATTCGGCCGGTTTTTCCTTGATCTTCGGCGTGATGGGCGTGGTGAACTTGGCTCACGGGGAGCTCATCATGCTGGGCGCGTTCACGTCATATTGGATGTTTGAGCTACTCGGCATAGACCCGTACGTGAGCCTCCCGTGCGCGTTCATTTTTCTCTTTGGTTTTGGGTATCTCATCCAAAAATACATCATCAACAGGGTCATCGAACTCCCCCACATCATGAGCTACATCTTGACGTTCGGGATTCACTTGATGGTGGCCAACATAGCCCTCAAGCTGTGGACGCATGATTTTAGATCCATCACGACGAGTTACTCCGGCGCAAATGCGGCCTTTGCGGGCCTCAATATACCGTATTCAAGGCTGTCCACCTTTATTCTTGCGCTGATTATCATCGCACTGCTCTGGGTGTTCCTTGAGCGCACAGAGACGGGACGCGCCATACGAGCGACCGCGATGGACAAAGAGGTGGCTCGCATCATGGGGGTGAATATTCGGGAGATATACGCGATCACGTTTGGCTTGGGAGCGGGGGTAACCGGTCTTGCCGGGGCGTCCATCAGTCCGTTTGAAATCATTTCTCCTGAAATGGGCCTTCAGTACACCATCGTGGCCTTCTGCGTGGTGGTGCTGGGCGGTATGGGATATATGCCAGGCGTCCTTTGGGGCGGTTTTATCCTGGGCATCGCCCAATCGCTTGCAGTCACCTACTTGAATGCAGGGATATCTATCGCAGTGACATTCCTGCTGTTGTTCGCGATGCTGGTGGTGCGACCCACCGGCGTGGTGGGGAAAGGGCTTGTTGCATGAGAAATCTTTATCCAAAGCGTCCTGCACGATGAAAAAGAACTTCAATATATTTTTGTTCGCATTTTTAGGGGCATCATGCATAGTCATCGCTGTTCTCCCGTTCGTTGCGTCCTCGGAGTACACGCTGAGGGTTGCCACCGTTATCATTTTTTGGATTGGGATGGCCGGTTGCTGGAACATCACCAGCGGTTACACAGGGTACATCGACTTTGGTCCGGTGGTTTACTTTGGTATCGGCTCATACGCTATGGCCATTGCGATGACCAAGTACGGAATGTCGTTTTTCCCAGCCGCATTGTTGGCAGGATTTGCCTCGGGCCTGATTGCCTTTCCCATAGGACTTACGACCCTGCGGCTCCGGGGGGCCTATTTTGCCATCGCAACCTTCGCCTTCGCAGAAACCATGAAGCAAGTGGCCTTAGAGTTCGACAGGACCTTTGGCGTTTCTTTTTTCCAAGGGAGTCACGGGATTACCCTGCCCATAGGCGGGCATGACAACATCTTTTTCCTTTATTGTTTCGGCGTGGTGACGCTCTGTATCATCCTAGCTCAGGCCCGCATCGAAACTTCGAAGTTTGGGTATGGGTTGAAGGCTATTCACGAGGCGGAACTGTCCGCGGAGATATCAGGGGTCAATACCACGGGCGTCAAGCTGCAAGCCTATATCACCAGCGCAGTGTTCCTGGGGGTGCTTGGCGGCATACAATCGTATTGGATCACGTACATCACGCCCGGAGATGTGTTTAATGTCCACAAAACCGTGCAAATGGTGATCATGACTCTCTTGGGCGGCATGGGCACGTTTCTCGGTCCGATAGTGGGAGCGGCATTCTTGACGCTGCTGTCTGAAATCTTGGGCACGGCCTTTGTCGAGTACTACCTCATCATGGTGGGCGCGATCATCATCGGCATTATACTTGTGATGCCTCGCGGCATCATCGGGACTATCAAAGAGGCGACAGGGATGCGGCTGTCCTGAGTAAGGAATCGTGTGCGCTATGGCTCAATTGGAATGCGTCGGTATGGGTAAAAACTTCGGAGCGCTCGTTGCGCTGGATAACGTGAGTTTCCAGCTTCGGGAAAGGGAGATCCTCGGCCTCATCGGCCCAAACGGCGCCGGGAAGACAACCCTTTTCAACTGCATTATCGGCCTCCAGAAACCTACCCGGGGCAGGGTCATGTTTGACGGAACGGATATTACGGGTCTTCGGCCGCATCGGATTTGCCGCCTCGGTCTTGTGAAGACGTCTCAGATCATGGAGCCATTCAAGGCCCTCACAGTGGGTGAAAACGTACTCATCGGCGCCTTGTATGGGGCCGTGCTTCCCATGAAAAAGGCCGTCGCCGAAACCGAACACATATTGGATTTTGTTGGACTGGCCGCAGACAAGGACAAATTGTCGTCATCAATATCGGTGCCGGCTCGGCGCCGACTCGAGTTGGCTCGCGCCTTGGCCACAGGCGCCCAGGTGCTGCTCTTGGATGAAAACATGGCGGGGCTCAATCCGTATGAGATCGACGAGGCGTTAAAGCTTTTAGAAAAGATTCGAGACCTAGGAAAATCCCTCATCGTGGTGGAACACATCATGCGCGCGGTGATGGGTATATCTGACAGGATCATCGTGTTGAACTACGGCACAAAGATCGCCGAAGGGGCTCCGCAAGAGATCGCCTCTAACAGCGAGGTGATAGAGGCATATTTCGGAGACAAGAAAACCTTCCTCGGCCAGAACCAAGGACAAACATCCCATGGATGACCTCATCCTGAGTATAGAAGGCATAGACGTTTCATACCGTGACGTCAGGGTGCTCACCGGCGTGAGTCTCGTCGTTAAAGCGGGGGAAATCGTCACCGTTATAGGACCAAACGGCGCAGGAAAGAGCACGCTGCTCTCCACCATTGTGGGATTTACCCATCCCTCCAAAGGTGCCATCCGCTTTCGAGGCAGGCCTATTGATAAACTCCCCCCGGAGGACGTCGTACAACTTGGGCTCACTATCGTGCCGGAAGGCGCCAGGGTGTTCGCGGAAATGACCGTCTTGGACAACCTCAAGATGGGGTCTTACGTCAAGACGGCGCGAAAATTCAGGGAAGAAACGCTCCAGGAGGTCTTCTCGTTTTTCCCCCGTCTCCATGAACGGATGAAGCAAAAGGCGGGAACGCTGAGCGGCGGTGAACGACAGATGCTCGCCATTGGGAGGGCCCTGATGTCCAAACCGCGTCTCCTACTTCTGGACGAGCCTTCTCTGGGCCTTGCCCCCATACTGGTGTCCAAAGTGTTCGAGGCTGTGGCCGGCATTGCTGCAACGGGAATTACCGTCCTGCTCGTGGAGCAAAATGTGAATTACTCTCTTGAAATAGCCCACAGGGGGTACGTTCTGGAGAATGGGCGCACCTGCCTGGAGGGGCTGAGCGCAGAGCTTATGAATAACGATCATGTACGGAAGGCATATTTAGCTATGTAACCGTAGGGAATGGTGACGACATGTCCGAGAAGCCTTCAGCGATGAAAATCTCCTTCGAACTGAACGGGACGCTGCGGGAACTTGAGATCAGGCCGTGGGATACCGCCCTTGCAGCGCTTCGCGATGACCTCGGCCTAATCGGCTCAAAAGAGGGATGCGGCATCGGAGAATGCGGCGCGTGCACTATTGTCGTCAATGGTCGAGCGGTGGACTCCTGTCTCATGTTGGCTGCTCAGTTGGACGGCTGCACCGTTGAGACCATTGAAGGGTTGTCGAAGCAAGGCAGGATGCATCCACTCCAGAAGGCGTTTCTGGATGCCGGGGCGGTGCAATGCGGCTATTGCACCCCGGGGATGATCATGTCCGCAAAGGCCCTGCTTGACAAACATCCAAAGCCGAATCGCGAACAGATATTGAGGTTTATGTCAGGCAACCTGTGCAGGTGCACGGGGTACCAGCAGATAATTGAAGCCATCTCCCGGGTCTCGAGTGCGGAGACAGAACCTGCAGACTCCAAGGATCGGCCATGAGATCGATCTTTCAATACGTCAGACCCTCATCCTTGGAAGACGCCGTGACATGGCTGGAGAAACACGGCGCCGTCACGGTGATCTTTGCGGGCGGGACAGACTTGATGCCTGCCATGAGGAAGGGGGAGGTGGCCTGCGATCACGTCTTGGATATTTCTCGGCTCAAAGAACTGAAATACATTGGACTCGAGGATAATGTGCTGATCATAGGCGCCGGCGTCACCTACACCGACCTCGTAGAAAGCGATGTCATTCACGCGCACGCGCCGGTGATAGCGGCTGCGGCCCGCTGCGTCGGCAGTGAACAAATTCGCAACGTGGGTACGCTGGGCGGAAATGTGGGAAACGCCTCACCTGCTGCCGACAGCATCCCCGGCCTCATGGTGCACAACGCGCGAGTGGAGATCGTTCGCCAGGGCAAAATCCTCACACAATCTCTCACGGAGGTGATCCTTGGGCCTTATCATACCTCGTTAAAGCCGGGCGACCTCATCACTAAGTTCTTCTTGGAACCATTGCCGCCGCCGTACCGGGCAGTGTATCAACGCACTGGTCGGAGGCGGGCGATGTCTATTGCTCGCATCAACCTCGCGGCTGCCGCAAATGTGGACTCTTCCGGTGTGATTGTGGACTTTCGGATGGGCATCGGATCCATGACCCCCCAACCATATCGAGCGGTTTCTGCGGAACGCACGGCCTATGGCAGGAGGCCCGATCAGGCGCTCTTCGCGGAGATAGCCAGCATCGCGACTCAGGATATGATCAAACGCGCCGGCGTTCGATCCTCCACAGCGTACAAAAGACCCGCAGCCGAAGGGCTTATCCTGAAAAGCCTTTCTGAACTCTTTGACGCGCACACGCACGAGGACAGAGATCAGTGAGAACCATTGGGAGAAATATTCCCCGAATAGGGGCGGTGGAAAGGGCCCTGGGCGGTGCGCGGTTTGCGTCGGACTGCGCATCCCAAGAGATGCTCACGCTCATGGTCCTGAGAAGCGATCGACACCATGCCCTGATCAAGAAAATCGACGTCAGCGCTGCGTACGACATACCGGGGTGTGTGAGGGTGTTCACGCACGAAGACATCCCGGGGGTCAACAGATTCGGGATCATTACCAAAGATCAGCGGCTTCTTGCGGAAGAAAAGGTCCGGTGCATCGGCGATCCCGTATGCCTCGTTGCGGCCGAGACTCAGGAGGCGGCAGAAAAGGCTCTGAAAGCCATCAAAGTCACCTATGAAGACCTTCCCGGGGTGTTCGACCCCGAAGAGGCTCTCAGAGGCGGCGCGCCCCAAATCCATGAAAAGGGAAACGAGCTGGGGCGCCGCGTCATTCACAAAGGCAACCCGGCAAAGGCATTTGAAAGGGCTGAGATCGTCATCGAGCGGGTCTATAGAACCCACTGGCTCGAACACGCATATCTTGAACCCGACGGCGGCGTCGCGTGGCTCGATGAAAACGGCGCCTTGGTCGTCATCGCGTCAACTCAAAATCCTCATTACGACAGGAAAGAGGTTTCGGAACTCCTCGGCGTGGAAGAAGAAAGGGTTCGCATCATTCAGGCGCCGACAGGAGGCGGATTTGGATCGAAGCTCGATCTCAACGTCCAAGGCTTCGTGGGACTCGCCACGCTGCTGCTCCGAAAACCGACCAAGATGATCTACACCCGTGAAGAGGCCTTTCTCGCCACGGGTAAGCGCCACCCCTTAAAAATGTACTATAAGAGCGCCGCAGACCGCGAGGGACGGCTTAGCGCCGTTGACGTCAAGATTATCGGGGATACGGGCGCGTACGCCTCCTATGGTCTGGCGGTGGTTTCTCGGAGCGCGGTCCATGCCATTGGACCGTACGAAACGCCAAACGCTCACATCGAATCCATATTCGCTTACACGAACAACCCTTATGCCGGTGCAATGCGAGGCTTTGGAGTCCCTCAGGTAGCATTTGCCCATGAATCACAAATGGATCTCATTGCGCAGGCCCTTGGTCTGGACCCGCTTGAGATAAGGAAGCGCAACTGTCTGCGGGTAGGGTCCTTGACTGCCACAGGTCAAGAACTCGACGCCTCAGTGGGGATAGGGGCAACCCTAAACGCCGTTGCAGACCGCTACAAAGAGCTCTCGGCGCGCAAGCCGCAGGCTCAGTCCTACAAGAGACGGGGAGTAGGCGTGGCCTCGATGATGTACGGCATTGGCAATACCGGCATACAGAATCCTTCGACGGCCCAGGTGGAGCTCACGCCGGAGGGCAAGATCAAACTTTTTACGGGGGCCGCAGATATAGGACAAGGGTCTTCGACGGTCCTTGCGCAAATAGCCGCCGAGGTCCTCGGTCAAGACATCGAGGCGATCCAGCTGGTGGTCGCGGACACGTTGTACACGACGTCGGCAGGAGCCACCTCTGCGAGTCGGCAAACGTATATCTCCGGGAACGCCGTGAAAGACGCCGCAGAAAAACTCAGGGATATCTTGCTGATACAGGCTTCCAGTATCCTGAAGATCGACAGGAATCATTTGGCGCTCGATAACGAAGTGGTTCGATCCAAAAGTGATCCAACCAGATCGGTGACATTGAAAAGGATTGCTGCATATTCCACAAAAAACGGCATACCTCTGAAATGGCAAGGCTTTTTTGACCCCCCTACCACGCCCCTCGACCCTCAAACAGGCCAGGGCGTGCCGTACGCCGCATATGCCTTTGCATCCCACGTGGCCGAAGTGGAGGTGGATACACTCACCGGAGAGGTCGAGGTAGTACGGGTCGTGGCGGCCCATGACGTCGGCAAAGCCATCAACCCGGAAAACGTGCGGGGCCAGATCCTGGGGGGCGTTGCTATGGGAGTGGGCTTTGCGCTTATGGAAGAATTTGCGCCCAACCGAACAGAGTCCCTCAAGGACTATCACATACCCACTTTTTCGGACATGCCCATTGTGGAGCCCCTGATCGTGGAAGATGCGGAACCCACAGGACCCTTCGGGGCCAAAGGCGTAGGGGAGCCTGCGTTGATTCCTACGGCCCCTGCAATTCTCAACGCAATTGCCGACGCCCTCGGCGTCCGCATTTATGAATTGCCGGCGAGTCTCGAGGTCGTCATGAACGCAGCATTGGTAAAGTCAGGCCCAGAAACTGGAAACAGAGCAACATAGGAGGATGTAATATAGCTATGGCCAAGACGTTGATTGTGAATATTGGTACGCTCATCAGTGGAGATATCGCCAACCCTTTGTTGAGCGCGGATTCAATATACATTGCGGATGGACAAATCAATCGCATCGGCAGACAGGAAGATCTCCGGTCGCTTCCCGCTGACGTTGTTATAGACGTCAAGGGAAGCGCACTGACACCGGGATTGATCGATTCCCATTGTCACGTGGTCTTGGGGGATTACACGCCGAGGCAGAACCAAATTGGTTTTATAGACAGCGAGGTGCACGGCGGGGTTACCTCTGTCATCTCTGCGGGTGAGGTGCATCTCCCTGGGAGACCAAAAGACCCGGCAGGGGCCAAGGCCCTGGCAATCCTCGCAGCCAAATCCTTCCAAGCCTTTCGGCCCGGCGGCGCAAAAGTGCTGGGCGGCGCGGTGATTCTAGAAAAAGGACTGACTGAAACGGATTTCGAAGAAATGGCAAGAGAAGGGGTGCGCCTTGTGGGTGAAATAGGACTCGGGTCCGTGAAATTCCCCAACGACGCCGCGCCCATGACCGCGTGGGCCAAGAAGCACGGGATGATCGTTCTCATGCACACCGGCGGTACATCCATCCCTGGGAGCGATACGGTCACTGCGGATCAAGTCATGGCCACCGATCCTCATGTAGCGTGTCACGTAAACGGCGGTCCTACCGCACTGCCGCCCGCCGAGATCGAAAAACTGATTCGAGATACCACCTATGCCATTGAAATCGTTCATTGCGGGAACCTTAAAGCCATGGTCTCGGCCCTGACATTTGGGAAAAAATACAATGCCCTTTCACGCTTTATCATCGGCAACGATGCGCCGTCTGGTACCGGCGTGATCCCTCTAGGCATCCTCAGGGTCATCGCATCGGCGGCGTCACTCACTGAGGTTTCGGCCGCGGACGCCCTGTGCATGGCTACAGGCAACACTGCGCGAACCTTCGGTCTGGCGACAGGGTTTATTCGTGAAGGTCTCCCCGCAGACCTTGTTGCCATGGACGCGCCCATGGGGTCCATTGGTAATGACACGCTCAGCGCTTTAGAGGCAGGCGACGTCCCCGGAGTCTCCATGGTGATGATAGACGGCAAGGTGCAGGTATGGACCAGTCGGAATACTCCGCCCGCCAAGCGAAAGGCCCAACTCGTAGAAAAGGACTCGTAACCTGAACAAGCCGAGCAAGCCATGAAGGTCATAGTTGAGAGATGTAAGGGATGCGGCGCCTGTACCGTGGTGTGTCCGCAGAATGCCCTCAGTGTGGCGAAGAAAAAGGCGACGATTACTGATGCATGCTGCGAGTGCAAGGCATGTATGCGGGTGTGCCCCGAAGGGGCGCTCCAGCCCGAGGAATCTGCCATTTCAGGTGCGGTAGTCTGCGAATCGTGTCCGGTGAGATGCCAGATCAAGGACGGGTTTGTGGGGGCGTGCCAACGCTTTGTCAACAAGGGCGGAGTCCTAGAGAGGACCATTCCGCTGCTGACGTTTGACGACGTACGAGCAATTGTAGGTCCAGATTGGCGGCCGGAGATTCGAGAACCCCTGATCACCGGCATTGGAGCAGGCACCACGTATCCCGACTGCAAGCCGGCTCCACGCATCGTGCAAGGCTCTGTGCAGGGCGTGGATGTGGTGACGGTGGTGACCGAAGCCCCCCTGAGCTATTCAGGCATCAAACTGAAGATCGACACAGATCGCACCCTTGGCGAAGAGGGCGCTCCTGTCCTCTATCGCCGGAAAAAAGTGGGTCATCTCACCACTGAAGAATATGGCTCCAAGATAGTTTCATTGGGAGGAGTGAATCTTCTCACTGGTCCCGACGGACTGGTGGTAGCCCGACTCATCTCCGAGCTTGCCAATCGTCAAAGGGTTCGTCTGAAGATCCGCGATGGCAGTTCCTTGGAAGTGCAGGTCGGCCGCCAGCCCTCCATTGACGGCGAGATAGACGAGGTCATGCGAGTGGGGTGCGGCAGCGCCACCTTGGGCCTCTTTGCGCCGTTGTTCAAAAAAGCAGCCGACGAAGCCATCGTCATCGATTCGCATTTGACGGGTCTTATGAGCGAACATGCGGCTGGTCTTTTTGTGGGGGCGAGACCGACCGGCGTTCATCTCGTCTTTCCCCAGAGCACGCCGGGCCGCTATTTCGGAGACCACGGACAAGGCTGGGGAGGTACCTCCATTATGGATCCGAGACGCGTCATACAGGACATCGACCGCCGCGTGGCATGGCCTGGCATGAAAATTCTCATCACCGAGACCACAGGACGCAACTTCGTCTTCCTTGAATTGCAATCAGATGGCTCTCTCGCGGAGATACCTGCCACGGATGAGGTGAAGATCGCGATCGGTGAGCTTGCCCAATCCTGTCAAGAAGCGAAAGTGTCCGCAGTGTATTGCGGGGGCTCCGGCGGCAGCGCGCGAGCAGGCGTCACGCGCTATCCCATCCGACTCACCAGGGCTGTTCATGCAATGAAAGCTCGGCTCACCATCGGCGGCGCTCCCGCCTTTGTGTTGCCTGGCGGAGGGATTAATTTCATGGTGGACGTGGAAAAGGTCATGCCGGGCGCCTTCACGTGGGTCCCCACGCCTGCCACGGTGTGTCCCATCGAATATACCATGACGCTGGAAGATTATCACAAGATGGGCGGTCATGAAGAAGCCATCAAACCCTTTCGGATCAGGAGCTGACGGCTGCCCAGATGGGAACGATCCATATTCCTCTTGGATGAAGCCTCTGTCTTCGTGGAATGCGGCCCCATGCGGCTGGTCATCCAAGCATGGCGGAAAGGCGTTCCCCAAGGCGCCCAGTGCATCGCGGCCGCTCACAAATCCATCCAGTTCCTTGAAGAAGCCGCGTCCTATTTTCCACAATGCAAGGCGCCAGCCTGGGACTTGAATGAACCGAATGCAAAGGGTGGCGTGGTTCACGCCTTATGGTCCGCTGCGAGGACCATTGGCGCGCCTGATCTGACACCCATGGCCGCCGTGGCCGGCGCTATTGCCGACGCAGTGGCAGACGAACTTGCCCGACTCTCCTTGACAAAGATCATTGTCAACAACGGCGGCGACATAGCGATACGCCTGCAAAACACGGAATCGCTCCGCGTCGCCATCCGCCCCAAGGTCGATGGCGTCCATGTCTCACACTTCCTCCGCATTGACGGCTCGCTGCCCATAGGGGGTATCTGTACAAGCGGGCTCGGGGGGAGGAGCTTCACGCGGGGCGTGGCCTCAGCAGTGACTGCTCTTGCGGAGAGGGCTTCTGTGGCCGACGCCGCTGCCACAGCCATTGCCAACGCCGCCTATATTGACAGCCCTGCCGTGAAAAGAGCCCCCGCCTCGTCCATTGACCCCAATTCGGACCTCAAAGATCTTGATATAACCATCAGCGTGGATCCGCTCTCCGAGGAGGAAATAGGATTGGCCCTGGAAAAAGCTTTATCGTACGCCGAAGCCCTCGCCGCGACGCGGAAGATTTTTGGCGCCGTGATAACCGTCCAGGATCGCACGATATGGACTCGCCGCATCCAGGGTATTGTCGAGTGATGACCCATGCACACGTCTGATCGAATACGCGGTCTCGATGTAGAGCAGCGCCCAGGCGATACCCGGCAGCAATACCCCGCGAGTAGAGGAATTCTCGAAACTAATCACGAATTGGGGCCGTGTACCCTCATTGCGTCATCTTCACGAAAGTGGTGATCCATACTGAGTTTCCTGGATTCTCATTTTCATGTGAATGACAACGTCACGTCTGAGCATTTCGCAATTTCTTTTCAGAAAGGTTATAATTCCCTGCGCCTCGTATCACGGGTCTCGCACAAACGCGAGAATGCCCCAAAACCTTCTCTAATTGATTCGCTTGAAACATAGGGGTTTTCGAGAGCGCTCACGAATTAGGTGTCATGGTCGTCATTGCGACGACTATCCTCTCTGACATGTCGAGGCATCCCTCTCTGACATGTCGAGGCATCCCTCTCTGACATGTCGAGGCATCCCTCTCTGTCATTTCGAGCGAAGCGAGAAATCTTGGCCCGGCAATAAAGTCAGTCGCAAGGCGCCCTCGAAATGACATGGATATCGAGGCGTCTCATTCCCGTTGGAGCCTTGCTCCTTCGAAATGACAACAATTCGACTCTCCTGGCGCACTGCCGGTTTTCGAAGGCGCTTCCTCACTCAATGATGCTGACCTCATTCCGACGCAAATTTCGAGAACCGCTCTCACATTGCGGCGCGCCAATCAGCGCCTTGCGACGAGAAGGAATCCCTTCGTGTCATTGCAAGGAACCCAAAGCAGTGTCGCACCAAGTTTCGAGAGGTGTAATATATTCCGCTTGTCTCAACTCAGAGACAACATCCGTATCAATTTCCGCAGCTCTTCCAAGCCTTGGTCAGTGATGCTCAAAATCTTGTAGCCAGCCCTCCATCGCCCGTCCTTCTCTTGAGCGGCCCATTTGCATTCAGCCTCGAAGCTAAAAGGAAATACATCAGCAAAATAGTCTGCCTGAATAAGAAAGCCCTTCTTTTCCCCTACCTTGGATTCGATGCCGAGCACCTGAATGCCGCCTTCGGTAATATCGACCACCTCGCCTTCATGGAGAAGATTTTCCAGCTCATAGATAGGCAGCTTCACAAACACGTAGTTGCGATGGAGGTCCCTTGGCTTTTCGCCGTATGTTTTCAAGCGATCTGAGGGTATTCGCTCTTCCAGTTCATTTTCCCGGAGGCTTCCGGCATCCATGAGTTTCTGGAAGATACTTTTCAAAGCGTTTTGAGAGACGTTGTATTTCGCCATCAAGTCCTGATCCGTCATGCCGGATTTGATGTCCGCAATTATTTCTTTTGCCTTGATTTTGCGTTTTTCAGACATTTTATCTTGGTGTCGCCTCTCGATCTATGATAGCGCCCGATCCCCGCAACCGCAATAAAAATTGCCACGCACGCCAAACGGGCGGTCTGGCGCGCTCGACTGCAGCCATATTCTTCATGGGTACCTATAGCATAGTCTCATCCTTCAACCCGATTTCGGCCCTGTTGTTTGGCGCGATAAAGAGCCGCGTCAGCCTCCTTGATGAGGCTATCAACGTCCTGCCCCAGCCTATATTCAGCCAACCCCAGACTCAACGTGACGCGGACGGCCTTGTCCTCAACAGCTATGTCACTCTTGCAGAGATTACGTCTGAGGCGTTCAGCGATTTCCCGGGCGGAACTTCTCCCGCAACCGGGGGCGACCACCAAGAATTCCTCCCCTCCATACCGGCCGCAATGGTCGTATTGGCGAATGGATGAAGAGATGCGCCGCGCCGCCTCTTTGAGCACCTGATCACCAGCCGCATGACCATAAACGTCATTGATCTGCTTGAAGTGATCGATGTCGGCCATAACCACACTCAGCGGAGTCTGAGTGCGCCACGCCCTCGAAAGCTCTTTTTCCAAGATCTCGAGGATCGCAGATCGGTTCATGAGCCCTGTCAGTGAGTCGTGAGTCGCTCGAAATTCCGATACTTTTAGAGCCGCCCGCAATTCATCCTGCAGTTTGACGATTCGAGCCCCTGCCCTGACGCGAGTCCTCAGTTCACTGTAGTCAAATGGCTTCACGATGTAGTCGTCTGCGCCGGCATCCAGACCCTTCACCACATCTTCCTTGGCGCTTCGCGACGTCAACAGGATGATGTATGCGTAGGAATCCTTTTCAGATTCTCTCAATGCCGTACAAATATCCAGGCCATCGCGCTTGGGCATCATCCAGTCGAGGACGGCGATTTTCGGGGGATCGTCCTTTGTCAGCTCCTGCCAAGCGCCGTCCCCGTCTTCGGCCGTGACGACCTCATGCCCCCACTGGCGGAGATGGGTCTCCAACAGGGTTCGCGTCACCGGATCATCGTCCGCCACGAGTATTTTCAAGGCCTGCCCCTTTTTTGTAATCCCTGAAAAGTTATTGCGTGCATGCCAGCCGAATATGACGATGCTGCACAGCCTAGGCAAAGAATCGAGAGAAATTGTCGCGAATCTTTTGAAACTGGTCTTCGACCCGCAGAAATGCATCCACCACCAGCGGATCGAACTGTCTGCCTCTGGCCTGGATAATGAGTTCGCACGCTTCCTCGTGCGAAAAGGCATTTTTGTACCGTCGTTGTGTGGTAAGGGCGTCATACACATCGGCGACGGCCACGATGCGAGCTGAAAGCGGGATTTCCCCGTTTTTCAGCCCGAAAGGATAACCCTTCCCGTCCCAATGTTCATGGTGATAGAAAGCCACCTCTTTACCCAGCGTCAAATAGCCGGTATCCTCTCCTGACTCCCTGACAGCCTGGTCCAACGCCTCCCCACCGATGATAGTGTGCTGCTTCATGATCTCGAATTGGGATTTGGTAAATTTGTCCACATTAAAAAGGATGTCATCCGGGAGTCCAACCTTGCCGATATCGTGCAATATAGCACCATACATTAAATTCTCGATAAAATCCTCCGTCAAAATGTCTCGGTGCACGCCCGCAGCAATGAGCTGTTCGCACAGCAGCCTGCAATAGGCTTGGATCCTTTTGAGATGGAGCGCGGTCTCACTGTCCCTAGATTCAGCAAGGTGGGCTAAGGCGAAGATAAACGCTCCCTGTATCTTTCGGATCTTCTCGTACGATTGACGGAGGTCTTGATGGAGACGAAACTGCTCTGTGACGTCTTGACCGAGACTCAGAATCCCGCTGATGCCCCCTGAACCGTCCAACATGGGAGACATGGTAGTGAAAATAGTGAGGTCGCGCCCATCTTTGGCGCGTCTCCTCACATGCTGCTGGATGGTTTTTTTTTCCTCCTGAATCATACGGGTCGTCGCCGCAAGGGTCTGCACTCCGTAGTCCCTTTCAGAGAAAAGTTGGAGGATGTCCCGGCCCAGCATCTCTTCCGCGGTGTACCCATAAATGTGCTCGGCCCCCACGTTCCAAAATTTCACGACTCCCTCGAGGTCTGTGAGGATAATGGAGACGCCTTGAGAGCTGTTGAGGATCCCCGAGAGGAAATCATTGGTCTCGGCCAGCTCTCTCGTGCGCTCCTCAACCTGTTCCTCCAGTTCTCGACGATAGTCCCGTTCAAGCCGTTTGAGGCGGGCGAGCTCCATGCCTTTGGTCACCGCATCGATCAATAGGTCCGAGTTGATGGGCTTCAGAAGATAGTCGTGGGCGCCCCGCCGAAGCGCGTTCACTGCGCTGTCCAAGTCCCCGTATCCAGTGACGACCACGACCGGCGTTGTGTCGTCGATCTCCCGGACTGCAGCCAAGACCTGCAAACCGTCTTTCAGAGGCATGCGAATGTCCGTGACCACTACATCCGGCTTGACCTGCAAGAACAGGTCGATCGCCTGAGCCCCATCCGAGGCGGTAACTACCTCAAACCCGCTGATACCGAGCAGGTCTTTGAGGAGCTCTCGAGACGCGGCGTCGTCGTCCGCCAAAAGGATCAGGCCGCGGGAATTGGGGGCCTTTGCCTCGACGGTCGCGTGAAATCCTGGGGCTTGATAGACTGGAGAATGCTCCACATGTCACCTTTGTCGCCGCGATTCGAATTCGCGATGTGCTAGGGCAAATCCGTAGTCTATTACTAGCAATACTGAGAAACGAGTTTTTTTTCAATACCGTGGACCTCGCATGGGGAAAGTCGGAATTGAGGCTCGGCCGCAATGAGCGGGACTCTTGAAAATACTCACGAAACCGATACAGACCCCCCTTTTTGACGGGAATTTCAACAATTGGGGCCGGCGTCTGTGATGGTTGAAAAATGTAAAGCAATTGGAACAGCCTTCCGTCTCCTCCTATCCAATGGCTTCGGTTGTATCATTTTGCGCAAACAGCCTCCCTAGACACCACAATACTTATGATATAGTCTTAAACGATGCCAAAAATGGATGACGAGACCCCGTTCGTGCGCCTCGCAATGAGAGAACCCCTCATGTCTTTGCCGGGGCTCGCAGAGGACGGGGTAACCTCAGCTTGCGGGGCTTTCGACGCGTTGCATAGTCCAAGAGGACGATTCCTTTGGCAATCTCTCTGATACGCTGATATTCTTCTTTCCGGGGTGTGGTCAATTGAACGTCTTGCTCATCAATCCGAAAACACCGCCCACGTTTTGGAGTTTTCCGGAACAAACCATTTTCAGCCGGAGGAAAGCGCTGATTCCTCCCTTAGGGTTGTTGACCGTCGCAGCCCTTCTTCCGCCGCATTGGCACGCGCGAGTTGTAGATCTCGACGCCCGACAGCTTGAAAAGGCTGACTGGGACTGGGCAGACGTAGTGATGCTCACCGGCATGATTGTTCAGAAGCACAGCATGCTCAGCCTCATTAAGGAAGCCAAACAACGGAAGAAGACGGTCGTGGTAGGGGGCCCTTACGTATCTTCCGTGCCCGAGGAGGCTCTGGCGGCAGGCTGCGACTTTCTTGTGAGAGGGGAAGTTGAGCACGTCATGGAGAAGGTGGTGATCGCATTGGAGAACCGCCAGGCAGGGGGCGTATTTGAAGCGGAGAGCCGCCCGCCGCTCACAGACTCTCCTCTTCCTCGATTCGAACTCATCCGCATGGACGACTATTTGGTCATGTCCATACAAACGTCTCGCGGCTGCCCATTCGACTGTGAATTTTGCGATATAGTGAATCTTTACGGTCGAAGGCCGCGCTGCAAGTCGCCCGAACAGGTCATTCGAGAACTGGATTATCTCTATCAACTGGGGTGGCGGCGGGAAGTCTTCATCACCGACGACAATTTTATCGGCAACAGATCCCATGCCCGCGCGGTACTCGATCTGCTGATCCCATGGATGAAGAGCCACGGAGAGCCGTTCAATTTTACGGTGCAGGCCTCCGTGAACCTGGGGCAAGACCTGGAATTGATTGATCTGATGACCGAGGCCAATATGTCCAACGTCTTCGTGGGCGTGGAATCTCCTGACGAACAAATTCTTAAGGTGGCCCACAAATATCAAAACGTCAAAAACCCCCTGGTTGAGTCCCTGAACAACATGAATAGAAATGGTTTGTCAGTCATGGCCAGCTTCATCATAGGGTTTGACGGCGAAAAAAAAGGCGCCGGCGAGAGGATTTGCGCCTTTGTCCAGCAGACAAACATTCCCGTTGTCATGCTCAATACCCTGCACATTCTCCCCAACACCAGGCTGTGGACCCGGTTGAAAAATGAAGGCCGACTCCTTGAAGAAAGCACTACCGGCCAATCCACGGGCGGGGTATTGAATTATATCCCGGACCGACCCGACGAAGAAATACTCGAAGAATACGTTCAGGCATGGAGCTATCTCTATGAGCCATCCAGATTCCTGGAGCGCGTCTACCGTTACTACCTTTCCATGAGGCCGACACGCGCTGCGAGCGGGGCCGCGGCCGATCCGGTTGCGCCCTCGAGTCGTCGACAGTTCAAAGATGTGGCGGGGGACATCCGGCGATTTGCCCGGCTCGCCTGGCGGCAAGGCCTTGTGTACAGCTCGAGGAGGCAGTATTGGCGCCAGATTTTTGGGATGATGAGGCATAACCCCAGTCGATTTGTGCCATACATCGTGCGGTGTATCATGGGCGAGGATATGTTCAGGATCAGGAGAACCCTGTTAAGGGATTCACGTTTCTTTCAGTAGCGGACCTGGTCCGACGCAGCAGGCTGCGAGGGCCGCAATCTTTTTTTTGAGATGACAGGCAGTGTTGATGCGGTAAAGAGCGGGCCTGCGGGGCTGAATCGGTTGACAGGCCAAGGGGCGTGATTTACCTATTTGGTAAATTATGCGCCCACACGGGACACCCACGACGCGCCAGGCTTCTCTAGACGTCACATGCATCGATAATGCCGATGTCTGCGGGGACGCGGCGCGTGCGGCGCGCCCCCGAAGAGCTCAAATTCTGTGGGAGGAATAACAGATGCGTGCTGAAAAATTTACGTTGAAATCTCAAGAAGCCCTTCAAGAGGCTCAGAATATAGCCTCCGGCAGAGGCAACCCCCAAATAGAGACTGAACACCTGCTGCTTGCCCTATTGTCGGATGACGGCGGCCTATGCGTAGAAATCCTCAAAAAACTCGGCGTCGATGTCGATCGAGTCCGCAGTGAAACCCTGCAGGCCATCGAGAAACTCCCGCGCCAGACCGGCGCTGCCGCCGAGCGCTACTTCTCGAATCAGTTGCGGCAAGCGCTGGAACACGCCTTCCGCGAGATGGAACAGCTCAAGGATGAGTATGTCTCGGTAGAACACCTACTCATCGCCCTTACCGAGGCGTCGGGCGCGGCGTCAGCCAAAATCCTCTCGTCAAAAGGGGTAACCAAAGACCGCATCTACCTTGCGCTGACCGACATCAGAGGGTCGCAACGGGTCACTGATCAATCGCCGGAAGAAAAATATCAGGCCTTGAAGCGCTTTACTCGCGACCTCACCGAACTGGCTCGCAAGGGGAAACTCGATCCGGTGATCGGGCGAGACGATGAGATCCGACGCATCATACAAGTCTTGTCGCGGCGGACAAAAAACAACCCGGTGCTCATCGGGGATCCAGGGGTAGGAAAGACGGCCATCGTCGAAGGACTTGCCAGCCGGATCGTGTCAGGGGACGTCCCGGAGACGCTAAAGGGGAAGAGAGTGCTGGCGCTGGATATAGGGCAACTGATCGCCGGCGCCAAATATCGGGGCGAGTTTGAAGATCGTCTCAAAGCTGTCTTGAAGGAAATTTCGGCCGCCTCAGGTGAAATCATCCTGTTTATAGACGAGATGCACACCCTGGTGGGAGCGGGATCTGCAGAAGGAGCAGTGGACGCATCGAACATGCTCAAGCCGCCGTTGGCGCGGGGTGAACTGCGCGCAGTGGGCGCGACGACAGTCAACGAATATCGAAAATACATCGAAAAAGACGCTGCCCTGGAACGCAGGTTCCAACCGATCTACGTGGCTGAGCCGTCAGTCGAGGATTCCATAGCCATATTGCGGGGACTCAAAGAGCGCTACGAACTTCACCACGGCGTTCGCATCCAGGACGCGGCCATCATCGCAGCCGTCACCTTGTCGCACCGATACATCACGGATCGCTTCCTCCCGGATAAGGCCATAGACCTTATCGATGAAGCCTCGTCCCGATTGCGCATCGAAATAGATTCCATGCCAACCGAGATAGACGAGATCGAACGCCGCATCATTCAGCTTCAAATCGAAGAACAGGCGTTGACAAAGGAATCAGACGAAGCCAGTCAGGCGAGACTCGAAAAGGTCCGGGCGGAAATAGCCCGCCTGCAGGCGGATTCAGAAGCGCTGAAGGCAAAATGGCGTCAGGAAAAAGAGATTATCATGGCGATCCGGGAGCTTAAGGAGCGCTATGAAAGGGCCAAGACCGACGCAGTGAAAGCTGAGCGTGAAGGAGACCTCAGCAGGGCAGCGGAACTCAAATACGGCCTTCTCATCGCCCTGGAAAAGGACATCCGCCAAAAAAACGAAGAATTAGCCTTGTTGCAGCAGGACGGCGGCCTCCTGAAAGAAGAGGTAGGCCCGGAAGACGTTGCAGAAGTAGTGGCAAAGTGGACGGGCATCCCAGTCTCCAAGATGCTCGAAGGCGAGGTGGAGAAGCTCGTCAGAATGGAGGAACGGATATCCGCGAGGGTCATCGGGCAAGAGGAAGCCATCGTCGCGGTGGCGAACGCGGTGCGCCGTGCCCGCTCAGGACTCCAAGACCCGAATCGCCCCATCGGCTCCTTTATCTTCTTAGGTCCCACCGGCGTCGGCAAGACTGAACTCGCCAGGGCCCTCGCAGAATTCCTCTTCGATGACGAACAGGCCATGGTG
>CAYRVH010000024.1:32369-50376 GCA_964427855.1 uncultured Syntrophaceae bacterium
ATCGATATGTCCGAATACATGGAACGACACTCGGTGGCCAGACTCATTGGCGCCCCGCCAGGTTACGTCGGCTACGAAGAAGGTGGATACCTCACTGAGGCCGTCAGACGAAGGCCATACTCGGTGGTCCTGTTCGATGAGATCGAGAAGGCCCATCCCGAGGTATTCAACGCCCTCCTCCAGATACTTGACGACGGAAGGCTCACAGACGGGAAAGGCCGCACCGTTGACTTCAAAAACTGCATCATCATCATGACGTCCAACATCGGTTCCACGGAAATCAGGGAATACGCAGGTCGAGACGAAGACGCCATGCGCATGAAAGTCATGGATGCGTTGCGCTACCACTTTAAGCCGGAGTTCTTAAACAGACTCGATGATATTATCATCTTCCATGCCCTCACCCGAGAGCAGATAAAACAGATCGTGGATATCCAGATCGCGCGGCTGAACAAGCGTCTTGCCGACAATAAACTCACGCTGGTTCTCGATTCGAGCGCCCGTGATCTCCTGGCCGGTGAGGGGTTCGATCCCTCATACGGTGCAAGGCCCCTGAAAAGGGCCATCCAACGCTTGATCGAAAACCCCCTTGCCATGGATATTCTCGCAGGAAGATTCCATCCCGGCCAAACGATCAAGGGGACGCAGCAAGGAGACAAACTCGCGTTTGAGGCGGTCTCATGAGACCTCCTCGAACGCCCCAAAACACCTGCTGCCGCGCGCATCAGTGGAGACTATTATGCCAAAAGTAGCCGACTTTATGACCACAAAGGTAATCACCGTGACGCCGGACACCCCGCTGCGAGAACTCGCAACGCTCCTGTCCACGCATCACATCAACGGCGTTCCTGTGGTGGATGAGCAGGGCGCACTCCTTGGAGTCGTCTGCGAATCCGATCTGGTGAACCAAAACAAACCGCTTCATATCCCCACGGTATTCTTTATCCTGGATTCGGTGGTTCCTGTGGGAAACCCATGGCGACTCCACAAGGACTTTCAGCGCATCTCGGCAACCACCGTGGCAGACATCTACTCGAGACCGGCAGTGTGTGTGACGCCGCAGACAGACCTATCCGACGCGGCGCGCCTTATGGCGGACAAGAAGCTCTACACGCTTCCGGTGGTGGAGCAAGGCCGTCTGGTGGGGATATTGGGGAAGGGTGACGTCATAAGGGCTTTTGTTGAGAAATAGCATTTCGTAGAAATATATCAGCCAATAACAACTTTATGTAAGAAACTACTTGAAAAATGCTTGACAAGTATTTGAAATCATGTTTTAAGCAGTTGCCAACAGCGGGAGGCGTAGCCCGCTGCTCAACATACCTTTTCCCCATGCGAAGCCCCGGTCCTCATCCTCCTTTCCGGGGCTTTCCTTTGTCCACTGGCCACCAAGCCCCCGCCCGCTCCTAAAACTGCCGGCCACTCCCCTACCACAAAGGCCTCAAAGGCTGTTGAGGGGCCTCCGGTCTCGGGGCCGGCTTCACTGCGCGGGCAAGCGCGGCGATGCGCTGCGCGATCGCGTCCCGCAGTTCCGGTTTTGGGCGGCGGCGCGCGGCTTCGAGATACGAGGCGAGCGCGTCTGAGTAGGCCTGTTCTCGTTCCTGGAGCCGCCCCAAGTGATAGTGGGCCTCGGGATCCGTGGGGTCTTCGGTCGCAGCCCTTTTCAGGTCAGCCATGGCCTTCTCAAAGCTCCCCTGCGATTCATAGAGCAGCCCCCGTGTGACCAACAATCCTCTTAACGAAGGGCACAAAGGGATGGCCGCAGAGAGATCCTGCAAGGCGCCCTCAGTGTTGTTCTTTTTCAGGCGCGTCAGGGCTCGGTTGTAATATGCCTGGTAAAATGCGGGATTGAGTTCCAAAGCCCTTGAAAAAAAGGTCTCCGCCGCATTCGCATCTCCTTTTCTCGCATAGCGGTTGCCGACGTTCCAGCAACCCACCGCCGAAGTCGTCTCATCTTTTATTCTCGTTTCCAAGACGGCGATGTTGAATATGACGCGCTCTCGCGCATCCCCGTCCGTGATCAGTGGCAGCGCCTTGTGGTAGAGCGCAAGCGCCTCTGATTCGCTCCCAGGATTCATCTCGAGGATGCTTGCCGACGCAATCAAGGCGCCCACGTTGCCCGGGTCAATCTCAAGCGCTGTCTTGTAGTCTTGTAAGGCTTTATCAGGCCGGTTGCACATCTCCAAGGCTTTGCCTCGCGCCAGAAGATGGTCGACGCGGTCCGGCTCTCGGCTGAGAGCCCGAGTGTAGAGCGCCGCGGCTTCCTGAAAACGCCCTTGCGCCAAGGCTTGGGCTGCGGGCTCAGACGCATCCTTCACCGGCAAAGAGCCGCCTTGTGGGGCGGCCGATGAAGGGGTTTGTTCTGCCGCAACCGCCGGCAATAGACCTTCGAGGAGGACAATCCACACACATAACATCAGCGCGAAGCGCCAATCCGAACGTCTTGGCGTTGCGCCGAGGTTCGGAGGATCGCCGCCGAATTCGATGGAGTCTCCGCCAATGTCATCCCCGCGATAATGGGAAGCCAGGAATATTGGATCCGGCGTCGAGTCTGATATGACGGACGCGTACTGGGCGCCATGACGGAGGAGGCGATTGCGTCGCCGCGCCCTCGATGACAGAAACCGGCGGGGAAATAAAGGCGATGAACTGAGCATCTGTTGGCGCCCTCCAAAATCAGTGCGTCGATCTGAGGCCCATTATATACACCGCTTCTCGGAATTAATCACGAATTCGTCCCGCGGTCGTCACGTTGCCGCCACTTTCCACCCTGTCATGTCGAGCGAAGCGAGAACTCTCTACCCAAAGGGGAAGATTTCTCAGTCGCAAGGCTCCTTCGGAATGACATGAATGTCGCAGCGACCCTCTCTTGTACGAGGCTGGTCCTTCGCAATGACAAAAAGCCGGCTCTCCAGGCTCCACAGAGGTTTCCAAAAGTACTTGCTCATTTGATCATGCGGAGCTCATTCGGGTGGCAATACCGAAAACCGCTATACATGCCGAAAAAATGTGTGCGAGCGAGTGCACGGGACTCATAGAGCTTTGGTGCCTTGCACGTGGGCCGGTTGCCTGATAGTAGCTATAACCAGGCCCTCTTGATCGGCCTCATGCTTCTCTCAAAGGAGCGCCTTGGATGCGTCAAGGCTTGCAACACGTTCGAGCCGTGCTCGCTGCTATTCCGATTCTCGTGCTCGCGGCATCTCACGCCCCGTCAGACGATTCCTTCCCTCGGTCTGAAGGTCCCGCGCGCGTGCGGATAGCCATACATTGCGCCCGCGGCCTCCTACAGGTGTGGCTGGGACCGCATCTCATTCGGGAATACCCCATAGAGACCGGCAAGGGGGGCATCCACAAGAGACGCAGCGGAGATCACCGCACGCCCATTGGGGAATACGAGATCGCCTGGATGGCGTCCCGTCATTCCCCCAAGGGGTATCGCATTGTTGACGGGAGAAGCTGGTGCCGCGACAACAAGTTCATCGACGCTGCCACTGGGCCCCCTTTGGAAAAACTTTGGAGTGCGTCCTACGGCGCGGACGAAGCCTCCATCATGAGTCTCAATTATCCCAATGAGAAGGATCGCGGCCGTGGATTTACGGGGGATTGCATCCACATCCATTCCGACAAACATCTGGTTGATGGGGCCCTCACCAAGTCATTTGGCTGTATCCACATGTTCCCTCAGGATGCGAAGGAGCTCTACGACCTTGTGTCTGTAGGCACGCCGGTCAAGATATTTCCCTGAACAGCGGCTGGCAAGGCGGTTTTGGCTGCGGCTGATGAGCGCGGCCACGCGCACGTCAATGTCATTTTCTCGCAGGAAGACATCCCGAGGCGCGGCTCGAAGACCATACTATTTCTTCACACGGCGGGTTTTGTGCCTGCAAAATGTTGAGAGGTGAGAAGCTAATTTTCGAGATTTTGCTTGATTGCTTCAGCTTGGAAATACACGACGAGGGGGTCAATGAGTTCGTCAAATTTCCCTTCCATGATGGAATCTAATTTGTAGAGGGTGAGGCCGATGCGGTGATCTGTCACGCGGTTTTGAGGAAAGTTGTAGGTACGTATGCGCTCAGACCTGTCTCCTGACCCCACCTGGCTCTTGCGTTCCCTGCTGATCTCCGAATTGCGTTGCTGCTCCATGCGATCCAACAAGCGGGCCTGGAGGATCTTGAGCGCCTTGGCCTTGTTTTTATGTTGAGATTTCTCATCCTGGCAGGTGACGACGAGATTTGTGGGGAGGTGCGTGACCCTCACCGCGGAGTCGGTGGTATTGACGCTCTGGCCGCCGGGGCCGGATGATCGATAGACATCTATCTTGAGGTCTTTTGGGTCGATCTCTATCTCCAGTTCATCGGCTTCGGGGAGCACTGCCACGGTGACTGCGGATGTGTGAATTCGTCCCTGGGATTCCGTTGTCGGCACCCGCTGCACGCGATGAACGCCTCGTTCATATTTGAGCCTCGAATACGCTCCTTGACCATGCACCAAGGCGATGACTTCCTTGAAACCGCCTGTGGCGCTCAACGATGTGGACATCATCTCGACGCGCCAGCGCCGACTCTCAGCATACCTGCAATAGGCCCTGAACAAGTCTGCCGCGAACAAGGAGGCCTCTTCTCCGCCTGTGCCCGCTCGAATCTCGAGAAACGTATTTTTCTGATCGTTGGGATCCTTGGGGAGGAGCAGCACATTGAGCATCTGCTCCAACTCTTCCTGCTTGGATTTCAAGCGCGGCAAGTCCTCACGCGCCAGCGATACCAGCTCATGGTCCTCTTCTTCCTGGAGCATGGTCTCCAGTTCATGTATCTCCCCGATCGTATCGGTCAGGGCTCGATACGTCTTGACGATCTCGGAGAGCTCGGCCTGCTCCTGCGCCAGTTTTTTGAGCTTTTTTGGATCAGCCATCACCTCGGGCCGCGCAAGCTGCTGGTTGAGGTCTTCATAGCGCTGATTGAGTTCTTCTAGTTTCGACAATACCTGCATGATCCGCCGACACGCCCGACGCCATCGTCAGGCCCAGCCTCTTTCCCTCTCGAGGGTTCTCTTCAAGGCCACCAATGCCACTTCGATTTGATCGTCGCTGGGTTCCCGGGTGGTAAGTCTCTGCAGCAGCAAGCCCGGTTTTAGTACCACGTCGAGCAAAGGATTGCGCACCCGCTCCCCAAAGCGGATCAACTCGTATGAAAACCCGGCAATAGGCAGCAGCAGAAACATCTTCACCGCAATAAAAAACAAGTTTGTCGCCATCTTGTTTCCAAAAAGGTCGTTTGGGAAGAAAGGAAATACGAGACTGAAAAGAAAAATACTCACCAATAACACCAACATGATAAACGCAGTTCCGCAGCGCGCGTGCAACGTGGGATACTTTCGGGCATTCTCCACTGTCAATTCCTCGCCCTGCTCATACGCATGGATGGACTTGTGTTCGGCCCCGTGATACTGAAAGACCCTACGAATCTCTTTCATCAAAGAAATGGCAAAGATATATCCTACGAAAATGGCAACCTTGATCACGCCGTCTATCACGTGGAACCAAAGGCTCTTCACCGTGAGTTCCCTTCCAAACAGGAGGCCCATGCCCAGCGTCGCGAGGTGTGGGATGACGACAAACAACACAAGCGCGGCCCCAATGGCGAACGCAATCGTTCCCGCGAGCGCCCAAGGGCTCAGTTTTTCCTCTTCCTCGCCCACGGCCTCCTGGGCGGAGTAGCTCAAGGCCTGGATGCCGTTGAACAAGGCCTCATACAGAACAATGCAGCCTCTCAGGAACGGCTTTTTGAGCGCCGGCCATCGCTCCATGGGAGAATACCAGCGGTCTTCCCGCACACTCAACTGTCCGTCAGGTTTCCGCACCACCACCGTGAACGTCTTCGGGGCTCGCATCATGATCCCCTCGATGACGGCCTGTCCCCCTACCTTGATCAATTCTGGGCCTTTTGCGCCTTCGGTGTGTAATAACATTCGATGTACAACCCGCTCTCTTGGGAACAAGCCCTCATCGCAACGCTCCGTAGGCATACGGGCGCCGTTGCCGGACTCGACCCGATAAAGGCAAGAAAGCTATTGAGCTTCTTTTTTTGCCGTCTTTGTTGCTTTTTTTGCTTTTTCGGCGGGGGCTGACGGGGCTGCGTTCTTCCTGGTAGTCTTTACGGGTTTTTTCCCAGTGGAGACAGGCTTATCGCCATATTTCTTCATAAACCGTTCGACCCGTCCCGCGCTGTCCACCAGCTTTTGCTTCCCTGTGAAAAATGGGTGGCACGCCGAGCATATCTCGAGTTTATATTCGCTTTTCAGAGATCGCGTCCGTATAGTATTCCCGCATGCGCACACGAAAACGCTGTCCTGGAATTGAGGGTGTATGCCTTTTTTCATGATCGGCCTCCATCATGTACTAAACAACAGATACTAATATAAAAAAACAAATAGTGCAAATATCCTGTCCACTCTCTATGCGCATGGTTGAGCCACGTCATCGAACCGCGCTTTTCAAGGCGAATGACTGCATCCGACGTTTCTCAAAGTCCGTCACAAACTCGCCCGCCCAGGGGAATCCGGGAGACGCATTACGAATCCCCACTCTCGTGAGGATAAGAGAGCGGCAACACGCGCCCCTTTTGCCTTTGATTGCGAGGACTTCACGAACATCGAATTCTCGTGAAGTAACGTGCATGATCGCATCCCGCGATCTACCGATTCATGACTTCCAAGAATTCTTTATTGGAATCAGTTTGCATTATCTTGTCCAAGAGGAATTCCATCGCGTCCACGGAGTTCATATCGGCAAGGAGCTTGCGCAACAGCCAGATGCGCTGCAAATCCTGCTGAGGCACCAAGAGTTCCTCCTTGCGCGTGCCGGAGCGATTGATGTCGATGCACGGGAATATGCGTCTCTCGAGAAGCCGCCGATCCAAATGGATCTCCATATTGCCGGTGCCTTTGAATTCTTCATAAATTACTTCATCCATCTTGCTGCCCGTGTCGATGAGAGCAGTGGCGATGATCGTGAGGCTCCCGCCTTCCTCGATATTTCGCGCGGCGCCAAAAAAGCGTTTTGGGCGGTGCAAGGCATTGGAATCCACGCCGCCTGATAAGATTTTGCCGCTTGGGGGGACGACCGTGTTGTGGGCTCGAGCCAGACGCGTGATGCTGTCCAGGAGGATCACCACGTCCCGCTTGTGCTCGACGAGACGTTTCGCCTTTTCAATGACCATGTCGGCGACTTGCACGTGTCGTTGCGCAGGCTCGTCAAAGGTGGACGAGATGACTTCTCCGTGTACTGAACGCTGCATGTCAGTAACCTCTTCGGGCCTTTCGTCGATGAGGAGCACGATGAGGTACACGTCGGGGTGATTGATAGTAAGGCTGTTGGCAATTTGTTGGAGCAGCACGGTCTTCCCCGCTTTGGGCGGCGACACGATCAGCGCCCTTTGCCCCTTTCCAATGGGAGTGAGCAAGTCCATGATTCTCATGGAATACTGCGTGGGACCAATTTCAAGCTTCAGCCTTTCGTCGGGATACAAGGGCGTGAGATTGTCAAACAGCACTTTGTCTCGTATCGACTCTGGGTCTTCGCCATTGATCTTTTCCACCTTGAGGAGCGCAAAGTACCGTTCGGTGTCCTTTGGGGGACGGATGTAGCCTGAGATGGTGTCTCCCGTACGCATGTTGAAACGTCTTATCTGGCTGGGAGACACGTAAATATCATCGGGTCCGGGCAAGTAGTTGTAATCCGGCGCCCTCAAGAAGCCAAATCCGTCGGGCAGGGTCTCGAGAACCCCTTCACCCGTTATGGGAGCCTCTTTCTCGGTCTGTTGATGCGCCTGAAGAATGGCGAAAATCAATTCCTGTTTCCGCATGCTGCCCGCGCCCTCTACGGCCAGCGCATGGGCTATGGACATAAGTTCACTAACTTTTTTCTCCTTGAGTTCTGCAACGTCCATGACGGCTCCTGATGTGTGTGCTTTTGTTCGGAATCTATTGTCGATATTGGCGTGCTGATCTGAAGTTGTCGCGTGGATGGGTCGTATCCCTACGCCATTGACTTCATTGGTTGAACCCCGGTCCTTCGGAATCTGTCATCGAGTTGAATGATATCCCTGGGTGGGTAATCTTCAAAGTCACTCAATATGTATGCAACCTCCTTTAGTCTGTCAAGCCCTTTTGCAGGACATCGTGAGGATAGTGACATACCGCTGGGGACACAGGAGCCGGCATGCCGTGTAGAGGGTTCTCGAAAGCGCCCACGAATTCGAGAATGTGCGGGTCATTTCGACGAAAACCTTTTGAGCGCGCCGCAACGCCCTCTTCTGCGCAATTATGCCGCCTGTGGTACCATGTGTCGATAATCATTGACTTATGTGGTGAATCATAGTAGAGTGCTTCATTAGCGAGGTGTGGATTGAGGGCGGAACTACGTGTTACACTGCAACCCCGGTATGGGCGGGCCGCCAGCGGCGCAGTCACGCGCGTGCTGATCTTTGCGGCGCTAATAGTCTGTGTGGCCGCGATGTTCGCGGCGCTCTATCATGACGCCGCATTATCTTCGTACATGCCCCTTTCCATAATATCGCCGTCCCGACCGTCTCCCTCCTCCGGCCCGGAGACCTGCGCGGCCGAAACTGACACCTCAAAAGCAATGCAGCCCCCTGGCTATAACGGGAGTCAAGAAATCGCGGATCTGACAAGTCCGGGCGATACTCTCCTGTCGCTGCTGTATGAGAATATTCAAGACGACTTTGTCGCGGAAAAGGTGGCCGCGTCGCTCCAATCCATCATAGAAGTTCATCTCAAAAGGCAGTTTGACCCCAACAGTCCCTTCAAACCAGGCAAACGTTACAGCATCGTCATGGACAAGGACGGTCTGTTCATCAAGGCAACATTCGAACTGGAGCCGTCGGAAATATTCCACTGCTCGGTGGTTGATGGACTCCTCAAATCTTGGAAGGAAGAAGTCGTTCTTGATTTTAAGGAAGAGACCGTCTCATTCCCCGTCATCGGGGATTTGACCGAATCGGTGCTGAATGCCGGAGAAGGGGTGGAGCTGGCGCTCAAACTCAGCAGCGTATTTCGGTGGGACATCGACTTCCGTTCTGAGTCAATGCGTGGGGATGTATGCAAGGTCTTGTTTGAACGGCGATATGCGGACGACCGGCCGTCCGGATATGGTCGCATCCTGAGCGCGGTGTACGAAGGCCGCAAGACCGGCAAAAAAACGGCCGTACTGTTCAACAACGAATACTACGACGAGAATGGAGTTCAACTGAAGAAAAACTTCCTTCGATCGCCGCTGAGTGTGCTCAAGGTCAGCTCTCGATACGGTATGCGGTTCCATCCAGTGTTTCGAGTGTGGCGGAAGCATGATGGCGTGGATTATGCCGCCCCGCAGGGCACGCCGGTGTGGGCCGTTGCCAATGGCGTGGTCACCTTCGCCGGTTGGCATAGCGGATATGGCAATTACGTATGTGTGAAACACGACAACGGCTACGAAAGCAGGTACGGGCATCTTCGGAGGATGTTTGTGAAAGTTGGCCAACGCGTCAAGCAGCGGCAGAAGATCGGTCTGGTGGGCATGACCGGCGTTGCCACCGGCCCTCATCTTGACTTCCAATTGCTGCTGAAAGGAAAACATGTCAATCCCCTCGGCGTGAAGATGGTCGCCGAGGTTCGATCTGTCCCTGAGCCCTTGAAAGAACGCTTCAATTTCCTCGCCCAGCAGTACCAGCACAAAATCAGCAGAATGATACTCAGTCAGGAGAGCGCCGAGGGCGTTGCCCGGCGATGACCCCGCCCCATCTGATCTCAAATAACAAGCCTCGGAGCCCCGCTGTGTCGCCGCAAAGCAGCATCGATGTCATCTCAAAGGAACGCCGCGTTTAATTCCTCTGGAGACAACGCACATCTCATTCAATTCGCCGCTCTTCTCCAAAAACACCATTGCTGTAGTGTGGAGCGGTGCTAGAAATGTCAGTCGAAATGAGGTCCGCATCGTCGAGTTGGCCTGGGCTCTTGAAAGCGGCTGAAGGGCCAGGAGAGCCGAAACCATGTGATTTCGAACAAGCGAGGCTCGAACGAGAATGAGACGCCGAGACATTCATGTCATTTGGAAGGAGCCTTGCGAGCCGTGTCATTTCGAAGGAGCCTTGCGACTGAGAAATCTTTCTGGTTGGTCAAGATTTCTCGCTTCGCTCGAAATGACAGGAGAAAAGCGCTCGAAATGACAGGAGAAGAGTGGCGAAAATGACTGCCAGGTCATTGAATTCGTGCCTACTTTCGAGAAGGTTTTAGCAACTTTCCCCCTTTTTACACCCAAAAAAACACACCTCAACCGCATCACTTCATAGATCAACAACCACTCAACATTATTGCGCAATGTCCTTCTACTTGCGAGGTTTCGCGAAATTGGGACTGGGGCACCGTTCCCCAAATTCAGAACCCATAGGCGAGAGAAAAGGAAGGGAGAACTGCTCCGGAAAGTCGTCAGCGCGCTCCGGCCGGGGCTCCTGGACGAGGGCAAGGCGTATAGCCTCATCCACCTCGCTGACGAGATGAATGACCAAATCGTTTTTCACATAGTCAGGTAAGTCTTTGAGATTAGACCAATTCTTTTTTGGCAATATCACTTCTCGCACGCCGGCCCTGCGGGCAGCGAGGAGTTTTTCCTTTACGCCGCCGATAGGGAGGATGCGGCCGCGCAACGTTACTTCCCCGGTCATAGCCACATGCCTCTTAACCGGGATGCCGGTGAAAAAAGAGGCCAGCGCTACGGCAATGGTAATGCCGGCCGAAGGCCCGTCCTTGGGAATGGCGCCGGCGGGCACGTGAATGTGGAGGTCAGTCCGGGACAGGGTTTTCTCGGCAATCCCGTATTGCTCGCAGGTGTTGCGCAAATAGCTCAACGCGGCTCGCGCCGATTCTTGCATCACATCCCCGAGGCAGCCTGTCAATGTCAGTTCCTTGCGGCCACGGAAACCCGTTACCTCCACGAAGATGATATCCCCGCCGTTTTCGGTCCATGCGAGTCCTGTCGCAATGCCCACCTGATCATCTTCTTCTGCGAGTTCGTAAAAATATTTTGGCGATCCCAAGAGCTCTTCCACCGTACTCAGTTCGACCTCGGTTCTCGCCGGCTTTTCTTGCGCGATCTCCAAAGCTATCCTGCGGCATATTGCCTGGATGGAGCGTTCGAGCTGTCGGACTCCGGATTCTCTTGTGAAGCCTCTGATCATACCTCGAATGGCATCCGGGGCAAAAACGATCGGATGATCCTTGATGCCCGTTTCATGCAAGGCCTTGGGAATCAGAAACATCTGGGCGATATTCAGTTTTTCTTCGTCAGTGTACCCCAGCACTCGAATGATTTCCATGCGGTCCCGCAAGGCCGCAGGGATAGTATCCGTCTGATTGGCGGTGGCGATGAACATTACGCTGCTCAGATCAAAGGGGACATCCAGATAGTGGTCGCAGAATGTATTGTTTTGTTCGGGATCCAAGACCTCGAGCAGCGCGCTGGCCGGATCCCCGCGAAAATCCTGACCGATTTTGTCCACTTCATCCAGCACGAACACCGGATTCTTAGTCCCCGCGCGTCGAATCTCTTGAATGATGCGGCCTGGCATCGCGCCGATATATGTTCGCCTGTGTCCCCTTATTTCTGCTTCGTCGCGCACCCCGCCCAAGGACATACGAATGAATTTTCTCCCCAAGGCTTTGGCGATGGACCGCCCCAAGGATGTCTTGCCGACGCCCGGCGGGCCTACCAGACAAAGAATTGGGCCTTTGTTGTCAGCCTTGAGCTTGCGAACAGCCAAAAACTCAAGAATACGATCCTTTACCTGCACAAGATCGTAGTGATCCCCGTCCAAGACCTGCCGCGCCCGCTCAAGCTCCACGACATCGTCTGTGGCCACCTCCCACGGGAGGCTGGTGAGCACCTCCAGGTAGCTCCGTGAGACGATGTACTCAGGGGAATGGGGCGGTATCTTTTCCAACCGCTGCAGTTCCCTAATGGCCACTTCCGCCGCGTCATCCGGCAGCCGGGATTGACGTATTTTGGCGTGAAACTCCTTAATTTCGCTGAGGTGGGCCTCTTCTTGAGCGCCCAGGTCCCGGTGCATGCCTCGTATGTGCTGCCGAATGTGGCCTTCTTTGTCCTTCCTTTGATCCTGCTGCTCATCCCTCGAATCTTCTCGTGACGAAGAGACGCGGCCGAACGCCTGCAGCTCCGCCTGGAGGTACACAGCCGCCTGTTTGAGTCTTAACAGAGGATCGTCCATTTCGAGCAGCCTCTGTTTCGCGTCCGGCTTCAAGGGGAGATAAACCGCGATGAGATCAGCCAAGCGACCCGGGTCCTGCGCCCGTTCGATCATCTCCATGGAACGGTCGCTTAAAGGTCGGCCCAGGCTCGCGCTGATGCGAAACAAGGCGGCAACGCTTTTCACGTATGAGTCCAGCAGCTCACCGGGTTCGCTGTCCTCCTCTACCTGCTCGACTTCCGCCATCAAGAAAGGATCAGTCTGCAACTGCCTGGTCATGCGCACGCGGACGATGCCGTCAGCCACGGCCTTGACGCCGCCGCTTTCCAGCCGCACCACCTGTTGTATCCGCGCAAGAGTGCCTATAGACGAAAGCGTATCCGGTTCGCCGGAGTGTCGGAGCCGAGACTTCTGATAGAACAGACCGACTAAATTGTCCCCATCAACGACCGACTCGACCAGCCTCACTACTCTGGAACCCTTCAAAAAAAGCGGCACCATAATGTTGGGGAATACCACCATGTCCCTTAGAGGCAAAATAGGCACTATGGCTGGAAATATCCCCTTCGGCTTCTCTGCCCTCATCACGCCTCTACACCCGTCCGCAGCAAATTGTCGGATCGATTCGGTTGTTGTTCAGATTTTGACTGTGGCTAACATACCTGATTTGCAAAGAAAAGTCAAGATTTAGACCGATGAAGCGCCTCGCTCACCAACACCGCGGCGCCGCCACTGTCGCCACACTTTGGATCACGATACCAGCATATTGAATCCTAAAACTCGGATCAGCATGAGATGTAGAAGACAGCAAGAAGAGGCGCGCGACCAAGCTATTGGGTCACAGACCGCCCCCCCTCTCCGATCTCCCAATAATGATATCAATAGGATATAGCGACCATCCCTCGGCCGCGCCGCAGCGCCCTCCCCATGACGCAATAAAATGTTCACATATCGACTCATTTGCTCATGGAAGGCTATGAAATCACACCGAGAATACGCAATTTCGGGAGGCGTTCAATCCACGTCCATGACGATGCACTCGGGAAATCCTTGCCCGCGCAATTGGTTGGTGGATCGCAGCCAAAACTGTTGGAGGACATTGTCGCGAAAAAGGACATCGTCGGGCTCGTTGTGGAAACGCCGCCGCAGCGCACGAAACAGATGGTATCCATAGGGGCTGCCCGGTTTGAGGGCCGCAGAGATGAGACATGGCCCTGCAGCCTTGGAGACGATTTCCTCATCGGGCGCACCGATATCCCATACCACAGTTGCCAGGTCTTCATAGGGGTCAAGAGCGCTGGTTCGCGCCGTCTGTTCCACAGGATCATAAACCAAAATGGTAAACGAAGGCGACAGGACGCCCGTTCCTCTGATCCAAGACTGCATGGATTTGTTGACGTAGGTCGCGGGCTGCGAGACGCCGGCAGCAAGCCGCTGAAGGAATCTCGGCCGCGGGGGCGTCGGATATTCAAACACCACGTGGACAAAGGCGTGGGGATTGGCGTCGAAGAAAGCGTCCAATATTCGAGTGATATCGTCCTCTGAAACGCGGCAGTCCGCGCCTCTGAACCAGAAAGTGAACGGATCGGCGGCCATTTTCAGTACCGCCGAAAGCTTTTTCCTCCATGTCTTCTTTACCGGATCCGCTATCCACTTGCTGACGTAGCGTGCGGAATCGAGGGAAACTGTGAGGTCTGGGGCATGGTCAACCAAAGAGGGGAGGTCTATGTGATCCAGCTCCATGTCAAAGGTTGTTTCGCAGGCGAGCATGGCCTCCCGCAGCTCTTGCTCAGGAAAACAGGGCGTGGACTGCACATAATAGGGAGGCCTAGGATCATATACCAGCCCAAGCTCCCCGGCCCTCTCCCTGAAATCCGTTCCCGGCAGCACCGACAACAGAAACGGATGCACCACGCTGTATGCGCCGGTGGTTTTGAGCCACTCGAGCGTCTTTTGAAAACCCTCGGCCGCGTCGCCGGGCAGCCCCAAAATAATACCCGTGGTGACCTCTATGGATTCCTTCTTTAGAAGTTCCACCGCCCGGGCGATTCTGTCGATGCACCCGGAACGCCCGGCGAGCCGAAGGGCGTTGGGATTAACGCTCTGCAGGCCGATCTCGACGCTCGCCACCCCGGCTTCGGCTACTCGCGCAGGGTCGCCGACAGCTAGAACATCTGCGCGCAACTCGGTATGGCCGTGTATTTCCTTTCTCGGCCTCAGTTGAGTCATGAGGGCCAGCACCTCGCGGAAATGCGGGGACACATTGAACGAAGGGTCCATCAGATACAGTTCGGAAACCTGAGAGTCTGGCTGATAAGCCCACCTGATGACGTCCTCCACCGCGCGCAGCGGATGCGGTCGGACAGATTTATACGCCTTGTGATAGTAGCAGTAACGACACTGAAACGGGCAACCGCGCACGGTTTCGAGAAACAATGTCCCGGAGCGAGAGGGACTTATAACGCCGTCGAGATACGGAGAGGCGCACGCAGCGAGGTCCCAGGGGGCAGGGTTGTCCAGGTTCAACCCGAGTCCCTTATCCTCGATCCAGAATGTCCCAGGGATGTCAGCCAAGGATCGCCCCGCGCTGAGCGCCGCCACGGCGCCCCGAATGCGGGACTCCCCTTCGCCAAAGACCCCGGCATCCACTGCAGGATGCCGCAGCACCCACATGTTGTCCCGCGTCACCTCGGGGCCGCCCACTAATATCCTAGTGTCCGGCAGTCTGGCTTTGACCCTGCCGGCCAGGAGTAAACTACGCTGCACATTCCATACGTACAGGGTTAAAGCCAGTATAGAAGGCCTTCTTTGAACCACGGCCTCGACGAGCCCGCTGTCCGCGTACACGCCGGCCACAAATTCCTCGAGGACGCACCCGCCTAGAGACTGATCAGCTGGGCGCCCCAGCGCCTCAATGAGGAACCCCGCTGCCAGCGGTATGTTGACAGGCGCTTGGCAAAACGAAAATCGAGGCGGAGGAAGTTGAACAAAGAGTACAGAATTCAATCCCTCTTCCTGTGGGGCCTTGTCACGACGAGGAAACGGCGGGAGGGCGGTTGCAGACCAATATCTTTCGGCCTGCCTGAAATATGACGAGGATTTTGACTTGTCCCACAATTTCTATGACCTTGCCCTGACCAAATGTAGGGTGTTCGATATAGTCGTCAACGGTATAACTTCCCGAAGGGCTGTACTGTTTAAACTGCGTTCCCTCAGGCGTTGCCTTCATGAATGTGGCCCATTCGTTGGCTGTTTTGACCGCCGCGCGATCAATAATTTTGGGGCGCCAAGACGATCTTATTTCGACATCCTCATGCTCATCGGCGTACGCCCCTGGTTTTTCTTTCCGCGGTGGATGGTACCTGTGGGTGCTTTCGCAGGTGAGGCAGAGCACTGTCTGGATGCTATTCCCTACCATGGCAATGATGCGGTGATTGAGATTCATTCGACAACGGGTGCACCACGCATCCACGTCATCTCCCGGCCCAAGCGACACAACAGACATATATCCTCCATATGTTCAGAAAACGCATATAAAGTAATGTGGGGGCTACTATACCATGTCCGGTGGGCAATCGCGAGTCCAACTTGCATCGATCGTTATAACGCTTGCCCGCACCAGCGCCTTGCCGCGACTCAGCAGGGATTGCACGATCCTTCTCAAAGGAAAACGCCAAGAGGCCATTCTTCAGAATGCTGCTTGTGCGGGTTTGGCTTCGGAGCGGATTTCCGTTGACAACCCCAAAACAGAAGAATAGGGTAGCAATTCAGGTAGGCTATTCGATCCTCATAACGGGAAACCAAACTCAATCTCAACGTCATCGGCGCCACGGGCGGTCGCAAGGCCTGTGCACAAAGCCGAAAACGGCCGTCCCATAACTCATATCACAGGCTGTATTACGGAGTTTGCCAGCCGACATCGCGAAGCTGACGCGCTCCTTTTGCACACCATTATTTCACCAGAAAAGATGGAGGAGCAGAATGAATCAGCAGGAGAGTTCTTCGTCGTTTGAGTTTCTCAAGAATTGGGGCGACGGCCTCACCCGGTGGACCGAACGGTGGATACCCGACGCCCTGGTAATCGTGTGGATCTTGAGTTTGATCACCTTTGTCATGGCCCTGATTTGGGGAAACACAGGGCCCAAGGATGCGGTGCTCGCCTGGGGAAAGGGCTTTTGGGCGCTTCTCGAATTCGCCATGCAGATGTGTCTGATCATGATGACCGGCTATGTCCTGGCATGTTCCCCCCCAATCAAGCGGCTCCTTGACGGCCTCTCGAGCCTTCCCAACGCCGAGAAGCCGTGGCAGGCCATCATGGCGATGTGCCTCTTTTCCATGTTCAGCGCGTGGATCAATTGGGGGTTGAGCCTCATCGGCAGCGCCATGTTCGCACTGTTCCTGGTAAGGAGGAATCCGAAGACAGATTACCGCCTGCTCGTGGCAGCCGCATACCTTGGTCTTGGCTGTACGTGGCATTCCGGACTCTCGGGGTCGGCCACCTTGCTGGTCAACACGCCAAACAACTTTCTTATCCAGGGAAAGTATCTGGACGCCACCATACCCACCACCGAGACCATCTTCACCGGTTTCAATATCGTGCTGGCCCTCATCGTCCTCGTGGTGGTCACGTTCCTCATGTGCTTGATGCATCCCTCGCCCGACAAGACCTATCGAATAGACCCCACGCTGCTGGAGAAGCTCAAGCTCTACGAGGCCCCCGTGAGGCCGACCGGGAGGCTGTCAGCCTCCGATTGGATGAACTGGTGGCCTGGATTCAACATCATTATTGCGGCTGCCGGCCTGTTGTGGCTTGCCTGGCAAGTAGGTCAGAAAGGTTTTGCCGCGTCGGTAAACCTTAACAATATCAACTTGTTCTTTCTCATGCTGGGCGTGCTGTTCCATTGGCGGCCGTGGACTTTCCTCAAGGCAACCGAAGACGCGGGAAAGGCAGTCTGGGGCATTATCATTCAGTTCCCATTCTATGCGGGCATTTTCGGGCTTTTCAAGTTCACCGCCCTCGGCGCGGCCATGGCCAAAGCCTTTGTCGCCATATCCACGCCAGCGACGTACCTGCTCATCGTGTATTGGTATTCCGGCCTCCTGAATTATCTCGTACCGTCCGGCGGCTCAGAATGGGCCATCACCGCGCCCTTCCTTATCCCTGCGGCCAAGGAACTCGGGGTCAGCATCCCCAAGACTGTCCTTACCTACGCCTGGGGAGATATGCTCACGGACATGATACAACCCTTCTGGGCTATCGCCATGCTGGCTGTCGCCAAACTTCAGTTCCGTGAGATCATGGGATGGCTTTTGATGGTCTTTTTCGTCTATTTCGTGATCACGTCCATCGCATTTCTGATCTATCCGATGATCTGAAACAAACCGAAGGCGTTACGAGGGGCGGATAATTGTTCGCCCCTTCATGTCATTCCCATCCCTTTTTGTCATTCCCGCAATAGCGGAAATCCAGCCGCCTATAACCGTGCTCAGAAGAAGTCACGGAATGGCCATAGTCAAATTGTCATTCCCATGAAAATGAGAATCCAAAAAACTCCTTGTGGACCCTTGCTTTGGTGGGGATGACGTAATGAGAGGACACGCACCCAATTCGAGATGAATTGCGAGCATTTTTATAGGAGGAGCCGAGGCTCGACCGAGAGCGAGACGTCGCGCCGCCACGTCATTTCGAAGGAGCCTTGCGACTGAGAAATCTTTCTCGCTGGGGCAAGATTTCTCGCTGCGCTCGAAATGAC
>CAYRVH010000025.1:0-50019 GCA_964427855.1 uncultured Syntrophaceae bacterium
ACGGCGCTGCCGTGGGCTATTATGCGCCGCCCCGCGGGAGCGGGGCTCAAAGACGAATGAGATGCCTCGGGCGCGCTGGCGCATGGCCGCCCTTGGCGTGATTGCGAGGGGCATTTCTCTCTCGTTTCGATGACTTGCCTCCCTGTCATTTCGACCACGCTTCCCTCTGTCATTTCGAGCGCAGCGAGAAATCTTCTCCCCACAAGAAAGATTTCTCAGTCGTGAGGCTCCTTCGAAATGACATGGAAGACGCGGACGCTGCCATCCGTCGCAGCGTCATTCCCTCGCAAGAGGGAATCCAGGAGACGCCGCTGGCAGGCAGTAAGCGCCACCATGTGTGTGCGTTGAGCGTAAGCCCCATCACCTCAGACATGCGGAGATAGCCGTCCACGCCGGGAGGAACGAGACTGAGCACCAGGACCGGCTCCGTAATCCCCGGGAGGTCCTTGCCCGCATAGCTGACCGAAGCTCCATGACCCGTCGGGATCATAGTGTATAAATCGGTGATCTTTCATGAAACCCGCTCGTATTTTGCCATACCAACGTTGTAAAGGGTTGCATGACAGCCTCCTACGGATGGGATTCCGTGTATGTCGCAATCTTCGGTTCCTCCAAATCTCAGAAATTCGATATTTGGTGTTGTTCCAAGATTGTCTGAACCACGATGCACGCGACTAAGCCTTCCACGTGGGGACAGCGCGGCTCATTCTCTGCAAGATTTGTGAACGCGGTCAACGCATCACTGTTGAGCAGATTGCAGTTCCAGCCCATTTTCATCTTGTAGATGTCGCAGCAGATCAACGAGCTAATTTCCTGAGAGAATCTCTTGGTAAACCCGGTGGTCACTCGGTAAACGGTGCGCTTTTTTGGCCCGAGCTTTTACGAGCCATGAACAAGGCATTCTGGCTACGGCATCAGCCTTATATGACTTTTTTAGACAAAGAAATGGGCCGTTGACAGGTTCCTGTCCATAATTTACATTGATCTTGATAGGTGCAAAGTGCGCTTAAAAGGGAAGTCGGTGAAAATCCGGCGCGGTCCCGCCGCTGTAACTAAGGACGAAACCTCGCGAGGTCCACTGCCCTGCGCAGGGTGGGAAGGGGCGAGGGAGTAGAATGATCTAGGAGCCAGAAGACCTGCCTATCGTGTATGCCGCGAAAAACGGCGCCCCCAGGAAAAAGAAAGCTGGGTGCATTCCCGGGTCGAAACAACGATCCGGTTTTTTTGTTTGGTGGCGAGACATCGATGCAAGTGAAGGTGCGATTGGCATACGATATGAATCTTGGTTCGTGCGGTGATGGGGAAGCCCTTTATGATGCACAGGTCCAGGACGAGGACGTCGCGTGCGAGGCTGATTTTGACGTTCTGGATGTCGATGCGGGGTCTGCATGTCTCGATCTTGATGCATTTGTGGAGGAGGAATTTGAGCCTCTCCTCACCCAGCGCATCGATGCAAATTCGCAAGATGACCCTGATTCTAGGGGGAAACTTCGCATCCCGACTACAGAGATAAAAGGCCTTCCTCCCGAATCGGGCTTGAACAATCTGAGGACCTCCAGTCTATGCTTTCGCAACTCCTCGAACAGAGAAGCGCTTCCCTCAATTGTTTTCTCGGGAGTTATGCATGTTTGTCTGCTTATGCTTCTTACGATTCTTCCCACGTACGGGAAAGGCGGCGCGACGAGTATCGAACAAGGGAGCGTGATGGTGAAGCTTGTGGAACAAAACTCGGACGAGGTTCCTACAGATGAAAGTCCGGGATCGCGGGATGCTCCCGCCTCATTGCCGATGACGGCAAAACGGTCGCCCGAGGCTGCCAAGGAGGCGCCCCAGCCTCTCCACGCTGCTCGACAAACCTTTCTCGATCAATCAGAGTCCAGCGCACAAGAGGCCGCGGGTCATGCGAGTGATGAGCGCGCAGGACGCCATGATTCCCCCACATTCGTGAGCAACGCTGCTCACCTGCCGCAATGGGAGCAGCAGGAAAACGACTCGAGATTCGATGAGACAATGAAGGATCGGACGCGTGTCGACAGCGTCCATGCGTATGATTCGGCGTCGAGTGTCCCGTCCGTTGCGAGTCCGCAGCGTGTCCCCAGCGCAGCGGCAGGGACGACAGGCGACGAGTATCGCAACAAGATATTATCTGCGATTAGCGCGGCGGCATTCTACCCTAAAAGGGCTTTGGCAGAGAGGATTTACGGGGAGACTGTCGTCACGTTCACGATAAACAAGGGCGGCTCAATCATCCATTTGTCAGTCAAAAAACCTTCTGGATACAATGTATTAGACGACGCTGCCATGACCATTGTCAGAAAAGCGTCCAAGCATTTCCCGTCCATCCCAGATGAACTTACGACAGACAGTATCAGTTATGATGTTCCCATTATTTTCAAGAAAAGATCTTGAACAACTCGTGAAGTCTTATAGGCGACTCATTGGCTTTTGTCTTCTCGTCATGTGCGTCCCATGTCAGACCGGAACGGCTGCAACTGGTATTTTTTGCCTAACTGACGATACGGGCAGAGAGGTATGTGTGTCGGAAGCTCCCAGAAGGGTTATTTCTTTGGCGCCGAACCTTACAGAAACCGTATGCTACCTGGGGGCGCAGGACAAGCTCGTGGGGAGAACCGCGCGCTGCAATAGGCCGGCCTCGGCTGCAAACATCCCGCAAGTAGGGGCCTACCTTCATCCTGATATGGAAAGGATAATAGCCCTAAAACCAGACCTTGTCCTGGCGGCAAAGCCAGGCCTCCGAGAAGAAATTGTTGAGAGACTCTCCTCGCTAGGGATCCCGGTGTTTGTGGAGGACAGCAAATCAGTGGATGATGTGTGCCGACTCATGGGGAAGCTCGGACGCTTGTTCAAGCGAGAAAAGACGGCTGCAGAAGCCGTTGAAGACATCCAACGTCGCAGGAGGGCATTGCAGGAACGTCTGGAAGGTCTTCCCAGTCCTTCGGTGCTCTTTGCGGTAGGCGTGAAACCATTGGTTGTCGCGGGTGGGCGGAGCTTTTTAGGGGCTCTCATAAGAGAAGCGGGAGGCGTCAATATTGCGGAAAACATTGACATACCGTACGCGAGATTCAGCTTTGAAGAAGTGATTAAGATAGATCCAGAATATATCCTGATACTCGATAAAGAATGCAAACAACAAGAATGCGTCGATCACCTCAGAAGATATCCAACTCTTAGGGCCGTTCGAGACGAAAAGGTGGTCTCTGTTGACGCGGATCTGGTCGCGCGACCCGCGCCCGCAGTAATAGAAGCGCTTGAGTTGATTGCGAAAACGCTCCACCCTCATGCTCAGGAAATGCGAGCACTACACAGGTGAAGCGCTCCACACCTCCCGCCAGGAACCGAGGCTTCCGGAACCAGTAACTATGTCATCCTCAGCCCTTTCTAAGACGATTCTCTCCGCTTCTGTCATGCTGCTCGTACTCGCAGCAATCATCGTTATCTCCATTGGATTTGGGACTACTGGACTTGATCTTGACGCCATACGAGAGGTAATCGGCCGAGGGTCGCAAACCTCCCAAACTCAAACGATCGTCATGGAATATAGGCTGCCACGCACCTTGCTGGCGGCGGTTGCAGGCGCTGGTCTTGCGTGCGCCGGTGTCGTGTTTCAGGCGGTCTTGCGGAATCCACTTGCCGATCCATATCTCATCGGCATTTCAGGAGGCGGTTCCCTCGGAGCCGTTGTATGCATCACCATGTTCGGGCAAAGCAGGATTCTCGGGCTCTCTGGCATGGCTTTCATAGGCAGTCTCATTGCTGTCGGCCTTGTATATGGGCTGGCGTCGCTCAAGAAAGGGGCGGGTTACATCAACACCGTCATCCTCGCTGGCGTCATAGTCGGGGCTCTTATGAATGCGCTCATGCTCCTAATCATTTCTCTCTCCGGGTCGGACGAGATGCAGCGCATCCTTTTTTGGCTGATGGGCGATTTCAGTCTTGCGGATTATCGCAAGACGGCTATGGCTGGTGCGGTGACCGGACTGGGATGGTTGGCCGCCTTTTCTCAGGCAAATAGACTCAATTTACTCATGAGAGGCGATGAATCAGCCGCGCATTTGGGTTTAGAGGTGTCTAAAATAAGGACCTTTTTTATCATTGTTGCATCCCTTGTGACGGGTACCATTGTGAGCGTCTCTGGGACCGTGGGGTTCGTAGGATTGATTGTGCCTCACATGCTGCGCTTGGCCATCGGTCCTGACAACAGGGTGCTTTTGCCGGCATCTCTTCTGGGTGGGGCCGCGTTTCTGTCTGCATCTGATTGCATTGCGAGGCTTATCGCCTACCCCACGGAGCTGCCAGTGGGAGTCATCACTGCCCTTATCGGCGCTCCTTTCTTTCTCTATTTGCTGCTTCGCAGGTAGGCCATGACAATGGAATCATGTCTTCTCAAGTGCGACTCAGTGTTTTTTGGTTATCGAGACGTCCCAATTCTCAAGGGAGTCAGTATGGCCGTGACTGAGGGTGCATTCCTGGGCGTCATTGGACCAAACGGTGTGGGCAAATCAACTCTTATACGAGTGTTGACTAACACGCTCCCACCTAAGCGGGGAACAGTTTTGCTCGACGGCCAGCCGTTGGCGACGCTGACCAGGCGAGCCATCGCCCAAAAGCTCGCCGTGGTGAGTCAAACTGACACAAGCGATTTTGGGTTCACCGTATGGGAAGAAGTCATGCTCGGCAGATCTCCACATCACGGCGGCATTCACTACGAGAATCTAGATGATCGCGCCATCGTGGAGATGGCCCTCGAAAAAACACAGATTGCGCACCTCGCCTCCAGGCGTTTGGATACCCTGTCAGGCGGCGAAAGGCAACGTGTTCGTATTGCGCGAGCCATCGCCCAGCAACCTGTGATTGTATTTCTTGACGAACCAACAACGCACCTGGATTTATACTCTCAGCTTACCCTCATGGAGCTCCTCAAGGATATAAACAAACAGGGGATTGCGGTATTTCTCGTGTCCCATGACATAAACTTCGTCGCGCAAAGCTGCGCTGATGTCCACCTCATGCACGATGGAGCTATTTTGGTCCACGGCGCGCCGCGTGAGGTCATCACGCCTGACCGCGTCGCAACGTGTTTTCGGATAAGGGCTGATGTGTTCGTTGACCCCAAGACTTCAATCCCTCGCATCAATCCACTAGGAATCTTGAAGCCCGACGATGATTTCGTCGGCTCGCCGCTTAATAGGGATGACCGTTGAGTCCTCTGACCAGTCTCGCCAAACCCTCAAGAATCCCCGTTTGGTTGAACAGGGATACGGCATCGCGTACTTGGCAAGCCGCTTGTTCAGACCCTATCGAGGCAGACCTTGCGTCGGACTGCGCAGCGCGCATGGGCCTTCCCATGAACGTCTGTTCTGCCAACCAACGCTGAAGTTCGGACAGACTGCCTTTTTTTATGTACCCTAGGTTCTTAATGTCTATTCTTGCCAGGCAATCGTCGCCATCGATTTTGAATTCAATCACATCACCTGGCAACACGAGGAAAAGTTCTCGTGCGCGTACAGGGCCGGATTCCAAGACGCCCCGATCTTTCAAAACGAATTGACCTTCAAAGGCAAAGTGGCGATACGAGAAAAAGCGCCTCCTGAATGACGCTTCGTCGCTTCTCTGGTGCAGAACCGCCACCACGCCGGGACAATCCGCATGGAGACACACCCCTGCAAGGAATCCGAGCCGTACTAGTTGATCTGAGCACGTGATGTCGAGCGCACATTCCGGTCTGCTCTGCCCGTCATCTGGGCGTTGCCGCCAACGAACTGCCTCGTCTGCGCAACTCAGGTCTGTGAAGAACGGCGTCGCCGTAATCACCATCGTTAAGAAAGAAAAATAGACGAAACGCTTCACGAGGCCCACCCCCCAGCCACGTACTGCTTGATTGTTATGTGCCGTTTTCATTCTCGCCAATCTCCTAGAAGCCTGTTGCCCCATTCATGTTTGATCCAAATTGACGAATTGCCCCAGACAGTCTGGCCAGCTCGCTCCTCGCTGCTCCGTAGAGGCGATTGTTCATCCTGAGCAAGTCCCGGACAGAGGGGAGTTGCATTCTGTGAAAGTCTAGATTGCCTCTGAACCCTAGATAGAAAGTACGGCCTGCGGCTGACCACCACACCGGTGCCTCTCCGAATGTAGGCGGCACCCAGTTCGCAATTGATGCCTGCATGGCGTATTGCGCGTCTGAGAAGTTGTTGACGCCAAAGTATAAGGTGGTTTGACCATCGAAAAAAGTTTGAGAAAAGACAATGTCCCCCCATTTTGCCGGTTCCAAATCGGGCCACAAGTTAAAAATGTCGTTGAGCATATATCTCGTTCCAATGTAGTGATAGCTTATCATTGCAGAGAAGCCCCACTCTTTGTTGTCGTAGCCCAGCGAGAGGTTTCCCATCTCGGCTGGATTCAAGGTCAACCATTTGTCTTCCGTGGTGCGGCCGAACCAGTCGGTGGGCTGCCAGTTGGTCCGGAAGATCACTTTTTGCCTGGTGTAATTTCCTTTCAGCGTCCATCGTGGGGTGAGCCGGACGAGCCCTTCTAATTCCACACCTGAGTGAGAAACAAAAGGAACGTTTAGGTTCCTGCTAAACATGCCGAAGTATTTAGGATCAGGACCGAAATAGATTTCATTGTTCATGTCGAGCTGATAATAGGTGAGCCCTAAGAACACGTTTCTCGTAAACCAATGTCTTATTGCATACTCCTTCTGCGTTCCGTCTTCTGGATCGAGAAGCCATAGAGGCTCAGGATGGGCAAACTGAAACGGATAGAGAAGATTGATCATATCGTCGAAGTTAGGGAACCGATAGGGCAGGGAATGCTTGTAGTAAATGCTGGAACCCAACTCACGGTCGTAGATGAGGCCGATGCTGTATTCAGTGGAACTCTTTTTGAAATCCAATCTGCCCCTCACCGGCCTATTGGTAGGCGAACTTTTGGAATATATCTCAGGGAGGTCATAATGTTCCAGTCTATATCCAAGGCCGACGATGAGCCGATCCCAAAATGTGGTCTGATTCATCACGTAATAGCTGAGACTTTGACGGCCCCCATTTTGGGCGTTATTAAATCCCAGCCCTGAGATCCACCCTTGGGTCTGGTATGCGCGCGCAACGCGTCGGAATCTTCCGTCCGAAAGCTCGTTCCCCAAGACCACATCGTTCTTGAGGAATCCGTACGAGTCTGTCCTGACGTACTTTATCTGGAGTTGCACGTCAGTCCATCTTTGATCTGATGCGACCGTGCTGGTAAACAGCGTCCGGATGCTGCGATCGTAACGTCTATTCGTGGCTGTAATATCAAGTCTGCCGAGTCGCCCTCCCTCATAGTAAAGTTTCCCGATCGTCATCATGTCAAAACGTTCTTCCGGGAAATCATCGTAGGGGCGATATCCATACACGTCGTTCTCGACGCTTCGTATGTCTCTTCGGTCCCACTTGTCCTTGGGGATTGAGTTGTAGTTCCCGAGTCTTTGGCTCGAGATCAACTGCGAGATGTCTAATGTAAGTCGAGGCGTGATTTTCCAGTTCAGGCTGCCCTGTACATTGTACAAGGCCCACGGGCCCGGACGACTTAACGGCTCCTCGTATTCATTGTTGCCGTAATATATACGCCAACCTTCCTGAGAATACCGGCCGAGAAAAATGCCTGCGGCCACTGTATCGCGTACTAGGTTCAGCGCTGCCCACTCTCTGTCAGTTCCCCAGGAGCCTCCCTCAGCACCGAAAAATAGGCCAGGATTCTGGCGTGGTTTCTTCATAATGACATTCACTGCGCCTCCGATGGCCTTGTCTCCCAGGGGAACCGTGGCGCCGCCGCGGATGAGCTCTACCCGCTCTATGAGCTCAGGGAATATGAAATTGGTATTGGCCTCTTGCCGAGGGATGTTCAGATTGACGCCCTCCAGGAGCAGAGACACTCTGTTCGTTGATTCGTTTGAGAAGCCTCTGACGACGATGGGAGCATCAAACGGATTGCCGGCAAAACCCGATGACCAGGTGCCTGGTCTCCCCTGCAGCATGTCGCTTAGGCCCGTCTGGCCTAGAGAACTGGTTCCACGGTTGTCGATGATGCTCACCGCGTATGGCGTTGATGCCAGATTTGCCGTGCGTCCCATGGCACTGACCGATTCGCCCTGGGTGAGTCGATAATCGGAAAACGGCAGCCCAGGCGGTATGTTTTCACTTGATCCAAATCCCCTAGAAGTCTGGCTCGCGTCGCCCGTGGCTTGCCTTCTGTCGAGCGCTGGAGGATTTATCTCTACTGGTCCCAGTTGTTCCGGTTGCGTCCCTGTCGCGTCCTGTTGAGCAACAAGCGCTGACGGGTTAAAGATCAGGGCCGCCAGCAACACCAAGACATAAACCTCTGAAACAAGATTTCTAGAGTTTCCATGCATGTCCAACACGTCTCCGTAAGAAGCAGACTGATGCAATTCAGTCCGTGATTGTTTTTTTGAGAAAATCTTCACTTCTGACCTAACGAGCGCATGGCGCCGATACGCCTAGATCCCCGAGGATTCGTCCTTGCCTGACCATTGTTGAGGGAAATTGCACGATGCCCCCCAACAAGGTGTGCGGTTCCATCTGAGGAAATGCATTTTCGTGGGAAGAAGGGGACCCATTGCTCGTCGGATACGACTGACGCTGACCATAGCCCCTGCTCGTCTGCATGATGGGCGAGCCGGCTGAAGGCAAAGCGTGCAGCGGCGCTGCATTGGTAAAGCATGCTGGCGCAGAACGAGGGAGGGGTTGGCTGCCGGCAGCGTAGCCCGATACATAACCGATGGGCGCCACTGTTTCGAGCAACCTGAAGGGCGCTGCGATTACTGCCCCGGCCAACCCTATGGTGTGGGCCACCAGCGGTTTAATGGGACCCGCATCGCGAATTTCCAGCGGTAAAAGATGTGAGAATGAAGATGCGGGTTTTGGCGGCAACGGCCTAATCTTGGCGGGTGCACAGAGAGGCGCCTTTTGCGGGGCGATGTAACAACCCATAGCTGGCAGTGGCTGTTGCATCGGGAGGTTCACTTGCTGTGGCTGAACCGTCGGGGTTGCGCCGCCTCTCCCTGTCCTGTCTCCGGCTGACACGAACGACACACCCATGAGGGAAAGCGCCAAGGCAACGACGATCACATGAGCCTGAAGTAAACATCGACATACTTTCTTCGTGATCATGACTCAGTCTCCGTTCTTACAAGGATTGTCAACGCGACAAACAAAAAGACCGTCCACCTCATCTGGCGGACGGTCTTCACCCTTTCGCGCCTCACCCGCCCGCGCAGGCTATAGAGGCTTGAACGAAACCGGGTATTCTGGCTTCCGCGTCTTCCTAGTGCGTACGCCTTCCCGGCGGTCTTGCCGCCAGTGGCTCAATTGTACGTTTCGTCAGCGGATACAGCTGCGGGGCAGCGACGGCCTCTCACCGTCTTCCCCTGTTTCGTTCCGTGTAATCTGTTGTGCTGATACGTGCTACTCCAGGTTACCAAGAGGCGTTGAGATGTGTCAAGGAAGATTTCCGCGGCAATTGGCAGCGCACCCCGGTGCCTCCGCGATTGATGCTTCGTTGCGGTCACTGTGCAGATGAGCTACACACGGTAACTTCCCTCTTCAAAGCACGTCCTTGCAACATGACCGCAAAACGAGAAGTCATTTTTGTTTGGTCGCAGTCGTTATGTTTGGTATAGTCCCCTATCGTTTAAGTACCACTCAATGTCATGAATTTATTTTTAGTATGAAAAGGGGCCTGCGATGCCTAAACGTCAAGATATTAAAAAAGTGATGATCATCGGCTCTGGGCCAATCATTATTGGACAGGCGTGCGAATTTGATTACTCCGGCACACAGGCCTGCAAGGCCCTGAGAAAATTGGGGTATGAGATAGTCTTGGTGAATTCCAATCCTGCGACGATCATGACTGATCCTGGGATGGCAGACATTACGTACATTGAACCTCTCAATCTGGACACTATGATTCAGATCGTGGAGAAAGAGAGACCTGATGCCATTTTGCCTAATCTGGGTGGACAGTCGGGTTTGAATCTGTCGTCTGAACTCGCGAGATCGGGGGTGCTGGAAAAATTCGGGGTGAAAATCATAGGCGTGGAAGTGGATGCAATAGAGCGTGGAGAGGATCGAATTGCGTTTAAAGAAACGATGAATCGGTTGGGCATTGACATGCCAAAGAGCAGTCCAGCGTACAGCGTGGAGGAAGCAGAGAAGATTGCAGACCGGCTTGGATATCCAGTGGTCATTAGACCTGCCTATACCATGGGAGGAACCGGCGGCGGACTGGTGTACAATGTGGAGGAACTGCGCGTAATCGCTGCCAGGGGAATAGCGGCTAGCCTCGTGGGCCAGATACTTGTGGAGGAGTCTGTCCTTGGGTGGGAAGAACTCGAACTAGAGGTGGTCAGGGATGCAAAGAACCAAATGATCACTGTCTGTTTTATTGAAAATGTCGATCCAATGGGTGTGCATACTGGCGATTCCTTCTGTACTGCGCCAATGCTCACCATCGACGAGGGCCTCCAATGGCGTCTCCAAAAGCATTCGTATGACATCGTAGAGGCGATACGAGTGATCGGGGGCACGAACATCCAATTTGCGCACAATCCAGAGACGGGCAGAGTAGTTGTCATAGAAATTAATCCGCGCACCTCTCGATCGTCGGCGTTGGCATCCAAAGCCACAGGGTTCCCCATCGCCCTTATTTCCGCAATGCTGGCTGGCGGGTTGACCCTCGATGAGATCCCGTACTGGCGTGAAGGGACGTTAGATAAATACACGCCGTGGGGTGATTATGTCGTGGTGAAATTTGCGCGATGGGCCTTCGAAAAGTTCCCAGGATCTGAGGACAAATTAGGGACACAAATGAGGGCAGTGGGTGAAGTCATGTCCATCGGAAAAAATTATAAGGAAGCTCTTCACAAGGCGATCAGATCCCTCGAAATAGGACGGTACGGCCTCGGCTTTGCCAAAGATTTCCACAAGCGCTCTCTGGACGATTTGCTCGCCATGCTTTCGGAACCCTCAAGTGAACGGCAGTTCATCATGTATGAAGCCCTGCGCAAGGGCGCTTCCGTTGATGCGCTCTCACAGAAAACGTACATCAAACCCTGGTTTATTCAACAAATGAAGGAAATTATGGAGCTGGAGGAAAAAATCCTGGCGTGGAAAGGGAAAGCCCTCCCCACGGCTTTGCTCGAAGAGGCCAAGAAAGCAGGATTTTCTGATCGCTATCTTTCGCAGCTCGTGAGCATTCCGGAGAACACCATAAGGCAAGAGCGTGAATCCATCGGCGTGGTACAAGCCTGGGAACCCGTCCCAGTGAGCGGCGTAGAAAATGCCGCCTATTACTATTCCACGTATAACGCACGCGACAAAAACGAGGTCTCACCACGCGCCAAAATCATGGTCTTGGGAGGCGGACCCAATCGAATAGGGCAGGGCATCGAATTCGATTATTGCTGCGTTCATGCCGCGTTTGCACTCCGAGATGCGGGATACGAGTCGATCATGGTCAACTGCAATCCGGAAACCGTATCTACGGACTACGATACCTCCAACAAGCTCTATTTCGAGCCCCTGACGGTGGAAGACGTCCTCAGCATTTACCAGAAAGAAAAACCGGAGGGCGTCATCGTCCAATTTGGAGGACAGACGCCTCTGAACATTGCCAGCGAACTTGCTGCGGCCGGCGTCAAGATTCTTGGGACGACGCCCGATACCATAGACCTTGCGGAAGATCGCGACCGTTTTCGCCAGATGATGCGGCGACTTGGTATTCCCCAGCCCGATTCTGGCATGGCCTGCAATTTGGCAGAAGCCCTGGGTATTGCCAAGAAGATCGGATATCCTCTCATGGTGAGGCCCTCCTACGTATTAGGCGGTCGCGCAATGGAAATCGTTCGAGATGAGGCGATGCTGAAACATTACGTGGCTGCCGCTGTAGAAGTCTCACCCGAACGCCCCATCCTCATAGACAAGTTCCTCGAAAACGCAATAGAGACGGAAGCAGACGCTCTCTCTGATGGCGTAGATGCCTTTGTACCTGCCGTCATGGAGCACATCGAGCTGGCTGGGGTTCATTCAGGGGATTCAGCATGCGTCATCCCTCCCATAAGCATCCCCCCTACTCACATCGAAACAATTTGCGACTATACGAGGCGAATAGCCGTTGAGCTCGGTGTGGTGGGACTGATGAACATTCAATATGCCATCGCACACAATATCGTCTATATTCTTGAGGCCAATCCGCGCGCATCTCGAACTGTTCCCCTTGTTTCAAAAGTTTGCAACATCCCAATGGCGCGTATTGCAACCCAGCTCATTCTTGGCAGAACCCTTAAGGATCTTGATCTCAAGACAACAACCATCCCGCACTACGGCGTCAAGGAGGCTGTTTTTCCCTTCAATATGTTCCCCGAGGTGGACCCTGTTCTCGGGCCAGAAATGAGATCAACTGGCGAAGTCCTCGGCTTGGCTGATTCTTTTGGTTTAGCTTTCTACAAAGCCCAAGAGGCTGCCCAACAAAAACTGCCGTCCGAAGGGTCAGTTATGATAACCGTTGCGGATCACGAGCGACTCTCGATGCTTGGAGTGGCGAGACAGTTTGTCGAGCTCGGCTTCAACGTAGTTGCGTGCGAACCTACGTTTAGTCTTTTAAAGGAGTACGGCATCCCGTGCCAAATGATGCCGCAGCGTGGGGCAGGCAGGCCAGACATCATAGACGCCATCAAAAACGGACAGATTCATCTTGTGATAAACACGCCCACAGGAAAGGATGGGTCTGACGAAAATGCCCTCATAAGACGCGCCGCGATCAGACACAGGATCCCCTATGTCACTACCCTTGCCGCTGGTCTTGCTGCTGTGCGAGGAATCAGAGCGTACAAAAAAGGCCACGGCGCAGTGAGATCCCTGCAGAGTTATCATGCTGGCATCTCTGGCTAGGGCGAATGAACGTCTAGCTTGGGGCATTTATAGGGATTGCGCCAGTTCTCGAAATTTCCGTCCGTATGGAATCCGCGCCATCGAATTCAGGGGTGTCGTTAAGGAGGAGCTCCAGAGCCCTGGGGTATTCTGAGCCTTTGCCGCCTTAGCGTTCCAGTCTGCGGGGGATCAGATTTGGCCGCTGGTTTTTCGTTTGCATTGGCAGGAGCGGTGGATTTCGAAGTAGTTACAATGCCCAGCTTGCTTTTGGTGGGCGTCCGTAGTTCAATGCGCCGCAGAAGATGGTAGAGGCCGTAGACCGCCATCAGTTCAGAGTACATTAGAATAGCGCGGTGAGTGCGATGTTTTTTTCCCTCGAAAGAAGATTCCTTCTTTTCCTTTTAATACCCCTCACGTTGATCGTCGGTTTGCTGGCGTTCGGGAATTTTTTTGTCGCTCGATGGTATTTGCTGGACCAATGGGCAGAGTCCATTCAGCTCAAACTCGAAAAGGCCGCCCACCAGATCACCATGGAACTCGACGAAAAAATGGAGCTCATAAATTTAATCACAAAGGCGCAAGAGGCGCCCCAGAGAGACGTGCTCCAGGCCTTTTTGATTCAGCAGCTTATTGCAAAAAAGGGGGTCACCTTTGTTGATCTCCAAGTGTTACCCCAGGCGCAGCCTCAATTTGGCGCCCAAGCGATAGAGGCCAACGACTACAGCGCAGGGATGGTTGACGGCCTTTACACTATGGAGCTTTGCGGGGACGTCGGTTTTTGCGCGCCCATTACGAATGCAGGCGCGCTGGACAGGTCTTTGCGGATCGTTAAGGCGCTCGGTGAATCCGGCGTCACTCCCGTTAAAAGACTGGTGGTGAGAATAAGTTTTGATTCTCTGGTAACACCGATACGGGAAATGGCGCAATGGCAGGGAAGCATTCCTCTGCTGGTGACGAGCACCGGTCAGCTCCTTGCGGCAGACGATAAGGCTTTCTCTGACCGCAAACAACTCGGCGAGAGCGGAGACGAGCTCGAGAAAAAATTGCTTCACGAAATTCGTACCAAACCTTACGGGACAGTTTGGGGCAAAGGGAGACCGCCGGACCTGATCATGGGATTCTACAAAGTGCCTGCAATCAATTGGTACATCGTATTGATCTCCAAGGGCGGCGCATTGATGGCCCCGCTCGTGCGATTTCGTTTTTATTCCCTCATGGCAGGCCTTGCCGCGGTAGTGATTGTGCTTCTGCTCGTACGAGTCACGACCCGGGCGGTGGGACGATCCATTGCCGAAATTTCCCAGGCCTCGGCTCGCGTCAAGGAAGGAGACTATTCTATTGTCCTCCCTGAAGACCGGCAGGACGAGATCGGGGAGTTGAATCGAAACTTTAACAGGATGGTGGAAGGACTGAAACAGCGAGATCTTATTCAAGAAACCTTCGGCAGATATGTGGACAAAGCAGTGGCAGAGGAGCTTATGAAAAATCCTGATGCGCTGCGTTTGGGCGGAGAGAAGGCCGTAGTGACCATACTAATGTCAGACTTAAGAGACTTCACGCCCCTATCGGAACTGCTGCCCCCAGAAGAGGTTATTAAACTGCTCAACCAGTATTTTGCGCGAATGATCGCGGTGGTGGAGCGCTTCAAAGGCATAATAGTGGATTTTTATGGCGATTCTATACTCGTTTTCTTCAATGGAAGCCGTGCAGAGGTGGATCGAAGGGCATTGGACGCGATAAAATGCGGATTAGAGATGCAGCGAGACTTGAAAGTCTTTAACGAACAAAACCGCGCGACCAACGCTCCACAACTGGTCATGGCTATAGGAGTTCACACAGGCGAAGTGGTTGTTGGCAACATCGGAACTGAAAGTCGAGCAAAGTACGGCATCGTAGGCGCCGCAGTGAACCTCACTGACCGCATTCAAGCCACGGCTTCCGGCGGCAGCGTGGTGATCTCAGAGGACACTTATCAGATCATCAGCAAACGTTTGACCGTTTCGTACGATTTCAAGGTATGCCTCAAAGGCGTTTCAAACCAACAGAAACTCTACGAGGTCGAATCAGTCATCGAATGAAAGATGCCTTTTCTTCAATACACAATGCCGGCGTACCCCACAAAGCTTGAACTAGGCATAATATCGTAGCTTGTGTAGTATTCCAAGAGATGGCCTTGTATGATGCCAAACTCGTGGGCTGACGCAATGACAGATGCGATCGGCCCAGGAGAACAGGTGTTGCGCCGGACCCGCGCATCCTGCAGCACCGCAGCGGCGTCCATTTGCAGGGACTTTTCAATAAGCGACCTGTCGTTTTCTTCTTTGACCCATTTCACGGCCGAAGCGCCAGTTCCCAATGGTACAAACCCATAATTCGGACCGTAATGAGTCAAATCGGCTGACCCTATGAATACCCCGCTGAGTTTGTGAGAGCTCAACATAGTCGTCACCGCTTTTCCAAGTCCGATCGCTCTCTCTGAAGCGGGTGAGTGAACAGCCACCAAGGAGGATTCAGGAAAAAAGAACCTGACAAAGGTGAGGAGCACCTCCACTGTGTTGTCGGCAAATCCGTCGGGAACCGGCAGTGCAAGCCGACGAGAGATAATCTCGTTCACAATGGTGGACTGCATCGACAGAGGCCCCAAAGGTGTTTCCCAGGCAGTTTCAGTGTACACGATTGGATAATCGTGGCCCGAGAGATGCCCTCCATACACGACGACACAATCCGGCTTTGTTCCAGAGGCGATAGCGCCAAAAACCCTGGCCGCTGCGCGCCCAGAAAAATCCCAGCCGGCGTGGGGGGCGATGCCCCCGAGCCAGGCGCCTTCGGGTAGAGCGAAGTCGCTCAAGAAAAGTCGAATCTGGTCGCGACATTGCGTCTCTGTATAAGGATACCATCCCCGGGGAAGACTCCTCTTACGGATGCTCATACGCAACTCCTTCCCAGTGTGTTCGCCGAAGCGCCGGCGCAAGATCCGGCCAACTGGCAGCCCTGTTGAATGCCATGCCTTTCGAGTACTTTAGGATAACCATCTTAATTGAACAATTCAAATAGATGCTTTTTTCTGTTGAAAGGGAAACATATGTTTTGTATCATCACGAAATGTCGATTTCTTCCCAACAAAAAAAAGTCCTCACATTCATACGCTCGTTTCAAGAGAAAAACGGCTATCCGCCGTCTTTGAGAGAGATTTGCGAGGCCCTTAATCTCAGCTCGCCGGGAAGCCTTATTAAGCACGTCAGGCGTCTGGAGTCCGAAGGGCTGCTTGCCCGTACTCCCGGTAAAAAGCGCGCTTGGCGCGTCACAGCGGACGGCCCTCGTTCCTCGATCCCCCTTATTGGGCGCATCGCGGCCGGCACGCCGATTCTCGCGGATGCCAACAAAGAGGACGATCTCCCAGTGGACCCCATGCTTTTCGGAGTGGCAGACGCATTTGCCTTGAGGGTTTATGGCGATTCTATGGTCGACGCGCATATACGAGAAGGGGACATCGCTATCATAAGACCTCAGGCTGATGCCGATGATGGGGAAATTGTCGCTGTCGTTATCGAGGGAATACAGATCGAGGCCACACTCAAAGTTCTCCGAAGGAGGAGAAGCAGCCTCGAGTTAGTGGCTGCGAATCCCCTATATGAGCCGCTCGTGTTTCACGGACCTGAACGAGCGCGTGTGCACATTGTCGGCAAACTCATCGGTTTGATTCGACGGTCCCCCTGATTTGTGTACAGACGGTGATGGAGCCAAAAAGCTACGAAGAATGCTCATGTATAACTCGCGTATGTATGTCGTCCAGCATCTTCATTCTGTATTGCCACACGGAATTGTCGTTGGACATCACCATGTCAAGCTGCCGAGTGTGGATAATCAAGTAGCCAATGATTCTTAGTCGCATTTTCATAAATTCCATGTCAAAGCCTTCTATTCTTGCAAAAGCGTTGTCTTCTCTCACATCAGTTCTGAAATCGAATTCATTCAAGATTTCAGCGACAAACAACGCCCGTTTAACCCTCCGATGAAAATCGGCGGCGCCCCCTTTGAAAGAGAAACTTATGTAGTTTTCCGAGGGCCGTTCCCCTACTAGCGCTTCAACCGTAGAGAAATGGAATCCGAATCTGGACATTAAACTGCAGAAGTTCTTGGATAACATGAAGTAGTTTCTCGCCGCGTATGGCGATCCCATGGCTGGGTCGAGCGCTGGATTCGTTGTCGCCTGCATTAAAACTGACATGAATCCGCCGGCGTGCACAGGCGGGGGGCCTTGCCATGGCACTGCGGTGACTCCCTCCCAGATGGCCAGCATGGGAATAGACACAATATTGTCCAAAGTCACAAATTTTCCCTTCACGTCTTCTTTGAAACCGTCATCCAAATTAATAATCCACCATTGCATGGGGATGTGGCAGACAAGTTGTTTGCTAGCCCTCTCTGAGAACTGATGTTCTTTCCCAAAGTTAAACATCTCGTGAACCGACTTCTCGTGGCAGTATCGAGTTATGTCGTGGAGCGTTCGACATTTTTTCGGATGAAAATCGGGGGAATCTGGATCGATAAGGTTCAAAGGGATGATGTGACGGGCCGCGTTTTGGAGTATCATGAAGATTGGCGTTCCAGCCATCAGGTTTTTCGGTCTAGGGCTCTCTGCCAAGAGAGATGAAACCTCTCCTCGATAGACCCTTCTGCCCGTTGCATCCACCGTGACCAGCTCCCCATTCTCTAACGTTTTGAAGGCGCCAGGGACTCCGAAAAGTGCAGGTACCCCAAATTCCCTCGCGACATTTGCCAAATGTCCGGCTACTCCTCCCAACTCGGTCACAACAGCGGCGGCTGAAGAAAGCAGCGGCGCCCAGGTCGGGAGTGATTGTAAGGCAACGAGCACCGCGCCGCGAGGAAATTGAAGTTTGTCGACGTCATTGCGCACGATGAACACCTCTCCTGAGCCGACGCCTGGAGACGCGGTTACGCCGCCTTGCAAAATGCTGGCAGGCGCATCTGGCAGATCATCTGTGGGCGAGAAGCGCGTCACTGGCACATCGATCTGCTGCAGCGGTCTGCATTGGAGCACATATATCGCCCCATCGTGGTCAATGGCCCATTCGATGTCTTGAGGCGCGCCGTAATAGTCTTCAAGACGAATGGCTATGTCCGCCAATTCCAGGGCCTGCCGATCCGTAATGCATTGTTGGGAAGATTTCGGGCCGGGAATCGCATTCCTGCATACGCCCTCTTCAGGGAAGCACCTGAATTCTAAGGCTTTCTCGCCTATGGTCTGACGAACGATTTTCAGGTGTTCATTTCGAGACACTACAAACAGGTCGGCTTCGACCGTCCCATCCACAACCGCTTTGGCAAGTCCCCACACCGCATGAATAAACACATACTGTTCCGTGAAATTCAGTGGATCTCTCGAGTATGTCACGCCGGCGGAGACTGGGTCTACCATGGCCATGCATCCGACGCACATAGGAACGGTCTCATCAGGAATGCCTTTATTGAGACGATATGTTATGGCAGGCAAACTGTACTTGCTTGCAACTATTGTCTTATACGCCTGGATGAGGTGCTCTTTGCTGACATTGAGTTCCGATCGAAACTGCCCCGCAAAGGAGGTGCGGCTCGCATCCTCTCCTACCGCGCTGCTCCTCATGGACACTCGTACTCCGGAGTGAGTCGATTGCTCCAATTCCGTGTACGCCGACCAAATGGCTGTTTCGAGCGATCTGGGAAGGGTCGCGTTCACTATGAGTTGCTGAACATCAGCGCTCAATTTGTAGAGGTCCTCCATCCTGTCTAAGCCCACTGACTGGATCCGTCTGTCTATTTCAGCCTGGAGCTCATTGTGCGCCATGAATTCATGGTAAGCACGCGCAGTAATGACAAAACCATCGGGAGTAGGGATAAAAGCTCGATTTTTAAGCTCTCCGATATTGGCCATTTTACCCCCAACCTGATCAACCATGGTTACATCCACGTCCTTAAGGGGCGCGACCAAAGGGCCTTCCACCGGCGCCAGGCTCGTAGTAAGCGCTTCTTCGATAGAAGACTCGATATGTCTAAATCGGCTGTAAAGCTCCGTATATTTTCCTGGCGCAAGTTCGTCCAAGTGTTTGATGATGCGGAAAACAGTCACAGTGACAGCCGTGGCGCGAGACCTTACGAAATTCATGCCAAACGGCTGAGCGCCCTCCAGTGCCTTTTCCAGTTCGGACATTATTTCCAAGGCTTTGTTGTTAGCAGTGAGGAGAAGCTTGAAATTGTGGTAACGAGAGGCGAAGGCGGCGCGAAGGTCCAATACCTCTTGATCCTCTGTATCTCCTTCGCGTCGCCTGAGTAATCGGGAAAGAATTCGGGGCAGCTTCATCTTATTGTGCCCGTTCGTTCCTTTTTCTTACGCAAAAATGCTTCCGAAGACTCGGATCGTTCAGACCCTTTCTGCAACGTGTGCAGCATGTGTTTCTCGTTGAGCTTATACACGATTATATTTTTCTGAAAGTTAATCACAAGATTGTCTCGCGTCGCTCGCAAAGACGCGACAAAGACTTTTTTTACATCGCAACGAGCCATATACTACGAAGCAATCTCGTCTCAAATCCATCGCGTACAGAGGTCTTGGTCGAGTTTGAGGTCTTCTTCGAAACCTACTATTTTTCTTCTTTGGGAAAGCAATCTACTGCAAGAACTACCCTACACCTCCTTTTTGGCGCCTGCTTTCATTTCCAGCCCCAGGCCCTCGAACAAGAACAAAATCGCTATACCCCACCATAGGGTATAAACTACGTAGCATATTAAGGCAAAAGTCAATATGCCCGCCTTTGATAAGGCGCTTTCCGGCGCTATGCCGAAAAAGTTATAACCAACTTCGACGCCCTTCTTGATCACGGTAGATACAAAGGCGGCCTGCTTAAATTTGGCTTGCCTGGTAAGGTCTTTTTCGACCTCTTTCAGTACGTTCCACCAGACAAAGAGAGCTTCCCTTCCTGGGAAACCATATTTTTGAGACACCTCGGTATCTCGATTATGAAACATGGAATCGGAGTCTTTAAGGGCCGACGTCAGCGCCTGCCCTAAGTCACCCCTAATATGCAATTGAGAGCCCGCAGAAGAGACCTGACTTCCGGAGGCCGTCAAGACTTTCTCAGCCTTTTGGGCTAGGTCATCGGTCTTGAGTTTGATGGTCGCTTCGAACTTCGCGTCCCCCATAGCCTGTGCTTTGTTCAATATGTCGGGAATATAGTAGGTTGATCCTTTTGATATGGAGTTGAAGAGCTTGTCAGATGCCTTGAGAGCGTTTTCGCCTCCGAAGAATGGCGAGAACATGACCCCTAGGACAATAAGGAAGGTGATGAACAGCAGCAACCCGATGCCGAATGTTTTCTTATCGTAAATAAGCATGATCAAACCTCCCCTCGCAAGTATCGAATGTTTCCGAAAAACTTCGCCAGTACCCATACGGCAAAAACGCCTATGACCACAAAAAAGATGACCATTCCAATTTGGTCAAGTCCTTTTGCCAAAGAATCGGATATGTCAATGACTTCCATCTGTTTTAGCTTCGAAGGCAGCGCAAAGAATCGGTTGACAAATCCGGCGAGAATAGAGATTGCATAAAAGCCTCTGATATAAATGCCTTTTACCACCTTTGTGGTGAGGGCTCCCAACTGGATCCCAATAAGCGATCCGAGGAGCATTCCCATGGCAAGCGTATAGAAGATGAACCCGTAGATTGCGTACTGGGCGATGGATGCCAAGCCAGCCGTAAATATGATTTGGAGAATATCAGTCCCCACCGTGGTGAATGACGAGACCCCCAAAACGTACACAAAGATCGGAAATGTGAGGAATCCCCCTCCAACCCCCATTATGGCGGCGGCAAAACCTACGATGGCCCCGGCTACGGCAACAAATAGGGCAGGGATTTTCTTCCCGCCAGGAACCAAATCCTCGTCGAAGGTGATGGTGGGAGGTATTTTGGCGGCCTGCAATTTAGCGGGGAGACCCACCGTCCCCGATGCTGATTCTGCTCCGTGGGGGCTTTCCCCCGCGTGCGCGCCGACATCAGTCCCGGCTTTCCTGAGGCGCAAGAAATCAAAGAGAGAGTAGAATCCAAGGAAGCCGAGTAATACGACGTACACGATACTTATGAAGGTATCGCTCAACACAGGGTTTGCTTCGTAAAAAGCTCGGTTAATGAAGCCTCCTCCGAACACTCCTATCCCAGAACCCACAAGAAAGGCGATGGCGAGCCCCACCGAGACGTTGCCTAGCTTTTTGTGCACAGCTGTTCCCATTATTGCTTTTGCAAAGATATGAAAAAGGTCTGTGCCCACCGCCAAAATGCCTTTTACGCCGGCGCTCATCAATGCTGGCGTGATGATGAATCCGCCGCCAGCCCCTATGCAACCTGTGATAAGGCCAGCGCAAAGGCCGATGACAATGGAGACAATAAATATTGAGGTCGAATAATACGCGGGCGTGTAAGCCTTGTAACCTCCAAGAGTGTCGGGGAGATCTATCGCCAAGGCCACAGACCCGAGCACCACGGGCATTGTCATCAATGCCAGCAACAGAAGTTTCTTTCTACTCCTCAGTATGTTCATAGAAGTCTCATAGTCCCATCGCGCGTGGGCCTTCGACGCTTCTAGGAACATCCAGTACGCTTGTTTCCCCCATTTCATGTCATTTCCTCCATTCAAGGGATGAATGCGCTATGCTGAGGAAAACACAAGCAACTGGCGTGCCAAGGGTTGATTGTCAAAATTCAAACGGCAAAATCACTTACGAGTGAGTAACTGCGCGAAGCTGGGAAATAATACGACCGCGCACGAGGACTCCCAACTGTCAAAAATATTGACACCCTGAAAAGAGAGACTGAATCGACATGCCGAGCCCCACTTCGCTAAACAAAAACAGATAATAATAGCATTTGGTTTTTACTTAGTCTTGAGTCCGTTTGGAATAATACACTCCATCTCTTCTTGTTTGCACCATTTCCTCTTGTAAGCGTCCTGAAGCTTGTACAGTAATTCATCGATATCCATGGGCTTCATTAAATAGTCAAAAGCGCCAAGCTCCATTCCCTGGAGGGCCACCTCGACGCTGGCATGGCCGGTGAGCATTATTACCTCAACAGAAGGGTTGATCTTCTTAATTTCTCGCAGGGTCTGTATCCCGTCCATGTCCGGCATCTTCACATCCAATACCACCACATCAACAGGCTGTCGCCGCACTAATTCCAAAGCCGCTTTCCCGCTGAATGCTGCGACGACATCGAGTTTTCTTTTCTTTAGTCTTTTTACAAGTGTTTCGACAAACTCGATTTCGTCATCTACGAGCAAGACCCTGAAATCAGTCACCGGCCTTTCCTCCTTCGTACGCCTCATGAATTTTCTCAATCAATTCATCCAGTTCGCATGGCTTGGTAAGGTAATCAAAGGCGCCGTGAGCGAGGCCATCTCGGGCTGCCTGCTCCGAACCGTGGCCTGTGAGCATGATGACAGCAAGCTCTGGGACCATTTTCTTAAAAATCGTAAGCACTTCAATGCCATCCATGTCCTCCATTTTCAGGTCGAGCACGGCGACATCGAAATCCTGCCTGCGAAGGGCCTTTATCCCTTCTGTTCCGCTTAACGCCTTTGTCACCTCAAAATTCCTCTTGGTGAGTCGCTTCGAGAGAATGTCGACATAGCCTTGTTCGTCATCCACCAAAAGCAATTTTATTTTCTTGGGACGATCATCTGTAGGGCTGTTGTTCATACGGCATCCCTAGATTAAGTCTGAACTGGTAAGCCTCGAGGAAAAATGGTTTCATGAGGAAGTCTTTTTTTCGCCAGTCCAAGGTATATGAACGTGAAAGGTAGCCCCAACTCCCTGGGCGCTGTTCACGGTGATGTCCCCGCCCATTTTTTTTACAATTCCATAGCAAATAGAGAGGCCTAAGCCAGTGCCTTTGCCCACAGGCTTTGTCGTATAAAACGGATCGAAAATCCTCTTCAAATTTGCCTTCGGAATGCCCGGGCCGTTGTCTGCAACGTCAACCACAACGAAAGATCCGTTTACCCGAGACGTGATGTCTATCACGCCACCAGTTTTTTCCATCTCGTCCAACGCGTTGTTAATCAGGTTCAGCATGACTTGTTGGATCTCCGATGGCGAGACGTTCACAGTGGGAAGATCATCCGATAGATGAAGATTTATCTTCACGCCAGTGTATTTCGCACGCTGTTCTGAGAGGGCGACCACATCCTCAATGAGTTCATTAAGATTGATATTCTTCACAGTAGGATCCGTTTTCCTGGCAAAACTCAAAAGCTTATGAGTAATCTCTTTACACCGTCGTCCCTGGATCTTGATCTGATTGAGGGCTCTGACAAATTCCTCTGCATTTTCCAGCCGGCCTTCCTGCTCGTCCCTGAGAAGATCCTCCATCCAGCCTGCCTCCTCCACCATGATGGCAACCGGATTGTTGATCTCATGCGCGATGCCGGCAGCCAATTCACCAAGGGACGCCAGCTTTCCAGCCTCAATCACTTGCTCGTTCATCATTTCTTTTTGTTGATCAGATTCCTTGATCTTTTTTACCATACGTCTGGCCAAAAGTACCGATACCATCCCAACCGCAAGAGCGCCCGTCACAAGGATGATAACGGACAGCCAGCGCGCCCTCTCCACCACCGCATATGCATCGGAAGACTCTTGCTGGAAAACGAGAAACCACTCCCCGTTCTTGAGCGGCGCCAAGACGCAAATGTTGCGCATACCAGCTTCCGTGGTTGTCTCGAGGAAAGTGACTTCGTGTTCGGGCAATGACTGATCAGCAATGAGGCTCTTATATGGCCCTTTAGAGGCGAGGGCCTCGAGTCTGGTCTTGGTTTGAAACTCTCCTTTCTTGTTTACAATGAATGCAAATCCCGTATTCCCTATGCGGATACTGTCCACGAGGGTATTAAAGGCCTCAAAATCAACCGTTGCCCTGATGATCCACTTTGCTCCCCTATGATCATCAACACGGGTGGTCACAATAAAATGCGGTATACCGCGGACGCCAGGAAAGACGTCGCTAATATAATTTTCATCCTCCAATGCCTTTTTGAACCAATCCGCACGGGAGTAGTCCACCTCCTTCAACCTGAAAGGCCCGGCATAAGCGACTTGTATGCCTTGCGCGTTCACGACTCCCAAATCCACAAACGAATGAGGGTACTCTTGCTGAAGTGTATCAAGACATTCCTTGAGAAAGGGCTCCTCAAGCAACTGTTCAAAGGGAAAGAGGCGGGAGACGACCCTCAAGTCCGCAAGTTTAAGCATCAGAAATCGATCGATGTTTTGCTGATGTTTTTTAAAAAGGACTTTGAGATGTTCAACTGCCTTCTCTTGATAGGATACGTTAAAATAATACCGCAAGATGCCGCTGATAAGAATCAATGGCATCATTGAAACGACGAGCATAATGACGACCATATTTCTTGTCAGCGATTGGTAATACGCTGAGTCATGAATGTCTTGATTCGTTTTGTCTGCCATAATTTTCGCACGACGTTCGCGGGGCATCTTCCCCCGCCAGTTTCCCTGGAAAGGGCCCCGTGGAGTTCACGAAAGGGTTAAGGCCTGTCTGTGTCTATCCTTAGGATTGCCACGACCTCGTCCACCTCTATACATCGTGTCCCTTTTGCAGGCAAGATCCGTAGCAATGTCCAACTTGCCTTTTGATGTGCGACAGCGCCTATCTTGAGGATTCGAAGCAGAAGATGCGAGGCGGCCTATTGTCTGACGGTATGTACTCATTCTTTGAGTTGCCAATTGTTTTCAGCGAGGCTGCTGATGCCTCTCACAAACAGGGCGAAATCCTCTCGGTTCGTCGCTGCTTCGTAAGCTGTATCATACGAGATAAGCCCTTTCTGGTAAAGCTCCAATATCGACTGGTCAAAGGTCTGCATTTGATAGTTCACATGTCCCTCGAAAATTGCGTCGCGAATTTCATACGTCCGAGATTCGTCCTCGATGCATTCCCTGATCCTGCCTGTTGATACGAGTACTTCCACTGCGGGAACCATCCGGGAGCCGTCTTTTGTGGGAAGGAGTCTCTGGGAAATCACCCCTCGAAGAGTGGAGGCAAGCCTAAGCCGCGCCAACGATTGATGAGAGATGGGGAAAGATGCGATGGCGCGGCGTATTGTTTCCACGGCATCGGCTGTGTGCAGAGTACTAAGTACCAGGTGTCCTGTCTCGGCTGCCAAAAGCGCAGTGGTAATAGTTTCCAGGTCCCGCATTTCTCCAACCAGAATCACATCCGGATTTTCCCGCAGTGCAGCCCTTAGCGCCCGGGGGAAGTTCAACGCGTCACGCCCTATTTCTCGCTGATTGATGATGCTCTTCCTGTCGCGATGAATGAATTCAATAGGGTCTTCGATGGTGATAACGTGGCAGTTTCTCATGGAATTGAGATAACTGATCATGGCGGCGAGTGTTGTTGATTTGCCGGAACCGGTAGTGCCCGTCACGAGTACCAAGCCCCTCGGTTCCAGGGCTAGTTTGCCGACAACTGCCGGCAGATTCAAATCACCAATGAGAGGCGGCTCGGTGGGGATGACACGAAATACCATGGCAACCGTCCCCTGCTGGTAAAAAACGCTCACGCGAAATCGGCCGATGGATGGGGCCTCGTACGACAAATCGAGATCGCGCGCAGCAATGAATCGAGACCACTGATCCTCATCCATGATGGATCGCGCCAGCGCAACGAGTTCTTCGGCAGTCAGGCGCGCCTCTCCTTTCATGGGCGCAAGAAAACCGCAAGTCCTGATTACCGGCGGGAGCCTCATCTTGAGAATGACGTCAGAAGCCCCTGCCTCCACGCTTTTTTTTAGAATGCCTTCAAGCTTGGTCGTCATGGCGGCCGTTGCCAAAGTCGCTGTACTCTGTCACGTTCTCCGCGGCTCCCTTCAATCGTATGCCCTTCATTTCGAGCAATTTCTCGCGAATATCATGCAATATCTCAGGATGGTCTTTCAGATACTGCTTCACGTTTTCCCGCCCCTGACCTATCCTTTCATCGCCATAGGAATACCACGCTCCTGATTTTTCTATAAGATTGTTTTCGACTCCCATGTCGAGAATTTCGCCCGCCGCTGAAATGCCTTCGTTATACATGATGTCGAACTCCACCTGTTGAAAGGGCGGGGCAAGTTTGTTTTTTACCACCTTGACCCTTGTTCGAGAACCTGTGACGTTTTCGCCCTCCTTGATTTGGCCGACGCGACGAATATCCAGGCGCAGCGAGGCATAGAATTTCAGAGCGTTACCCCCTGTGGTGGTCTCTGGGTTGCCAAACATAATGCCTATCTTCTGCCTGATTTGATTGGTAAAAATAACAGCAGTGTTTGAACGTGCGATTGCCGCGGTAAGTTTCCGGAGCGCCTGAGACATGAGTCTGGCCTGAAGCCCCATGTGCGCGTCCCCCATGTCTCCTTCTATTTCAGCTCGTGGAACCAAGGCTGCGACGGAATCGATCACCACCACGTCAAGAGCCCCAGATCTCACGAGTATCTCGGTGATCTCCAAAGCCTGTTCTCCTGTGTCTGGCTGAGAAACCAACAGCTCATCCGTTTTCACTCCAAGTTTCTTGGCGTAGTGGATATCCAAAGCGTGTTCAGCATCCACGAAAGCAGCAAAGCCTCCTCGCTTCTGAGCCTCTGCGATGACATGGAGGCACAGAGTCGTCTTCCCAGACGACTCAGGCCCGAATATCTCGATGATGCGCCCTTGTGGTATGCCTCCCACCCCGATTGCAATATCTAAGCCCAAGGAACCTGAAGGTATAGTCTTCACATCGGGGATAAGCCCGCCGGCGCCCAATTTCATGATGGACCCGCGTCCAAATTGTCTTTCAATCTGGCTTACCGCAATGTCGATAGCCCGAGTCTTTTCCGATTCGTTGACTCCGTTTTCTTCAGAGTCCCTGCCTCTTCTCGATTTTGCCATGAGAAACCTCACAGTTTGAGTCTTGCCGCCTATGATATGAGTCAACGTTGCTTCCGGCTTGCTGCGCCTACGGCTCACGAGGAATCATGGCGGCGATGCGGCTGTCTCGAGGCCGCTGCTCTGGAAATACAGTCTCATTCGTGCTAGATGTCTTTCCACCACGAGGAGGGCGCGGCCAGGCTTTTACGTTGCCCCGCGGCTTCAAGGGAAACGCCGCACCCTCATATCACAATGGTGGTGAAAGATGAACGCCTATATCTGCCCATGGATTTTGCTTCAATTCTCATGGGAATTCAAGCTAATTACGTTGGCACCGCGCAAGGAGCGCATTATCAGGCGAGAAGGGAACACAAAGAAACAAATCGAGTCATATGAAGATGATAAACGATGGATCATGTGACGATACCATAACAAGGCTAAACATGGGAAATTGAGCAGATGGTTTGCTGTGAGCTGAACGATGGGTAACTGATTGCGACGCTGGTCGGGTGAGACGGATATGCTTGACTCAGAACTTGCTCAAATAGGCCCTGAGTTATCAGATTTTCCGGATCCGGAGGTCAACGAGGAGCTTGTAACGCCCGTTGCGCCTCCGCGGGACGTACCTGATGAGTCAGTGGAGTTAGGCGATGGCGGCGATGTGGTGGCCAGAGTCGAGCACGGCGTTTCCTCGGATACGAGGCGCATCACGTATATTGCTATAGCGGCTTCCATTGCGCTTCATACCGCCCTCTTGGGTTGGTTTTCAGCGTCAGGAGGTTTTCAGCCTCCTGGCGTCTTGCTCAAACCGGGAGAGGAATTGACAAATGTGAGGCTCATTGAACAACCCATGACAGAACGCCGGGACGAGCCTGTTCCGGAACACGCACGAGGCATCTCCGATCGGAACCACACTGCGCAAGTCGAAAAAATTCCCAAAATACCGCCAGCTCCGAAGGGGCCTCTGGGGCAAATGGATATGGAGCAGCAAAAAATGGCGGCTTTGATTCCCCCCTCCGCGCCTGACATAGAGCGGCCCTCGAGCGACGAGTCGAAAACACACACCCCAAAAAAGAAGGAATTGCATTCAGAAAAAACCCCCGCAATCCCTAAAATTCCACGAGAAAGTCTTCATCGCTCCCAAAAGCCCCAGAAACAGGAAAAAAATCTTGTCCCCGACCTAAACCCTACACAGAGGGAAAAAGAAATAGCAACGGGGGCTGCGCCGTACGGGGGATCGCCGGATTTCTTCCCTGACGGCGACGCGGACGAGGCAGTTGTAGATATAAACACTCGAGAAGAAAAATTTTTTTCTTATCTTCTTTACCTGAAGAACAAAATTCAGGGAGTTTGGGTCTATCCCTCATCCGCAGCCAACGCCGGTATTGGCGGTTCTCTCACCGTCGAGTTTTCTATTGCCCGCAACGGGGAGCTGCTCTCAGTAAACCTTATCGATTCCTCGGGACATGCAATTTTGGACGAGTCGGCTATGAGGGCGATCAGGGTTGCCGCGCCGTATTATCCTTTTCCAAGTCGATTGCGAGCGAAGCGTCTCAAGATACGGGCAAATTTTGTTTATATAACGAGCAGCTACTTCAGAAGAATCCTATAAGAGAGAGAACATCAGTCCGAATCTTGGCCCGTATCGAGGCTTTTCGCATACGAACGGGAATTCATCAATTCTTTGAACTCATCGAGGTCTGCGGGCTCTACGGTAACAAGCCAACCGTCCGAGTAAGGAGCGGCGGTGAGCGCTTCGGGGGATTCGAGGAGAGCCCCATTTATCTCTGCGACTCGACCGGAGATAGGTGCAATAAGGTCTGTGACCGCTTTGCTGGTCTCAATAATGCCGAACGGCTGGCCGCGTGTGATGACATCTCCGTCAGCCGGAAGTTCGATGTAATCGATGTCTCCCAGTTCCTCCCGCGCATGTTCCGTGATGCCTATCGTTGCGAGCCCGTCCTCCAATTTCACCCATAGATGATGCTCTGAGTAGAAACGATCCTCAGGGATTTCCATGAAATGCCCTCTCTCGCGTCTTTTTTATGACGGACAGTCATCATGCCCAAAAATGGCCGTGGTGTCAAACGAGCTTCAAGAGGAGCGTGAAAAGGAAACAGCTGAGCTTAAGGACAGAGGAGACCCGCTATATCTGTCTTCACATCAATTGCGGGTCCCCAAAACCACAAAGAACAACCGCCCGCATGGGGGCATGATCATGTCGATGACAGTCCAGGCAGCCGCCAGCAGCGACCCCGGTCTCGATGGCGCTCTCTTTGACTGCGATACCTGACTCCCCTTGTTCTTTCAGCGTATTCTTCGGACGCCAACGAAAATCTCTGTAGTCATTATTGGCGGCGACTGCGCCAGCTCCCTCAATACGCGCTGTCCAAAGGCAAAAATTCGTAAGAATGTCGCACTTCTGGTCGCGCTGCCATCTCGTACTTTTGCAGGCGCTGCTTCATCTCCTTCAAACAGGAACCATCGGGACATTTTTTTGAGCCCAGTTCAATTGCCTTTCGCTGGTTTTCGGCAGCCTTGAGCGCGTCGCCCTGCTTAAAATAAGCTTCCGCGATGGTTTCATATATCACGCCATCTTTTCCTTCAGTGAGTTCTATGGCCTTCTTCGCCAACTCCATGGCCTTGGAGGGATCTTGGAGGCTTTCGTCAGGGCACGTCAGCAGAAACCACGCCTTATCTTGCATGGACCATGCATCGTTTGGGCTTAATTTTTCCACTTTTTTGAAGTCTTCATTTGCCTCCTTGCATTTGCCCATTCTACTCAATATCCAGGCTCGCAGCCGGAGTGCTTCGACAAAATTTGGCTTGATCTGGATGGCTTTGTTGGCATCTTGCAAGGCCTTCTCCTGGTCCTGCTGCCGGGAATAAATGTCCGCACGTTGGGCGTAAGCCCACGCATAGCCTGGGTCCAGCTTGATGGCCTCGGTGAAATCACGCAGCGCGTCATCATATTTCTGAAGCACTTTTTCTACAATCCCTCGTTGACCATAGGCAAGAGAGCTGTCGGGCTTCTTTTGGAGTGCTTTGCCGGCGTCCTCCAACGCGCGCGGGAGATTTCCTGAACCAACGTACGCACGCGATCTGCCCACATACGCGGCCCAGTCATCAGGATCGGCTTTGATGCATCTGTCAAAAAGAGTTATGGCTTTATCCCATTGATTTCGAGCCATTGCATCATTGGCAGCCACGAAATCTGGATTGGTCTTTCCGCGAAATACATCGCTCCATGGAAACACAAAGACACCAACGACGATAGCGACTACGAGGATCAATACCCCAAAAAAGGTGTACACCCCCGAACCTCTTGCGTTGCCAAGGACAGATGACCAGGTAAAAGCAGCTTTGAAAACCTTCATTCAGTTCACTCCTTTAGGGTAAGTTTTTTGTGAGGTGGCCTCCAGATCCTTACAGGGGAAGGACTAACTCTTAAGGCCTCTCTGTGCTGTTCAGGATATTTGGATCGTATAGACTTCTTGTTCTGACACCTTCTGACGGGACCTTACGCTATGCAGGCCCCCTTGAAGTTGATTGCCCCCCTGGCAAGGGATAACGCTTTCCTATATCTAAAATGGTCCTGCGGCGCAAGGGGCGCACGCCGCGTTCCTTGCATATCTTAGTCTCCAATGATACAGGTTTTGGACATTACGAAGCAATCCAGCTGTTGTTTCATGGGGACTTGGATCAGAAAGTCCTCGCTGCACAGGATTTCCGATTGAGATGCCAATGGCTCATGACGTTCATAAGACTCGGCTGCGTGATTTTCGGAGAGATGTCGGGGGCGGGTTATCCATGGCGATCAACCTATTCGGGATGCTTCTTATATTTGTTGCGCCCTTCTTTAATGGCGAGGCGTTGGCCCGTGATCTGTTTTCACAAGGGGTTGCCGCGGCAAACAGAGGGGACTTTGAGAGGGCGACAAAGTTGTTCACACAAGCAGTCCAAAGAGAGCCTTCTTTTTATGCAGCCTATGCAAATCGAGGCAGCGTCCTGATCAAGAGCGGTCACATTTTGCAGGGCGTCCTGGACTGGCATAGAGCTCGCGAATTGGCTCCCCCATTTGCTTATGCGGTGTTTACAGGTTACCTTGTCCAACACTCTTCGTCGAAGAACACAATGCTGAACTGTGTTGTACCCCCGGAACTAGACCCGGATTTCTTGGCATCAGTCATCATGACGGCGGCTGTGTATCAGGATCTCGGGCGACCGGAATCCGCTGTAATCCTGTTCAAAAAATCTGTGGATCTCACGCGAAACCCTCTCTGGAAGAGCTACTTTGAATATTGGGCCAAGTCTCTTGAGGAGCCACCTTAAGCGCCAGATTGTTCACGCTGGCTGACTTACTTGCAACAATCCGATGCGCGCATGCTCAAAGAAAAGAGGCGCGAGGCATCCCGGCCATCGAGAAGTGCTTGACATCGCTTGTGAATAACGTCCGACTTTGACGCCGTACTTGCAAGCAAACCCTGCTTTTTTTGTAGAGTAGTGCTGTTGACAATCAGCGTTGTTGCCGTTGACAATCTCGACCAAGATCGTTATGTTTGCGTGTTAACTCATCCAAGACTGGAGAACAGATTGAAGGGACGGATCACCATAGATAAGGAAAAATGCAAAGGCTGCGGCTTATGCACTCTCGTGTGCCCCATGAAGCAAATCGAAATTTCCGATGAGCTCAACACAAAAGGTTACTATCCCGCGTCTTTTCTTGAAGAAAACGCGCCTGAGTCGGGGAAGCGAAAGTGCACCGGTTGCGCACTCTGCGCCCTCATGTGCCCCGACGTCGCCATAGAGGTATATAGAGAGACAAAGAGGCCTAAGTCGGCCCAATCGAACGAGGACGTGAGCGCCGTGAAATAAGGGGAGGCGCCACGTTGAATCAGGCGGCTGTAACTTCCCGCGTGCGCCGCGAGCGGGTGACGTCCATGCGCTATGCCCCAGATTTCCTTCCAGAAGGTAACAAATGAAAACGAAGAGTGAGAAAAAGGTACTCATGCGAGGGACCCATGTCCTTGGCGAGGCAGCCATCCGAGCGGGTTGCAGGGCCTATTTCGGCTATCCTATCACGCCGCAAAACGAGCTCCCGGAGTACATGGCGTCGGCGTTTGCCAAACTTCCAGGCGCCGTGTTTGTCCAAGCCGAAAGCGAATTAGCGGCTATTAATATGGTAATAGGCGCCTCAGTTGCAGGGGCGCGGGTCATGACGTCGTCGTCGAGTCCAGGCATCAGCTTGAAACAAGAGGGGATTTCTTACCTCGCCGGGATGGAACTGCCCGCGGTGATCGTCAACATGATGAGGGGAGGCCCTGGTTTAGGCAACATCGCGCCCGCGCAGGGGGACTACTTTCAGGCGACAAAAGGCGGCGGTCATGGGGACTACCGCATCATCGTTCTGGCGCCTGCCTATGGACAAGAGATAGCGGACATGACGCGCAAGGCATTTGATCTGGCTGATACGTATAGGACTCCGGTGATGATACTTGGCGACGGGATGATGGGACAGATGATGGAACCGGTGAGTTTCCCTGACCCTATCGATCCGGGCCAACTTCCGAAGAAAGAATGGATATTGGATGGCGCAAAGGGACGCCCCAGCAAAATCATCCGATCGCTTTGGCTCTACCCCCCCTTGGAGGAGGAGCTGAATTGGCGACTGGTGAGGAAATACGACATCATCTCCGACGCCATCCCGGATCAGGAAACGTATCTGATAGACGACGCCGAGATGATAGTAGCGGCGTACGGGACTGCCGCAAGGATTGCAAAGGGCGGCGTCGCGCGGGTAAGGTCCCTCGGACTTAAGGTTGGACTTTTCCGCCCAAAAACTTTGTGGCCATTCCCTTCAAAATCCCTGGCGACGCTGAGCAAAAAGGTAAAACGGATTCTCGTCTTTGAGATGAGTACAGGTCAAATGGTCGAGGATGTCCAGTTGGCTGCGCAGGGCAGGTGCGACGTCGTTTTTTATGGGCGACCCGGCGGAGTAGTCTCAACACCAGAGGAATTGGCGCGGGTCATTACCAGCAACTACCACAAGATTGCTTCTGCGGCTTGAAGCCGGCCCTGCGGTATTCAGTTGGCCCCGCCGTTTTCTCGTCGCTGCCCCCGGCTGCAAACAGTGCCGAGAAACAACGCGATCATCTGATCGCTCAAGGCAATCTGGATACGCAAGGCGAGAAAGACAGAGAGAGGAAAACCTTTGGAAAAAGTGTTTACGAGACCAAAATCGCTAAAGGACAACCCGTTTCATTACTGTCCTGGTTGCGGCCACAGCATCATCCATCGACTCGTCGCAGAAGTGATCGATGAGCTTGGCATCCAAGACCGCACGATCGGGGTACCTCCAGCGGGTTGCGCTGTGCTTGCCTACAATTATTTTGACGTGGATATGGCTGAAGCGCCGCATGGGAGGGCCGCTGCTGTTGCCACTGGGATCAAGCGCGTCTTGCCGGACAGGGTGGTTTTTACCTATCAGGGTGACGGCGATATTGCCGCCATAGGCACCGCCGAAGTGATACACGCGGCGAACCGAGGTGAAAGGATCACCGCGATTTTTGTGAATAATGCCGTATATGGTATGACTGGTGGGCAGATGGCACCCACTACCATTGTGGGGCAGGTGACCACCACGTCCCCAGGTGGGAGAATTCCATTGAGAGATGGCAATCCGCTCGATTTGAGCAGCATGCTCGCACTTGCTGCGGGGAGCGTCTATATAGAGCGAACCGCAGTTTCGAGCCCGAAAGGGATCCTGAGAACGCGGAAGGCCATAAAGAAGGCTTTTCAAACCCAAATCGATGACCTCGGGTTCTCGCTCGTGGAGATTCTGTCGCCTTGTCCCACCAACTGGAAAATGACTCCCGCACAGGCCGTCAAATGGGTCGATGAGACCATGTCAAAATTTTTTGAACCAAAGGTGATCAAGGATGTTGCTTAAGACGGTTTTCTCGGGTTTTGGAGGTCAGGGGGTTCTCATGATGGGCTATGTCCTCGCTTGGGCGGGCCTTCACGAAGAAAAACACGTAACCTTCTTGCCTGCCTATGGCGCAGAGGTGCGAGGTGGAACGGCCAATTGCACGGTGGTGATCTCCGACGAAGAAATCGCGTCGCCGGTAGCCTCATCGCCTGAGTACGTGGTGGCGATGAACTATCCATCGATGCTGAAATACGAGAACATGATCAAATCTGGCGGCACCATGTTCCTGAATAGCGATCTCATTCGCCAGCGGCCCTCCCGCACAGACATAGATATCGTGGCTGTGCCGGCTAACTCCTTGGCCCATGAGCTCGGCAATGACCGGTCTCTCAATATGGTGATGCTAGGCGCCGTGGTTGCCGTCACCGGCATCGTATCCCAAGAAGCCGTGTTCAAGGCAATCGAAACAGTGCTCGAAGGCAAAAAGACAAACGTCATCAAGATGAATCAAGACGCATGCGCCAGGGGTGCAGCGTTCATGGCAGAAAAGGCATTGGAACGCTGTTGTCATGCATAAAGGAATACAAAATCCTCAAAAGAGAGCCAAAATATTACCATGAAGACAGTAGAAGAGATTGTAGTGCGACTTGAGAACAGACCGGGAACACTCTCAGAGGTGAGTGAACTCCTGGGCGGCAACGGCATCAACATCCTGGCGCTCACCGTAAGAACCGAAGGCGATGTGGGCCTCATGAGTTTCGTTGCCTCCGATCCCGTGAGGGCGCAAAACATACTGCACAGCGCTGGTTATGCGATCACGACGCAACACATCATTGCCGCTGAGACGCCTCATCACCCTGGCGGCTTAAACGCCATACTCAAACCCCTCAAACTCGCGGGAATCAACGTAGAGTATCTTTACTCGTGTATCGGCGCTTCAGGAGGGTGCGGAGATAGAACCATTCTGCTCCTTGGCGTCAGCGACGTCGCCAAGGCCTTTGAAGCTCTTAAGGAGCAATGGATCAAGCTTTTCGGAGAAGAGCTCTACACCTTGTAAGAGAACCACAGCATTCTCGTCATGGGCCGTCTTAATAGCGCTGAACCTGTTGTGCCCAGGAGCACGTGACAAACGCGTGAGGAACCCCCTATCGGGGGTTTTTCTTGGGCTCTATGCGCTCCATCCCGTTCATAAACGGGCGCAACACCTTTGGTATGGTCACACTTCCGTCCTCGTTCTGAAAATTTTCCAAGATCGGAATAAGTATTCTGGGCGATGCCACTGCAGTATTGTTGAGCGTGTGGCAAAAACGCGTCTTATTGTCCCTGCCGCGCCACCTTATCCTAAGCCGCCGCGCCTGGAATTCGTGTAGAGATGAACAAGAGTGCGTCTCCGAATACTTAGCCCTGCTTGGCATCCACGTTTCTATTTCATGTTTGAGCACTTGCCCCTGGCCTATTTCTGCGCCGCAGGCCAAGGCAACGCGATAGGGCAAGCCCAGGGCTTGCATAATGGCCTCGGCATTGTCCAAAAGACGATAGTGTTCTTGTCGTGATACGTCCGGGTCATTCACGCAGATCGTCACTTGCTCCACCTTGTTGAACTGGTGCAGTCGGTAAAACCCTCTCGTGTCTCGGCCATACGATCCGGCTTCCCGTCGAAAGCAGGTGGAATAGCCGCAGTACCGCTTCGGCAATTCCCCCTCCAGCAATATTTCATCCATATGGTACGATACCAAGGGGACCTCCGCCGTTCCAATGAGGTAGAGGTCGTCCTTCTCCACGAAAAAAGTGTCTTCTTCCCCCAGTGGAAAAAAACCCGTCCCAATCATCGCCTGACGCCGGACGAGTTGAGGAACGATCATCGGCCGATAGCCCCGTTCAACCAAGGTGTCTAATGCAAATTTGAACAGGGCGAATTCAAGCAGCGCTCCCTCGTTCTTGAGAACGTACATTCGTGCCCCAGAAAATTTTGAGGCGCGAGCCATGTCCACAATGTCGAGTTGTTCAGCAAGCTCAAGATGATCTTTTGGCGCAAAGTCGAACTGTGGGGGAGCGCCAAAGCGCCTCACTTCAACATTGTCCTCGTCGGAATCCCCCTCTGGCACCTCCGGTAAGGGCGGATTTGGCGTGAAAAGCATGAGCGTCTCGAAGCGCTCTTCCATCCGGCGAAGTTCGGGTTCGAGGCCCGCGAGATTATCCTTGAGAACCTTGACCCGCTCGATCATCTGCTGCCTGTCTTCTTCACCTGCGTTTGCAATCTCCTTGGACAGGCGGTTTCTCTCGGCGCGTAGCTCTTCTACCTCTGATTTGGTCTTTCGCAGCCGAACATCGAGGTCCAAAAGCTCATCAAGATCCATCTGCATCTTTTTCTTGAGAATGCCTTGTTTGACCAGTTCAACATTGTTGCGAATAAAACTTATGTCTAGCATTGAATCTCCTTGACTCTCTGTAATAATTGAGACCCCGCTGAACCGTGCGGGGAAGCGTCTGCCGCCGTCGCATTATCTGCCCGGGGGGGTGCTCCTTCGGATCGAAGAAAGGGCCCTCTTAAAGGCTCCTGATGGTGCATGCCACATTTTTAGTTGCATCCGCGAAATCGGGTCATCGAGAAACTGATCGTCGGTGGACCGTGGGTTCTTTGTTTCCGTGTCCCCATACTTCATCTGGATATAGTCGTAGAGCTCCTGCTGTTCTCGAGGGTCCATATCAGCATAGAGCTGCTCCAGCAGTTTCCGTTCACTCTTCGTCATGGGGCCTGGACCAATCTTGCGCGAAGCCTCGAGCCAACGGCGCTGCTTCTCGGTGAGATCTTTTTCCTGCACGGGGCTCCCTCCTGTCTTGTGGCGTACCTTCTTCGAGCGCGTTCAAAGCGACGCTCATGGTGACACGCAACGACCATTCCCGCCGAGAAAACTTATCAACATAGTCCCTGGTGTGCAACATCTTTGCTCAAAAGTGCAGTTACAATGTCTCAGGATGGCCGGACGTACGTCTTACGTGCGCAAGGTCGCGCCCACCTTCCTGCCCCGCGTGAATCAATAACCAAAGTGATTTAAAAGACTGCCGTGCTCTCCCGAACGCTCAGTTATCATCAACGTTTCAAACAGGAACAGGCAAAGATCCTGGTGAGAGCTGGTGTGCATCTCGGCTCTTGTGGCTACTGACAAAAGGCCCCCCCGACTGAATCTCCCTTACTTGAGGAACGCAATAACCGATCTTATGTGGCCGCTCTTGCCCGCAACATCGGTTTTGACTATATTCAGCCGTAACGGAGAAAGGAATTTTACCGTATGACGTCAACGAAATACAAATGGGTGTTCATATGCTGTCTACTCATCTTAGGCGCGTTTTCGCGGGTGCCTGCATCGAATCTAGGCGAGCAAGACGGGAAAACTCACACCTCACCGAGCACCGCCAATTCCCTGGAACCCGCCTACGGGGACATGATCATCCGAGGCAGCATAGGCGACGCTTCGGTCCTTTTGCCCGTGCTCGCATCAGATTCTGCGAGTTTTGAAGTCACGGGCCTTATCTACAATGGCCTGGTGAAGTACGACAAAGATATATTATTACAGGGCGATCTTGCAGCGAGATGGGAGATATCCGATGATAAGCTGAGGATACGATTCGTTCTTCGACCCGGCGTTCGGTGGCACGACGGCGCTCCTTTTACGGCGAAAGACGTCGAATATACCTACAAAGTCTATGTTGATCCCAATACGCCAACCGCCTACGCCACAGACTTCCTGAAGGTAAAAGAATTCCGAGTCCTGGATCCGTTGACGTGCGAAGCAGTTTACGAAAAACCTTATGCGCCGGCCCTGGCTTCGTGGAGTCAAGGCATGTTGCCAAGCCACCTCCTCGAAAATCAGGAAATTACCCAGAGCCCGCTGCAGAGAAGCCCAATTGGCACGGGCCCTTACAAATTCAGCGAGTGGAAAACGGGTGAAAAAATCGTGTTAGACAGCAATCACGAATACTTTGAGGGAAGGCCTTACATCGACAGAGTCATGACGCGCATCATCCCGGATTTGGCGACCATGTTTTTGGAGTTAAAGGCCGGGCGACTCGACCAAATGGGACTCACGCCCCTCCAATTTACACGCCAAACAGACACTCCATGGTTCAAGCAAAATTTTAAGAAATATCGGTATCTCTCCTTTGGATATACTTATTTAGGATACAACCTCAAGGACTGGAAGTTCCAAAGCAAAAAAGTACGCCAAGCCCTTACCACCGCTATCGATCGAGAGAGTATCGTCAAGGGCGTCTTGCTCGGACTTGGCGCCGTTGCTCACACCCCCTATAAACCAGACACCTTTTGGTTCAACCCTAATGTAAAAAAATTTCCGTATGATCCAAAAAAGGCCAGGCAGATGCTCGAGGAGGAGGGCTGGAAAGATACCAACGGCGATGGCATCCTTGATAAAGAGGGAAAGCCATTTGAATTCACCATCATCACCAATCAAGGAAATGATATTCGCAAAAACGCAGCCATAATAATCCAGAAAAACTTGAAAGCCGTGGGGGTGAAAGTCAACATCCGGGTCATCGAATGGGCTGCGTTCCTGAAAAATTTCATAAATAAACGCAATTTCGAAGCCTGTCTTTTGGGTTGGGGGATTGGCATCGATCCCAGCCAGATCGATATATGGGATTCGAGAAAAACGAGCGAGAAAGAACTCAATTTTATATCCTATCAAAACACTGAAGTGGACAGGCTGTTGGAACTCGGAGCTTCGACATACGATCGAGAGGAGAGAAAGAAATACTATGACAGGTTTCAAGAAATCATCGCTGAGGATCAGCCTTATACGTTTCTTTTCGTACAGGATTCATTGCCCATCATCAGCTCTCGTTTTCACGGAATAGTGCCAGCGCCCATAGGCATAAGCTACGATTTCATCAAATGGTACGTGCCAAAATCCCTCCAAAAATATTCGGTGGAGCCGTGAGCCGCGGATGATTTTATATGTAGCCAAAAGACTAGCCCTCATGATTCCCGTGCTCCTGGGCATCACGGTGATATCGTTCACTGTCATGAAAATGGCCCCCGGGGACCCCACCAGCTTGCTCACAGACCTCAATCCAAACATGAATGAAGAAGCTATTAAACGCATCCGCGCTCACTACGGCCTTGACGAGCCCATCTACATTCAGTACGCCAAGTGGCTCAGAAACATGCTGATGCTTGACTTTGGCAGGTCTTTCGCTCCTGACAACAGGCTCGTTATCCACAAAATTGCAGAACGGATACCAATCACTTTGCTCATCAACATATTGTCCATGGCTGTGATACTAATTGTTGCCATACCCATAGGAGTGTTATCTGCTGTCAAGAAAGACTCCTTCTTTGACCGTGCGACGACGGTGTTTGTGTTCCTTGGCTTTGCCGTACCCAGCTTTTGGCTCGCGCTGCTACTGATGATCCTCTTTGGCGTGCAATTGGAGTGGCTCCCCATCTCCGGATTTCGTTCGCTGGACTACGCCCAGTTGACGACTTTCGAAAAAATCCTCGACGTCGCGAGGCATCTGATCTTGCCTGTATTTATCTCTGCGTTTGGCGGGCTTGCCGGACTGAGTCGGTACATGCGATCCAACATGTTGGAAGTCATTCGTCAGGACTACATCACCACAGCGCGAGCCAAAGGCCTGGACGAGCGCACGGTGATTTTCAAACATGCCATGCGCAATGCTCTGCTGCCAGTCATCACCATCTTGGGACTATCTGTCCCCGGCTTGATCGGCGGCAGCGTGATTTTTGAAACCGTGTTTGCGATCCCCGGCATGGGGCAACTCTTTTACCAGTCTGTCATGATGCGCGATTATCCCACCATCATGGGCGTACTAGTCATCGGGGCGGTATTGACTCTTTTGGGTAATCTGCTTGCCGATGTCATGTATTCCCTTGCAGATCCCAGGATACGGGTGTCAGATTGAAGAGACTCCAAACGGGCGATATAGCGTAATGCACAGAAGCGTTTTTTCAAGTGACTTCATGCGCCGTTTTCTTCGCAACCGCGTTGCAGTGGCAGGCTTGGTCATCGTCCTCATGCTGTTTGCGTTGGCATTGTCCGCGAGTACGATAGCGCCATATCCGCCCGATGAGATAGACACAGGAAACATCTTGTCCCCGCCCTCGATTTCCCATTGGCTCGGCACAGACGTACTCGGGAGGGACGTGTTCTCGAGGATACTGTACGGCGCTGGGGTTTCCTTGAGCGTGGGTTTTGTGGCCGTAGGCATTTCCTCCATGATTGGAATAATCCTTGGCGCAGTATCGGGTTATTATGGAGGCTGGGCAGATAGGATCGTGATGCGATTCGTGGACATCATGCTTTGTTTTCCATCCTTTTTTCTTATCCTTGCCGTCCTTGCGTTTGTCGGCCCTAGTATATGGAACATCATGATCGTCATCGGTGTCACCTCGTGGATGGGGGTGACGCGCCTGGTCAGAGCCGAGTTCTTGAGCATTCGCGAAAGGGACTTCGTTCAGGCAGCTCGCAGTCAAGGCGCCGGCGATATGCGGATTGTCTTCATTCACATCCTGCCCAACGCCATGGCCCCCATTCTTGTCGCGGCCACTCTCGGCGTCGCGTCCGCTGTGCTTGTCGAGTCAGGGCTCTCATTCTTGGGTATAGGCGTCCAACCGCCTGACCCCTCGTGGGGTAACATGCTCACCGAGGGAAAGGACAATATCGAAATAGCCTGGTGGTTATCCCTGTTCCCCGGCCTGGCAATTCTCGTCACCGTGATGGGTTACAACCTCCTGGGGGAGGGCATCAGAGATTCACTCGACCCGAGGTTGCGCTGATGGCTTGGAACATCCTCATCTTATGGAGAGATCATGACTCTGCGCATCGGCTGGTTTTCTTCCGGACGCGATGAAGCGGCCCGAAACCTTTTATCAAGCGTGTGTGACGACATACGATCCAACAACTGGCCTGCCCGCATAGAATGGATATTTTGTCACCGCGAAACCGGCGATGGGCCTTTCAATGAAGAGTACCGCCAAAGGGAGCTTTTTTTCGACCTCGCAGCGCAGTTACGCATTCCTGTCGCCTGTTTCTCCCACTTGCGGTTTCTCCCTGAGCTGCGAAGAAAAGGACTTAGAGAAAGCGCGTCCGCTGCCGAACCGTCGCCGACGTTGGCCAAGTGGCGAGATCTTTACGGCCTGGAAGTCATGAAGACGGTCCATATGCTGCCTCCTGTGGATATTGTCGTCATGGCCGGATACATGCTCATCATTGGCGCGCCTGAACTCGAGCAACTGGAGCTGGTGAACATCCACCCCGCGTTGCCGTGGGGGCCAAGGGGCACTTGGCAGGAAGTGATCCATCAACTCATTGCGGAACGAGCTCAAGAACAGGGTATCATGATCCACCTGGTCACCGAAGTCCTCGATAGAGGCCCGGTAATTTCCTACTGCCGGTTCCCTATACAAGGTCCGGCATGGGATGAATTATGGAGATCTTGGGACCAGGACATAACAAATCTGTCCCCCCGGGAGACCAGAGAAAATCATGCTCTATTCCGACTAATAAGGCAGTACGGCGAGATCAGGGAACTGCCTCTTCTCAAAAGGGCGATCCGTGAACTGGCCCTTGGCGCGGTCTCTGTGAGAGACAAAAAGGTATTCGCCAGCGGACGTCTTCTAGAAAAAGGAATAGACCTGAGTGAAGAAATAGAGCGCGCTGTTGCATGAGATGCCTCAGACTGTGACGCCGCTTCCTGCCGCTCCAGGATTTTGTAGGGACGAATAATCAGCCATTCCTAACCCCAATGACGCATCGACCGATACGCCCGCATTCCCAGGGATTTACCCTGGCCAACGAGAACACGCCCCTCAGGGAGGGAGGCTCAGGCATGCGACAAGCCGTTGCTCGCTGCCGCAAGATTCACCAGTCCACCTGCCAGGAGGATTTCACGCTCGCGATCGGTGATATCGATGGCCAAGGGTATCGTCTTGCCGGACGCGAGATTAGTCGCCTTAAGGCGGTTTGCGCCTTTTTTCAGCGCGCTTGACGCGTCTTGGAGCGACAAGACATTCCCCTCCTCGATAGCGCTGTAATCTGCGGGATTCACAAACGTCAGCGGCAGGATGCCAAAATTGATGAGATTCGCCTTATGAATTCGAGCGAAACTCTTGGCGATCTTCAGCCTCACGCCCAAAAATCGGGGCGCAAGTGCAGCGTGTTCGCGTGACGAGCCTTGACCGTAATTCTCGCCTCCCACTACGGCACCGGTCTTTGCCTCCTTGGCGCGAGACGGAAAAGAAGGATCGATATTGGCAAACACAAATTCGCTGATCGCCTCGATGTTGCTCCGGAGAGGAAGCACCCTGCTGCCGGCGGGCATGATGTCGTCTGTGGTGATGTTGTCGCCGACTTTCAGAAGCACCGTCGCCGTAATGTCCTTTCTCAGCGCGGACAGCCGAGGGAATGGCTTGATGTTTGGTCCCATCAAAACCTGGACACCGGAGGAATCACTCGGTGGAGACAAGAGGTTTTCGTCGTTGATCAAATATCTGGGCGGGTCAGAGATCTCAGGATACGGTCCAAGCTTTCGAGGATCCGTTATTCGTCCGAATATCGCAGAGGCGACCGCAGTCTCCGGAGAACAGAGATAGACCTGATCTGGTTTGGTGCCGCTTCGGCCTGGAAAATTCCTTGGAAACGTGCGCAGAGACACGGTTCCTGTAGCCGGGGCCTGCCCCATGCCGATGCATCCGAGGCAGCCAGACTGATGGATGCGTGCGCCGCTTCGCAGCAAGTTCATGACGCCGCTTGCTTGCGCGACATTGAGCAGCACCTGGCTGCTTCCAGGATTGATTTCAAAGCTCACGTCGGGATGACACCGGCGATCCTTGATGGCCGCAGCCGTTATCATGAGGTCTCGAAAGGAAGAATTTACCGATGAGCCTACGATGACTTGAGCGACAGGCGTCCCTTCAACTTCTGAAACCTTTTTCACATTGTCGGGCGAACTCGGGCACGCTATCAATGGTTCAAGGGTGCTCAGGTCTATTTCCACTACGTCTGCGTAAACCGCATCAGGGTCGGGTTTTATTTCGGTCCACACATCCCCGCGCCCCTGGCTCTCGAGGAACTGTTTGGTCCGATGATCAGAGGGAAACATGCTTGTGGTGCATCCTAACTCAGCCCCCATATTCCCTATGGTTGCCCTATCGGTTGCGGACAACGTTTCCACCCCCGGGCCAAAATACTCGAAGATCTTCCCCACGCCTCCCTTTACTGTAAAACGTCTCAGCATCTCGAGGATGACGTCTTTGCCAGACACCCACGGTTGTAATTTCCCCACCAGATGGACGCCCACAATGGTCGGCATGATGAAGTAGAAAGGGTGGCCCGCCATAGCCATGGCCACATCCAAACCGCCTGCGCCAATGGCGAGCATCGAGCACCCGGCATTGGTAGGCGTGTGACTATCAGAGCCCAGAAGCGTCTTGCCCGGCGCGCTGAAGCGTTCAAGATGCACCTGATGGGAGATTCCGTTCCCAGGTCGGCTGAAGATGACGCCGTACTTTGCTGCTGCAGAGCGCAAGAATCGATGATCGTCTGCGTTTTTGAAATCTGTCTGCAAGAGGTTGTGGTCCACATAACTCACGGAGACCTCGGTTCTTACCCGGGGGATATTCATGGCGATGAATTCCAAAAAGACCATGGTACCTGTGGCATCCTGGGTGAGCGTGTGGTCTATGCGGACAGCTATTTCAGAGCCGGGGATGGTTTCCCCGTGAACCAGATGCTGGCGTATAATTTTTTCCGTTACCGTCAATCCCATGGGATTCTCCTCTTTCCCAAAGACCCAAAACATCACGACGAGACATTGTTCTCACGCCTCGCTCAATCATCAGGGCTCAGGGAGACGTCTAGTGTGTAGGTCGAGACATCGCGCAGCCTCACCACCCGCCGTACGGCTTGGGGATTCTTTTGCGCCTCAGTCGCTCAAAATCGGCGCCCATTGACGCACGGTATTGGCAATCATTGGGTTGGCGCCGCTTCGTACAATCCTATTGTGGCAAGGCAGCAAGACGTCAATATCCAAGGACGCAATAAACTCCAGCGATGTTTTCAGTTCTCGTCCATCGGCCGAATAAAGATCGTACCGACCGATCGCGCCATCCGCATAAATGGTATCCCCGGACATGAGAAACCGGTGACGGCCGTTGTAGAGTCCGATGCTGCCACAGCTATGCCCTGGCAAATGAAGGACCTTGACCTCGACGCCACCCAAGTCAAGCATCTCGCCTCCGAGAAGCTTCCGATGCACTCGAAACGTGAACGAGTCGTCTTCAAGTACGTACTGACTCTCGATCATCGACTCAAACATGCGATTGCCGTACACAATCCTGGCGTCGCCCCTCTCCAAAAAGGAACCCTCTGTCTCGTGCACCCACAATTCAGCCTCCGGTATGGCCTGCAGCAATTCCCGCAAGCAGCCTATATGGTCCATATGCGTATGCGTGAGTATAATCCTCTTTACGTCCTGCAGGGATACCCCGCTTTGCTCAAGGGCTTCCAGCTTATACGATCCCATCTCCATGAGTCCGCAATCCACAAGCGTAATATCGTGGGAGTCGGGTGTCCCTATCACATAAACGTGGGAATCCGGCAAGAACTTGTCCCGTCCGGGAATCCATCGCACGCCTTCTAACACTTGTTCTATCACTTGTTCACCTCAATCATGCTCTACTCTGTAGTCATTGAGCAATCAAGAATGGGACTGTTTTCGTAAACAAACACGAGTTTGTAGTGCCTGGCCACGCTTCGCCTGCTAGGCCAGGTAATGTGGCATTACCGGATAAGCAACGTCGATCGACTCCGGCATCACTTGCCGGGAAACCCTCCCAGAGGACTATCGCGGAGCATACCCTAGAGCCCCATCGAGTATGATTGTGCGTCACGCTCACGGGAGGGGGCTGTCTTTTATTAGGGCGCCCTCGAGAACGTTGCTACGCAAAGATCCACTGCCAATCATCTTCAGGGAGAAGATGCTGTTTCACTTGTTCGGTGATGGACTGAAGGATGATCCATTCTCCTGAACCCATGGCGATTGGCGTTGGGCCACCCGGTGCCTTCATTGAGAGCACCATTCCATTAGCGTTGAAAAATCGAGGGTTGTTCGCGTTTCCCCGCACGCCATGCGGCTGCCCGATGAATAAGAGCTGATCATCGGATTCGACTGGCCTGAGCAATGTCAACTCCATCCGCACAGTCAACCCAGCTCCTTTTGTACGCATAAATCCGGCCCACCCTGTGTTTTCATCGAAGATTGACGTGATAACTGCCGGATGAAGCTCTCGTTCGCCGATGAGAAAACAGCGGGCTCGATCCTGATCCTCGTCGCCGTTTCCCCACTGAACGCTGACGCCTTGCCATTCAGGCGTCTCATGGTATCTGAATCTCCTTTGCAATCCAACGACTTCGCGATGGTGTCCACACACAAAGCAGTTTCGATAATAAGGCAGCAATCGCGTCACGTTCCCTGGTTTTGTCATTGGAGGAATGGTGGAGTCCGTCGCTTTCAGTGAGACGACTTCTGCTCTTAGATAAGGTTTCTTGTCGTCGCACTTAGTGATGGACGCAGAGAAAACGTGTCCCCTTTGCTCTTGCGTCAAGGTCCCATGCAATTGGGCACAATCACCTATTTTCAAGCCTGAACCGCCGAAACGAAAGCTAGCCCGTACAGGGTATTCCGGAGCCCCGTAATTTCTCCACATGTCTAAGCAGAGCCCCATAGCCAGACCCCCGTGCGGCAGACCGATGGCGCCCTCGTGATGGTATTCAAAACAGAGGTCTGCCAAGAATTCGCTGTCTGTCTGCTGCTGCACAACCAAGCGGATAAAAGGTTCGCGGCCAGTCAGAAAGGACCAGCGATTATAGTCGGTTCTCACCTTTACATTCCTCTGATTGATTGTATTATCAACGGCTGTGACCAGCGCTCTGTCTCTTCTACAGCATGGGAATGTTCATCTATCGACATACAGCGATACTGCCTCTCCGCCTCCCAGGCAAAGGGAGGCCATGCCGGTTCTCTTGTGTGTCTGTTTCATGGCATACAGGAGAGTCGTCAATACTCTTGCGCCGCTGGCGCCTATGGGATGCCCCAGCGCCACGGCGCCGCCTCGTACGTTGCACCGGTCAGGATCCAGGTTGAGTTCGCGCATCACTGCAACGGTGGAACCAGAAAACGCCTCGTTGATCTCCATTAACTCCACGTGGCGGTAGTCGATCCCTTCTTTTTTTGCGCACTTTGGAATGGATAAGATCGGCGCCATGAGGACGTACTTCATGTCCAACCCCGCGCTGGCTTGTGCGCCTACTCGTGCGAGGATCTGCAACCCACGTTGTTTTGCGATGTCTTCGCCGACCACGCACACCGCGCTTGCTCCGTCTGAAATAATTGACGAATTGCCGGCGGTAGCGTATCCGTCTTTCTGGAATGCTGGCTTCATTTTTGACAACACCTCGTACGAGGTGGGTCTCGGACACTCGTCCACCGCGAAAATCACCGGCTGCCCCTTTTTTTGAGGGATTTCGACCGGCATGATTTCCTCTTTGAACAAACCATCCTGGATGGATGCCGTGGCGCGCTCATAGCTCAATGCAGCGTATTTGTCCTGGTCTTCACGAGAGACGTTGTATTTCTCGCTGCACAGATCGTTGCTGATGCCCATGTGGAAATCGTTGACGATATCCCAAAGCCCATCATGCACCATGTGGTCGCAGAGCACTCCGTTGTTCATCCTGTAGCCGAATCGGGCTCTGTCTAGATAGTATGGAGCCATGCTCATGTTTTCCATACCCCCAGCCACCACGATGTCTGCGTCGCCCAGCTGTATGGCTTGGGCAGCCAGCATGACCGCTTTCAATCCAGACCCGCAGACCTTGTTGATGGTGAAACATTGCGTTTCAAAGGGCAGTCCTGCCTGGAGCGAGGCCTGACGAGCTGGATTCTGGCCGTAACCGCAGGGCAGCACCTGCCCCATGATCACCTCGTCAATGTCACCGCTTTCCAAGCCAGCCCTTTTCACCGCTTCCTGGATGACGAGCCCCCCCAGTTTTGTCGCCCCTATGGTGCTGAGACTGCCCCCAAAAGACCCAAGGGCAGTGCGAGTGGCGCTCACGATAACCGCTTCACGGATTTTGCCCATGCGTGCTCCTTTCACGACAAACTTCATGAGAAAGTGGCGAATCAGTCGCCATGTACTCAGAGATACTTCTGTACAAGGACCTCTGCGATCTGGACGGCATTGAGGGCCGCCCCTTTGAGGATGTTGTCTGACACGACCCAGAGATTCAGGCCATGAGGGACAGACTCGTCAGCGCGTATGCGACCCACAAAAGTACCTTCCTTACCCCAGGCCAACGAGGTCAGAGGATATACGTTTCTCACGGGATCATCCACCACGACCACGCCAGGCGCCTTACGGAGTAGTTCCCGGGCGTCATCGGGCGACAGGCTGGATTCCAGCTCCACGTTGATCGATTCCGAATGGCCAAAAAAAGTCGGCACTCTCACTGTGGTCGCCGTCACTTTTATGGCAGGATCGAGAATCTTGCCCGTCTCCCACACCATTTTCATTTCTTCTTTCGTGTACGCGTTCTCGAGAAATATATCGATATGAGGCAGACATTCAAAGGCTATACGGTGCGGATAAACCGTGGTTGGCATGGTCCTGAAGCCCTCAAGGGCCTTGGAAAGATCCGATAAGTTGTCTGACCTGGACCACTTGATTGCCCCTGCCATTTCCCGAGACTGCGTCAGCATTTCGTCTATGGCGTCTTTGCCGGTGCCTGAAACAGATTGATAGGTAGAGACCACGATCCTCTTGATCTTGGCGGCGTCATGAATCGGTTTCAGGGCCACCACCATTTGGATCGTGGAGCAATTTGGATTTGCAATGATATTCTTCGTAGTGTAGCCTGAAATAGCATCAGGATTTACCTCAGGCACGACGAGGGGCACTTCCGGGTCCATCCTAAAATGTGCGGTGTTGTCAATCACCACACAACCTGCGTTGGCAGCCGCAGGCGCAAACTGGGCGCTCACTGATCCTCCTGCTGAGAACAACCCAATATCGACGCCCTGAAAGGACGTCTCTGTGAGCTCCCTCACCGGATAATCTCTGTCTTTGAACCGAAGGGTCTTGCCTTCCGACCTGCCGGAAGCCAGCAGCAAAATGTCAGAAACGGGAAACTTTCGTTGTTCCAGCCCACGGATCATCATGTTCCCTACCGCCCCTGTGGCGCCTACGACAGCGACCCTATACCCTTGTTTCTTCATAACCACTCATCTCCTTACCGATAAGTCTTCTCCCACGGTCCCGACCGCGCTCAACCAGGTCTAAATGTGATGAACAGGTGCATTTCCCTCATTCCGGGGCCGCAGATTTCTCTTTTTTTCCCAAATCCACTTGATCCACAATCACGCGCTGAAACGAGAACTCCCCGGAAGAGCTGTCTTTCTTAAGCACCCATACTCTGCCTGTATCGGTATCGATCATGAATGTGTGGCCTTTGACGTTCGGCGACACAAAGACTTGGTACCGACCCGAGACCATAATGCTCTCTCGATGTTCTGTCCCCTTGGCGCCAATCCCTTCGTCTCGCCCCAGCGGCCACTGAGCAGCGGCTAAGCCAGGAAGCAGCCCGAATGCGATCACCAGCGTATATAGCTTCCTCAATCCCGACACGATCCACTCCTTGATGTTCCTCAACAAAATACAAACTTTTTCAACAGGACACAAGCACGTCAAATCGAATTCCGAGGGGTTAAATTGCGTTCCGGCTCTAAAGGTCGATCGCGCTTCGTCCCATAGAGCCCGCGCTCTTCGTGGATAAATTTCTTGCGAAACTCCCGCCGAGTATGATATAAATACCACGCCTTAATATGTTTGACACATAACAAAAATAAGGCGTTATGAATTCTTTCTCACACCTTGGTTTAGCATTTGAAAACAACACGGCGCAGGTGAATTACCCCATGAAATCCGCCAAAGCATTCTGCTCTTTCTGTGTCGGTATATTTTTTTCCTTCTTTGCAGTCTTTCCTGCCTTTTCTATGACGGCTGCCGAGATCCTCGAGGAGGTCGCCAAGAAAAATTTCTCGCAGGATTTCCGGCTTATTCTGACGGTCAAGACTATGAAGGGCAAGAAGCCTACCTCGGAACATTCGCTTTGGATCATGGGGAAGATGAAGCCCGACATGGCAATGTTATTTATCGATTTTGAAGAGCCCCCTGAAACCAAGGGGCTTCGGTTCCTTGTTGAAGTACCGAAGGGCGAACAGCCCAAGGCGTACATGTACCTGCCGGCTACGGGTAATGTCCTCCCATTGGCGGCGGACGATCCATCGGTGGACCTCGGCGGGACAGGCCTTACTATGGAGGACATGCAGGGCTTTGTCCCCGAACGGGGTGAGCGGCTCACTCTCATGCCAGACCAAAAGATGGATGACCAAGAATGCTACGTCATAAAGGTCTCACACCCCGAAGAAAAGGCCCATCGATTGCTCTGGGTTTCGAAAAAGGATTTCATTGTCCTCAAGTCCCAAAGTGTGGACGCAAAAAATAAAGTCACGCGAGTTTTCAAAGTCACGGAACTTTTCCAAACCAGGGAGGGGAAACTCTACCCGCGTGAGGAGGAGATCGTGATGCCAGGCAAGGACTTGCGCATTCTGGTGCGGCAGGAGCACGCTTCTTTCGGCGTGGAGCTGCCTGATGAGCTGTTCAAGGCGGAAACATTCGGCGCATTCCAGTGGAGGGCCGACAAGAACTAAACGTGGATCGCTGGCAGGAGAAACCGGTGGGAAAAAGTCCCGAGCAGTTTCAGATAAAAAGGCGCACGGACATATACTTATTTTCAAAGACAATCAATAGGTTGCTCTGCGCGACGCGAAATAACCCATCAGCGACGTTGTCACGGTTGCAAGAAGCCGAACGCAACGAAGCGATCTCGGCTCACATCAAGCGAGCAAAGAGGCTGCTGCGGCATGGGCTCATTTTTTCCCATAATGCGGTGATCCCGCAAGTCATTCGATCTGTTCTCGTGTTCGTTGGCGTGTTCATTCTTTCGAGCTGCGGAGTCATCTCGAACCTGGATAGTATGCGGGCAAGCATGGATCAAATGGCCTATTATACAGGATTGATGGCCACCAACATGCCAGTCATGG
>CAYRVH010000026.1:0-47883 GCA_964427855.1 uncultured Syntrophaceae bacterium
CTGCCGCATAGTCATCTTTGACGCGTAATGCCTTTTCAAAATCTCTCATGGCTGCATCATGCCGACCTGTTTTGTACAAAAAGTAACCTCTGTTGTTGAGCAATACCGGATCGTCCGGATCGAGCGCCACCGATTTTTCAAAATCCTGGGCGGCCTTGGCGTTGTCGCCGAGAAAGTACCACACAATGCCTCTCATGCTAAGTGCTCTGGGAGAATCGGGTTTGTCCTTAAGTACCGTTTCCACATCGGGGAGGGCATCCGAGTATGCGCCAAGTCGAATATAGGCAAGCGCTCGATAAAAAAAGGGGCGGCTGTCCCCTGGCAAATTGGGGATTGCGCGACCGAAATCCACGGTTGCTTCCTCATAGAGCAATCTTGCCAAGTTGCACTTACCCTTCAAGATGAGGGTCTCCCCGTCGGCTGGGTCCAATCGAGTTGCCTGATCGAGATCGCTACTCGCCCTGCCCGGTTCTCCAAGCTCCAGGAATATTGTTGCCCGTTGTTTATAGGCCTCGACGAGCCTTGAATCCAGGGCCAAGGCGCGATTAAGGTACTCGAGAGCGCCGTCGTGATCCTTGCCAAGAAGTCGAATCTCCGCCAGGCGCAGATATGCCGGCGCGTACGATTCATCCGAAGAAACAGCTTTCTGGAGTAGCTTCTCTGCTTTGGTAAAGGATTTTTTTAATATCATGGCCTGCGCTTGAAGGGCCAGGAATTGCGGGGTTTCTTGTATTGTTTTGGGCGAGTTGGCAATCATCTCCAGCGCGCTGTCCGGCTGATTGATTTTCAAGTACAGTTCGACTTTGTCACGCAATATACCTTCGTCGTTTGGAGCGAGCTGCTCCGCCAAGGAGTAATCCTGCAAAGCTTCCACATAATTTTTGAGCTTCGATTGAATGCGGGCTCTGAGCAACAATCCTTCCTTGTTGCGCGGCGAAAGCTGGAGCCACTGGGTCGCATCTGCCAAGGCGTCCGTTGTTTTCCCCAAGGCCAAACGAAGCCTTGCCCTGGCTTCGAGGGCGGACGTGAACCGGGGTTCATAATAGAGGGCTCGACTGTATTCGTCTTCAGCTTTTGTAGGGAACCCCTCCTTTTCGAAAATCATTCCCTTCAACACATATCCCTGTGCGCTGTTTGGACGAGAAAGAAGGTGCAGTTCAAGGATCCGAGAGGACTCGTCCACTTGATCTATTTGAAACAGGCATTCGGCCTTTTCAATCAAGGCGGGATATGCTCCTCGGAAATGAGCGAATGCAGAATCGAAATCCTGGATGGCTTTGAAACAATCCCCGGCTTCCTTATACGCCATAGCTCGTTCAAAAAAAAAGGCAGATAACGTTTTCCCCTTGAGGGAGGGATCTTTGAGCGCTTCGTCGAGTAGGAGAATGCGTTTTGTGGGATTCTTTTCAGATTTCACTTGTGCCAGGGTCTTAGCCGGGTTAGTTTCGCCCCGCCCGAGAGAGGGGTGTCCTATGACGCTGATCGAGAGAAGCAATAAGCAGAGCGCCATGACGAGCTGGCTTCCCCCCACGAGACTTCGGTTACTTCCCTCAGCGGCCAAGTCAATGCACTGAATGCTATAGTGGGTTTCTCCAACGGCCATGGACCGTCGAGGTGCGTCAAGGGACATCGTTTTCAAGGGCCTGAAGTCTCACGGCGTCCCCCCGAGCCTTGCCTTAAGTTCGCGTATAATGGCTTCCAAGATCTGGTCAAATTGCCGCTGCATGCGTATCATGTTTTCCCTCATTTCCAGAATGACCTCAACGCCCGGGAGGTTCACGTTGAGCTCGGACACGAGATTATTAATGATGCGAATGCGATCGACCTGATCGAGGGTGAAAACTCGCTCAGGAGAGCAGTCGAGCTCTCTCGAAAAAATAAGCTCTTCTTCTTCCAATTCGTCGAGGAATCGTTCGTCAAACCCAAATATTTCAATGAGTTGTTGCCTCGAATAATACTCTTGGTTCATTCGCTGCCTCTGGTCTGATCGCTATCCAGTCGGTGGTCATCTCTTTAGAAGTGAATATCTCTTCGAATATCTCCCCGATAAAATCTGTCGAGTTTTCGCGCCAGCTCTAATGCTTCCTGATCATCTGTGGCTGGAATCTGTACCTTTACGGTGACGTACAGGTCTCCCGGAACCTTTGTCTTGAGGTTGGGTACACCTTTGCCCTTGAGTCTCAGCCGTTGACCGGACCTGGTGCCCTTGGGCACGCGAAGCTGCACAGGCCCATCCGGAGTAGGCACCGTAATTTCCGCGCCGTTCATAGCCTCTCCGATGGTGACCGGGATGTCTACCCGCAGCGAGTCTCCTTCACGCTTGAATATTGGGTGCGGTCTCACTTTTGTAATAATGTACAAGTCCCCTGGAGGGCCGCCGTTGCGACCAGGGCCGCCCTTGCCGGCCAGTCTTATACGAGAGCCGTCATTTACCCCCGCAGGTATGTTTACCTCAATGGTTTCTGTGGCCAAAACGGTCCCTGCGCCGTTGCATCTCGTGCAGGGCGCTCCCGCCCTGCCTGTCCCACCGCAATCCGGGCATGGCTGGTTAAAATTGAACGGGCCTTGGGCCACCTTAGTCTGCCCTGTGCCTTTACAGGTCTTGCAGACCGAATCGCCGGAACGCGAAATCCTTCCTGTACCGCCGCAGACAGCGCACATCTCTTCCTTCTGCAAAGTGACCCGGGTGGCGCCTCCTCGTATGGAGGTCAAGAAATCAATCTCTAAAGACGACTCGATGTCTCTACCCCTGGCAGGGCCAGTCGTTTTCCCTGTCCCATATCCCGCCTGGCCAAACAAATCTCCAAACACGTCTTCGAAGCCGGAGTACTTAAACTGACCGAAGTCAGTATAAAAACTCTGGCCTTGCCGTCCGAACCCCCCTTTTTGCCATTGTCGATACTGTCGCGCCTGCTCAGGATCAAAGCCCGCCTTCAAGCCCTCTTCCCCAAACTCATCATATATCTTCCTTTTTTCCTTGTCGGAAAGCGCGTCATAAGCCTGTGAAATGGCCTTGAACTTCTCTTCTGCCTCTTTATTTCCAGGATTCACATCAGGGTGATATTTCCGGGCGAGCTTCCGATATGCCTTCTTGATGTCCGCCTCGGATGCATCCTTTTTTACCCCGAGGATGGAATAATAATCCTGAGAGGCCATTACACCGGCTCCTTCGGTCGATATCGCGTTTTATAGATCGTCTGTAATGCCACGATTCTGTCTTCGCGTTGCCCAACGGTGCGACTTGGACGCGTGCACAAGTGAGCTACTCATATTACAGAACAGTTAATTACTCAACGTTTCCTGTCAAGTTGAGACTAAGCAGTCCCTGTTCATCTCACCTGGACACTCTTGAGACATTTTTGCTATGATACTGGACGAAAATTGAAATCCAGACAGTTCCCTCATTTCTAATTTAGCTGGCAGCCCCTAAGGTTCTTGATGAGTGTATCGATGATCGTAGATTTTCACATTCATTTGTTTCCCAAAAAGGTTCGCAATAATCGTGAAGAGTTCTGCACGCGGGATCGCGGGTTTGCCTCCATCTACTCGTCGTCCAAGGCAAGGATGGCATCAGAAGTTGATATCATCAACTACCTTGATGATTCATCGATAGACAAGGGAGTGGTGTTTGGCTTTCCCTGGCGGGATCCTGACCTCATCAAGCGCAACAACGACGAAATATGGGAATTTAGCCAACGTTATCCTGACCGAATCATCCCATTCGCTGTTCTCTCATGCGCAGACACGGCTGCGGCGTCCGAAGAGGCGTCCAGAACTTTGGGACAAGGCTTTGCCGGCCTCGGAGAGCTGGCGTTTTACGACCTCGGTTGGAATGCATCCCTTGCCGAGAACCTCCAGCCGGTGCTGGATGTGGCCGCCGCCCTCGGTAAGCCGTTGTTGTTGCATGTCAATGAACCCGTAGGACATCAATACCCTGGCAAGATTCGCGTGGATTTTACTGCCCTGCTCAACATGATAGAATCGAATCCATCCATAACCTTTATCTTGGCGCATTTTGGCGGAGGGGTATTCGTGTATGGGCTCATGCCCGAGATTATGAAAGCCTTGGCCAAGACATATGTCGACACTGCCGCCTCTCCTTATCTTTACAATCCAAAAATATTCAAGGTTGCGTGCGACGTAATGGGCGAGGAGAAAATACTCTTTGGGAGCGATTATCCTCTGTTGTCTCTTTCCCGTTATTTACGAGACCTGGAAAAAGCCGACATTAGTTCGGCCGTGCGAGGGGCCATCCTAGGAGGGAATGCGCAAAAACTCCTGAATATCAGATCGTCATACCCATGAAAGTGGGAAACCAGCAAATGTGCTATGGACCCCACTTTAGTGAGGACGACACAGCGGCCCATTGCGCCCAATTCGTGATTCATTTCCAGAGCTCCTCAACATGTGGAATCTGCTGAGGGTTTTTATCCCTTGACATGACTTTGGATACAGTTATGCTTAGGAATATTTCTGGTCTGGGCCGCCGCATGCTTTGCTGCGCCCCTGATTGTGTCCACGGAGTATGGAACCGATGACGTTGAGACCCGCGAGCCCATGGGGCTTCCTCTCCTCCTTCTTAATTTTTGTGGTCGTATCAACTGCCAGTGCGCATTCCTCGGAAAATCCTACAACGGAAAAAGTCTTGAGTTTTGCCAATCCCAGTGGCTACGTGGCTCAAGAACAGACTACAAAGATAGCCGCTGTTCCTCGACATGAACTGGAGCCACTGGACGGACTGCTCGCACTTCCTCCCAGGGGAGCCCGGAGAATAGCTTATTCAGTCGCTCGCCGGACCTTTTACGATGATCTAATGGGACACGCCGAACATGAGGGAAACCGCGGATTTTATCCAGGAAGCTCATCGCTTTCCCGCATACAGAAGGACTTGGTAAAGATCGCGAGCCTGCCAGGGAATAATCTCGCCGTGGTGGCGAAAAAGGGGGGGCAGATTTTGGATGACGCATCCCGATTGAGCCGGTTGGGAAGACTGGTGGGCGATCCTCGATCTCTCTATGCCACCTACGAGATACTTGTCGATCGGGCACAATATTCCGTGCAGCTCTTCGGCATCAAGGACGATGAGACAAGAACCCTGTTGTTTGAGTGTCGCGCGGGCCTTGGATCCGTTGAGTACCCTACCCCGAAAGGTACCTATTACATTGTACGTATCTTCGACGATAAACCTCTGTGGATACCTCCTCCCGACCGAGAGTGGGCATGGGGGCAAAGCCCCAGCAGGACGGTCTATGGCGGCCACATGATGCCCCTATTCTCCAAACAGATTCGCACGAAGGAGGTTTCGATATTGGAGACAGGCGAGGTCCTCGATGCCATTGCTCCGCCTGTGAAGATGGTGGACAGCGGCGCGTACAGGGTTCATGGTACGGATTCACCCTGGAGTGTGGGCTCGAATCAATCCCACGGCTGTATCCGGTTGCTTAACAGTTCTGTGGCTCAGCTTGCGGATACTTTGAAGCTCTACGTCGGGACTACCACGAGGGGAGAAACGGCCAACGGGCCTTATGTGAACCTTGCACGGCCGGTGCGCCTGATATTGTTCTAGTTCGACGGCCCCGTAAGAGTCTTTTTCTGACTCCCTGTCCCTTAAAAGCGTCGCTCTTCACACAGTCGTGCAGACAGTCCCCCACCGCAAGGAGGCCCTCAATGAAATGTATAGCGCCTATAATGCTTGGAATCGTCCTGAGCTGCGCGCTCGGGGGTTTTGCCGCGCCCCCATTCGAGACCGACGTGTTTTCGACCAAAGGCGGCGACCTGAAGATCACTTTTGTGGGCCACGGCTCCCTGTTTTTTCAATACCAAAACAAGATCATCCACATTGACCCGTACGGGAAGTTGGCGGACTACGGAACCGTACCAAAAGCGGACCTGACGCTCATCACACACGATCATCCCGACCATCTCGATTTGAGCGCTCTAAAGAGGATTGTCAAGCCCACAACGATTATTGTATGTGCCCCGGAATGCGCCCCAAAGCTCAAAGGCGCCGTCATTTTGAAAAACGGTGACACGAAAACGATAGACGGGATCAAGATCGAGGCTGTTCCCGCGTACAACATGGTTCATATGCGGGCTCCTGGGCGACCCTACCACCCCAAGGGCGTCGGAAACGGCTATATCTTGACGTTTGCGGACAAGAGAGTGTACGTGGCGGGCGATACCGAGAATATTCCTGAAATGAAGACCCTGAAAGACATCGATGTGGCGTTCTTGCCCATGAATCTGCCGTACACCATGACGCCTGAAATGGTCGCAGACGCTGCCAAGGCCTTTAAGCCGCAAGTATTGTATCCTTATCATACAGGCGATACAGATGTCTCTAAACTCGTGACCCTCATGAAGGGGGTTGACGGCATTGATGTGAGAATTCGCAAGATGAAATAATTGACGCCGATGGTCATGAATTGAGCATTTTTTACTCATATTTCTGCACCATTTGCGGTATAATTGTCGCTGCGGTTGAGATGTCCTGACCAAGTTCTTCAAATCGGTCGAAGGAGTCTTTGGAAAGGAAACCCCGTGGAGTCGCGCGGACGCGCTGTTGCATCCGCCGGTCAGGGGCCAAAGCCCAATTATGTCGTTTCGTTCCAGGCTATTGCCGTACATTGCAGCACTTGGTGTGTTTGCAGGAGTCGTTTTCATCACCTCAGTAGTGGTGAATTTGGAAAAGCAAAAGCAAGCGCTTGCCGTGAGAGCGGAGATGATACGGCATGTGAGCGGCTATTTGTCTCGACTCGAAGCATCGTTCAACAAGCGACTATTTCTTACCAAAAGTATTATCAATTACATCGCCACACACAAACAACTGACCGATTCTCAATTGCAGTCCCTCGCACACCTCGCCATTGGAATAGATCCAGCAATCAAGGAAATTCGGCTCGCGCCTCAAGGTAAGGCGCCGTTGGTCTTTCTCTCGCCATTGAGCCGGACGCCTGTGGGGACCAATTATGTGCTTGAGACCCACATAGAGGAATCTGCGGCAAAGGCTGCCGAAACCGGCAAGACCGTCTTTGCTGGACCATTTGAAAGTACGGAGGGGCGCCGCGTGTTTTTGATGCAGTCCCCTGTGAATCTCGAACCAGACGCGTCAAAACCCTCGGGACCCCTTTGGGGATTCGTTCAAATGGTTTTGGATGCTCCTCTTTTTTTTGAAGACGCCGATCTTCAAGCGGAATCCACGGCCGGCCGCTTTGCCATCCGATTCAAAGATCCTCAAGGAAAGGCAGCGAAAGTCATTTTTGGGGATGAACGAATTTTTGAGTTGGACCCCATCAGCATGGAGATGCGCCTACCCCTCGGTTCCTGGCAGCTTGCGGCAGTTCCGCCCGGCGGTTGGGCCCGGACCCCATCGAGCGCCCGATGGCTCGTCATCACCGGCGTCGCGATTGCCACCTTTCTCGCAATCATTACCTGGATTTTTGCCCAGACCCCCCAAAGATTGAGTCGTTTAGTGACTGAAAGAACGGCTGAATTGCGATCGTCTCAGGAAGAGTTGCGGCAGGCGAGAGACGAACTCGAACAACGGGTTGATCAGCGTACCGCCGAATTGACGCAGGTGAATGAAAGGCTGCGGGCTGAGATTACAGAACGAGGTAAGACGCAGCACGAACTCCAGCAATCAGAGGAAAAATACCGCACTATCATCGAAAATATCGAGGAGGGCTATTACGAGGTCGATCTCAAAGGGAGCCTGGTTTTTTGCAATGAGCCGCTGTGCAGAATGATTGGACTGAGTAAAGAGGAACTCATCGGGGTGAGCTATCGAGAACTCTGCAGCGAAGATACGGCGAGAGACCTCAATGCGGTTTTTTCCGACGTTTATAAGACCAACGCCCCACGAGCATCCATCACGTTCACCATTATCCGCCAAGATGGGTCGCCTCGAACGATTGAAGCGTCCGTCGCCATCGTACGCAATATGGATCAGAAAGCCATCGGCTTCCGAGGAATATGTCGGGACGTTACTGAAAGGAAATATACCGAAGAGCTCCTTCTGCGCTCAGAACGACTCAAAGCCGTCGGTGAACTGGCGTCCGGAGTGGCTCACAACTTCAACAATCTGCTGCAGATTGTCATGGGCGGCGCGCAACTGGCCAAGGCGAATCTCGAAGCAGGTAACTTCGAAGCAGTGGCTGAGCGTCTTGATCAACTCTTCCGCAGCGCCCGGCTCGGATCCGAAACAGTCCGACGGCTTCAAACCTTTGCGCGCCTCAAATCCGACTTCGCGCGGGAAGGCCGCGTGTTTGACCTCTCCGAAACAGTACGCAGCGCGGTAGAAATGAGCAATGTCTGGTGGAAAAGCGCGCCGGAAAAGAACGGGATTCTCATCGAACTCAATGAATCTTTGCAAGAAGGCTGCACCGTGTTTGGAAGAGAAAACGAACTCTTTGAGGTTGTCGTCAACCTGGTGAAAAACGCTGTGGAAGCTATGCCCGGCGGGGGAAAGATTTCTGTCGTCACCCAGTCTTCTGAGGAAGAGGTATGCCTGGTAATTCAGGACACAGGGATCGGCATACCGCCGGAACATTTGAAGAGAATATTCGAGCCGTTTTTCACTACAGGCGGCTTGCAAAGGACGGGAATGGGACTGGCTAGCACGTATGGCATCATCTCCGAACATAGCGGGGAGATCACAGTGCAAAGCCAAGTGGGGAAAGGCACGACGTTCACGATCAAGCTGCCGCGAGCCGCTGAAGAGCAGACAGCCGCCCTCGCCATCGATCCTGACCCACGGCTCAGAAACCTGACATTCTTGATCGTGGACGACATAGAGTACGTGGTCAATCTCCTGGCGGAAGGACTGGCTCCCTTTTCGAGAAAAGTCTTTGGGGCCTATTCAGGAGAGCAGGCGCTGGAGCTTTTTCGTGAGTCTCCCACCGACATCGTCTTGTGCGACCTCGGCATGCCCAGAATGAGCGGGTGGGAAGTGGGCAAACGCATTCGCGAATATTGTGAGGAACAAGGGTTGCAAAAACCATTTTTCGTCGTTCTGACTGGGTGGGGAGGCCAGGATGAAGAGGCCAAAAAGATTGCCGACAGCGGCGTGAATGCCGTGATCGAAAAACCCGTGGATATCAACAAACTCGTCCACATGATTTCCGAATACATTGGCAAGTCCCATGGGTAACGCCTCGGCCCTCTCGCGAATTGGAGCGACCCTTCCAACAAATTTATCGCCCAGACTCACGCCTCCAAACCAAAGTGTTTCAGCTTCCTCCATAGGGTTGTTTTATTGATGCCGAGCTCCCGCGCTGCCGCCGTTTTCCTGCCTTTGTTCCTCGAAAGCGCCTCTTGGATAGCCCTCATTTCTAACTCCTTCAGCGTCTCTCCAAGCATCGTCGCAGACTCGGCCGCGGCGCCCTTCCTCAAAGGATCAGGCAGGTGTTCCAGCGCAATAAGTCCCCCGTGGCACAGTATAAACGCATGGGCAATGGCATTTTCCAACTCCCGGATGTTTCCCGGCCATGTGTGTCTCATGAATGCTCGCATTGCCTCATCAGATAATCCCAAGATGTTTTTCCCTCGTAACCGATTAAATCTATTGATAAAATGATCCGCCAGCAGAGGAACGTCTGCTTTTCGTTCCCGCAAAGGCGGCAGAGATATCTTAAAGACTTGGATGCGATAAAAAAGGTCTTCACGAAAATCCCCTGACGCCACTAACGCCTCCAAATCCTTGTTGGTAGCGGCAATGACCCGGGCGTCAGAACGCACGGTCGTGGTGCCTCCAAGGGGCTCGAAGGACTTGTCTTGGAGAAATCGCAGCAGCCGGACTTGAAGCGCGGGGGTGATATCGCCAATTTCGTCGAGGAAGATTGTTCCGCCGTGCGCCTGGGCAAAACGTCCGGGTTTATCCCGCTTGGCGTCGGTGAAGGCCCCTGCTTTATAGCCAAACAGCTCAGATTCCAAAAGATTGTCCGGTATCGCCCCGCAATTTACCGTGACCAGAGGCTTGCCGGCGCGAGGCGACAACTTGTGAATCGCTCGAGCCATGAGCTCCTTCCCGGTTCCACTTTCTCCTTGGATCAAGACGGTGCTGTCGCTGGCAGCCACATCCGGGAGTATTGCGAATAAAGCTCTCATCCTGCTCTCTTGGGAAATGATGTCCTCAAAGGTATAGGACTTCTCCACCTCTTTTCGCAGGGTATCTACAAGAGTCAAGTCTCGAAATGTCTCAACCCCGCCCATGAGTCGGCCGGCCCTGTTTTTCAACATGGAAGTACTCACGCTAATCGGTACGCGCCTCCCATCCGACCTTACGATATACACCGCCCTGTTCACCACTGGCTTGCCGGTGCGGACAGTCTGCTTCAACGCGCAGTCTCCTTCGCAGATCTCCGCCCGAAACACCTCGCAACAGGGCTTCCCAAGGGCCTCTGCCACAGGTACGCCAGTGATCTCTTCGGCGGCTCGATTAAAGGAGGTAATGATGAAGTTGCTATCCACCGTGAACACACCGTCTGCGATGGAGTCTAGTATCATTCGCATTTCCTCGTGAGAGAGGCCTTTTTTCTCTGGGACAGGCTCTGGATGTTTTGTCTTCATGTTTCAATGTATGGGCACTCACACGGCGTTAGTCAAATGTATTCCCTAGCGGCTGACTGGCACGACGCGGCTCTTATGCGCACGGGCCCATGCAGTGACGCTCGCAAGGCCGGCGGATTCTCGTCCTTTGCAGCCTTAAACTGATGGCACATATAATAAACACAACTATTTGGTACTCCATAGGAAAAATTGACAGGTCTTCAGCCCTGTGGTATAAGCCTGTCCGTAACGTGATCTTGCGTAAGTATATAAAGTAGTTATCATTATTACTTATAAAGGAGATTATAGAAAAATGAAACCGCTACAAGTCACCACTCTTTTTTTGACCGCGGCTTTGTGCTGCCTCGGCTTGATCGAAGCCGGCGCGGTGCGCGGCCAGAGCCCAGTCCTTGCCAAAATAGGAGCGCTCACCATTACCGAAAAGGACCTGAACGACCTGGCCAATGCCATACCAGAGAGGTACCGAGACCTCTACATGAGCCCTGAAGCCAGACAAAAGACATTGGATTATATCGTGAATATCTATGTCCTGGCCGCGGAAGCCGAAAAGCAAAATATTGACAAAGCTCCCGAGGTTCAAAAACTCATGGATTTCACAAAGAAAGACCTGTTGGCCCGCATTTACCTTGACCGCATGAGCAGAAATCTTAAGCCTCCCACGGAACAAGAGGCCAAGGCCTATTACGAACAGTATAAGGACCAGTTTGTCACTCCGGAAAGTGTCCATTTGCACCATGTCCTCGTAAACACCGAGAAAGAGGCAAAGGCGGTGATGGACAGGCTGAAGAAAGGGGAAAAATTCCCCGACATCGCCGCCCAGGTCTCCATCTGTCCGAGCAAGAACAAAGGCGGCGATCTTGGGTGGCTGCCAAAAGGGAGCCTGGTGGCGGAAATCGAGGAAGCGGCGTTCACTATCAAGCCCGGAATCCCGGTCGGTCCAGTAAAAAGTAAGTTCGGGTACCATGTGCTGCTGGTCGAGGACAGAAAACCTGCGGAGGAAGGGTCGTTCGACCAGGCAAAAGAGTACATTATGGAGCAACTGAAATTCCAAGCACAGCAAGACAATTACGAGCGCATTGCTCAAGATTTGAGAAAAAAGATGAACGTGCAGATGTTGGACCAATCCGCAGCGCCAAGCGTCCCGCCAACTCAGGCCCCCAAGCCGACGACGGGAGGGCCCAAATAACGGTTGCTCGGGGCAGTCCGCACCTCGGCTGCCCCGATCTTTTCGCTGTGCTGCTCCGTAGTCGCTCATCGGGGCTGACGCCTGCCTTGACCGTTATCCCGAAGAAAATGGGGATCGAAAGGTAATCTCCGGCGAAATAGCTTCTTAACAGCTGCATCCTCACTAAAGAAGAAGCCGAATTGCGAGGGGCAAAAAATCTTTCGCCCCGCCGCGGTTCTCTTTAACCTTTCTCAACAGAAATCGCGAAATGCTCTGACGTGACGTTGTCATTCCCATGAAAAAGGGAATCCAGAAAACTCATTATGGATCCCCACTTTCGTGAGGATGAGGCAATGAGCGTACACAGCCCCAATTCGTGATTAATGTCGAGAATTCTTATAAATTTCCGACGCAATGAAATCCGTATTGTCTGATTCCTGAATGGTTGCGAAGACTGCGGTGGTAGGCGCTCGGTGGTTCCTGTCATTCCGAAGGACGGAGGCTCGAATGAAGGTGACACGCCGGGACGTCCATGTCATTTCGAAGGAGCCTTGGGGCTAAGAAATCTTCAGGACGAGCAAAGATTTCTCGCTTCGCTCGAAATGACAGAGGGGAGTGGCCGAGAAGACCAGGGGAGTGGCCGAAATGACAGGGAGAAGCCCCGAAAAATGACCGTCACGTCACCGAATTCGAAAATCCCCCGGAGCATCCTCTAAGACATACGCTGGCGAGCCTTTTTCATGTGAGAAGTTCGCCTCCATGGCAGCCGCCAGAAGCCCCTCTCCACCGAGCCGTTCCCAACCTCCTTTTCTCGAGGCGCGCCCCTTGCGTCTGCTATTCTTCCAGCGGCACGAACATGTCTTCCGCTTCTTCAGTGATAGCCGTGATATCGCCCACCTGCTGATGAATCCTGTCGAAAGCGTCTTCTGCAGTGCGCTGTTTCAAGTCTTCTTCCCGCAGCATAATGGAAACGAGTTCGTTGAAGTACGCGGGATCGGCAAGGTAAATCTTGGTGAGTATGTCCAGTGTTTCCTCATCCGTCACTTCCAGGTCCTCTGGCTTCAGTTCGCCTCGGTCTAATCGAACGAGAAAATCTGCCGGAAAGGTCGCGTCTTCCTCTTCTTCGAGGACGTCGCTTTGCGGGTGCGTCCAGGGTTTGATAATCTTGTCCTGGAACGCAGATGCGACGACGCGTATATCCAAGTGCAAGAGAAGCTGACTGAACTGGCTTTCATCCTCTTCGAGAAAGCTCACCATCCAGTGATAGGCTGTGGTGGGATCAGTGGTCCCTTTCGATGAAAACAGCTCTTGATCGAGGTCGAGGATCGACTGAACCCTTTCCGGGCGCACCAACGGAAGCACGCCGATGTGCGTGGAACTCTGGGATTTCATGATACGAAACACCGTGCGATCTCCCAGCGCATCAACGATGTTTTTGCTCCGTTCGTCATCCAGCAAAAACAACAGCTCCTGTGCGCCCTTTGGGTCCTTGATCGCCTGGCGGCTGACGAGGGAAACCTGTTCCTCCTGCGAGAGCGACTCCATGAGCATAGACGCCTCGCGGCGATCGGTCTTGATCAAATCCAGAACCCGCTTGCCATTCTCGCTAATGGGCGCAAGCAGGTGCTCCTGATGCATTGTCGTCACATTTCCTCCTCATGTTTCCAACGAGGGTCTTCCACTGATCGGACCGTTTCCAGCATAGCTTCATCCCCGCCAAAATCCTCGGCCGTCCAACCTTCTTCTGGAGGGGTGTATGATTCCCCATAGTTCAGAATGCACTTCTTCCGTTCACGACTGATGGTCATAAGCTGAAACGCTCTCACGAGGTTAGCCGAGACCGCTTGGTCCTCTTGGTCTCGAAAGGCGAATAACACCTGGCGCAGCCTTTGCGCGTGATTCTTGTCCAATTGTATCCCTTTGGTGGAGAGGATGTCTTGTACGGTTATATCGGAATCGCCGTTGAGTGTGCTCAATATCAAATCCATGAGTTCACGCGACAGGCGTATGAGGTTTCGCATGCTGAACGCAAGGGTGACCGAGTCCATGGCCAGCGGCTCCCTTGCCACGACGTCGAAGTACACCAATTCGCTGCCGCTGTTCTCCGCGCAAAATTCTTCAAAGGCTCTAAACTCTTCGCTCAGCTCCGGACTGACTTGCACTTCATCGTCGAACGCCATTGTCGTCCTCCCAAAGTAGTGTCCATATTGTACATGGGAGATGCCCAGGTTTCAATCGCAATCCATACGAATAGATCACAGGCTCTTGGTGTCGTCTTCTCCGAGGCGCAACATGTGTCTCATATGTGCAGCCCCAGACGTCTTTTGCGAAATGCGAGCCCATGATATAGCAGTCCCGGAAGAATAAAGCGAACTCGACGGCGGCATTTTGGCTCCATTGATGTGAGCTGAGATTTCTTCGTTACCTTTGGCGCCTTACAATGAAGATGAAGCCATTGATGCGTATTTGGGACTGAAGCGGAGCAATCTCGGATTAAATCCTGAGAGCAACACCCAGTGAAGACAACGTGCGAGATCGCAGGAACCGAGGAGGTGCGGGACATGATCATTGCCGGGATCGATTGCGGCGCCAAAAACACCAAAACCGTTATTATACGAGACGGCGCCATCATAGGCAAAAGTTTGGTTGCCACCGGTATTGAGCAATCCCACGCTGTCCAAGAGTCCCTATACCTCGCGGTGGGTGACGCGGGGGTCAAAATGGCTGATGTTGCCCGTATCGCAGGTACCGGCGCCGGAGCGGAGGCAATCCGCGAGGCAGACATCAAGATCAACGATGTCGGAGCCATCGCTGCGGGCGGATGTTATTTTTTCTCTGGCGTTCGAACTGTGCTCGATGTCGGCGCGGAAGAAAGCCGCGTGGTCTCGTGTGATGAAAAAGGACGAGTCTTGGATTTTGCCATTAACGAGAAATGCGCGGCAGGATCAGGCGCGTTCCTTGAAGCCATGGCGCGAGCGCTGGAGACCCCTCTGGAGGAACTCGGAATCCTGGCGCTCTCTTCAGATAAGCACATTGCCATGAACGCGCAATGTACTATATTTGCCGAATCAGAAGTGGTGGGGCTCATCCATGCAAATATCGACAAGAAAGATATCAGCAAGGCCATCCATGACGCCATGGCAGGCAGGATCGCTGCCATGGTCAGACGCGTCGGTATAGTCCCGCGTATCGTGATGATAGGCGGTGTTGCGAAAAACCAGGCGCTCCTCGCAGCCCTCGGAAAGGAACTCGAGGTTGAAGCCATTTTGGCGCCGGAATATCCGGAATTTGGAGCGGCCGTCGGCGCTGCAGTCAGCGCAGCCGGAGTAGTTCGAGAGCGACCTGACAATACCCAGCGATGAGGTGCACAGCATGGTTGATGGGAAACAGTCCGACTATTGGCGATGGGCAGAGACACATTGGGTCAATCCTGAGATTGATTGGAAAAAGGCCCACGTCATCGTCGCGGGCGTGGATGTCGGCTCGGTGAGCTCCCAGGCCGTGATCCTGGCAGACGGGGCCTTGTACTGCTATGGAAATATGCGAACCGGTTCACGAAGCCCTGATTCCGCTATCGATGCGCTGAAGTTTGCCATTGCCAACACCGATCTGAGACAGCAACACATACACTACTGCATCGGCACCGGCTACGGTCGCGTAAACGTCCCCATGGCCGACAGAACCGTTACGGAGATTGCCTGCCATGCCAAAGGAGCGCACTTCATTTACGGGCACGCAGTCCGAACCGTACTCGATGTCGGTGGACAGGACATCAAAGCTATCCGCTGCGACCAACATGGCAAAGTCGTCAACTTCGTCATGAATGACAAATGCGCCGCAGGGACTGGTCGAGGCATGGAGGTCTTTGCAGACCTGCTTTCGATTCCCATTGGCGAAGTGGGGGACCGATCCTTTCAGGTCGAAAAGGAACCTCCTCCCGTGTCTTGCACATGCGTGGTGTACGCCAAATCCGAGGCGCTGAAGTTGCTGCGCAAAGGAGCGAACACCAACGAAGTCCTTGCGGCATATTGCGCGGCTATGGCTGACCGAATATATTCCTTGCTCGCGCGAGTGGGCATCGAACCCGAGTTCGCAGTGACCGGCGGCATGGCCAAGAACAGGGGCATCATCGATCGGCTCAAAAAGAAGGTCGGTCTGGAGCCCCTTACAACGACATACGACACGCAACTGGCAGGCGCAATCGGGGCTGCGCTGTTCGCCCACGCCCTTGTGACGCAAGGGAAAGGCCGTAAAAACTAGGCCGGTCGCACTAGTACGTCCATAAAATGCACGGGAAGAGTTCATCATAGCGCACTACGGATACAGCGATGGTTCAGGCGATTATTTCATCGCCGTCGACGCGAGCAAATGCAATGCCTGTGGCGCATGCGTCAATGCCTGTCCGTGCCATGTCTTTCTGGTGCATGAGAATCCTCATGACCCGTTGAGCGCGCACGCAGTGGCCATTGTCCCGGAGGACAAAGACAAAAGACTTCGGGACGAATGCGCGCGATGCAAGCGGCAGTCAGGAAAGCGGCGCTTGCCATGCGTAGTTGCGTGCGCGGTCGGGGCCATAGCGCACTCGTGGTGAAAATTAGTTTGCCCGACGCAGCGAGCTTTCGAGCGCTTTTCAACGAGAACCAATGCACTTGACCAAGGGCCGCAGAAGTGCTCGCCGAGGCGTCGCGGAATCTGGCTGAAGCCTATAGACTTGATTTATCGTTTGAGGATGATCCATAGTAAGCAAAGGAACATGGATGCCGGCGCTGCGTCCTCGCGCGGCGGGGGCAGCCCTGCAAACCGCTCGTACTGACCGGACAGATATAGGAGCTGAAACGAGGTAGACAGATGCCTCCCGTTGGTTCGAAATACATAGCGGCGATCATAGTCTCAGTCATGGCAATGTCGCTTTTTTGTCCTCACGGACACGCCCAAAGCGCTTTGAGACCATTCGGCGTCTCGGCCTGGAACGCGGCCGAGGCCGCTGATCAGGACGCCGAAGCGGAAGACGATTTTGACTTGGAATCATGCCAGCGGTTTTGTCTCGGGAGTCCAGCCGGAAGCAATAGATCGGCAGGCCCGATACTGGCGGATTGCCTGAGAGAATGCAACGAACGCTACTGGAAAGCGTATGACAGACGCATGAAAAAGTTGGGCGACTGATTACTCATGAAGAGTACTGATCATCATGGATAAGACCAGACCAATCGTTATCATCGGGGGAGGCGTCGCCGGTTTGGCCGTCGCGGAGGCCCTCGCCGCAAATGACCTCCCCTGCGTAATCGTGGAAAAAGAGGAAATCCTCGGCGGCCATGTGAAAAACTGGGCGTGCATGGCCACGGACAGATGTCTAGGCTGCTACTGTTGCAAAGTGGATGATCTCATCCACGGTGTGCGCTCAGCGGACAAAATCGCAGTGGAGCTTGGTTGGGAAGTCTCGCAGCTCGTTCGAAACGGATCAAAGATCGAAAAGGTGCGCTTGCGATCCAGGCGCCACGGAACTGAAAAATTGGTTGACGCCTGTGCGGTGGTAGCTGCCGTAGGGTTTGAACCATACGATCCGACAGAAAAAGTTTTCTGGGGCTACGGGCGCCTGTCTGGCGTAGCCACCCTTGCGGAGCTGAACGAATGGACTCGTACGGGTAATCTGAGTTCCTATGTGTCGGATGAGAGTCAACCGCTGCGTCTGGCGTTTTTTCAATGTATCGGCTCACGGGACCGCTCCATAGGCGCCAACTATTGCTCGGAATACTGCTGCAGCGCTGCCCTGAGGATGGCTCTGACTTTGCGTTATACCTACCCCCATTGGGACGTGACCCTTTTCTACATCGATTTGCAAATCACCGGCAAGATGGCGAATGGATTGATGGACGAGGCGAAGAAGCAAGGAATCCGCTTCATTCAGGGCGTGCCTGGCGAGATCGTTCAGGGCGCTGACGGAAGCCTCGGCGTCGTCCGCACGAAAAACGGGCTGAACGTTCGGGAAGAATACGACAAGATTGTGCTTTCCACAGGGCAGCGGCCTGCCCAGGACATAGCTTCACTCGCGGGAGTCCTGGGCCTGAGCCTCGACGAGTTCGGCTTCATATCTGTTCCCCGCTGCCTGGGAGGCCGCCTCGGCGCAGCAGCAGGTGTTTACGTCGCCGGCACGTGCGGCGGTCCGGGGAACATCCAGAAAACCCTTTTATCCGCCGGCGAGGCTGCAGCAGCGATCATCGCAGACTATTCATCTCTTTGAAAGGCGCAACATGTCTGGGCTCGAAGTAAACTTTTCTCGAGAAAAAGCCCTGAGCCCGTATTACCGGGTGTTGGTGGTGGGCAATGGTCTGTGCGGCGCGATAGCCTCACAAGCGCTACACGAAGTAGGCCTTTCGTGCCTGTATGCAAAAGTCTCTCAACTGCCCGATGCAATCTACCAACGGACGGCTGAGGTCGCTCCAGGATGGGTTTTTGCCTCTCACGCTCCGGATGGGGGATGGACAACCCTGGTCCTGGATGAAATGCCGCTCGTGAAACGCGATGGCCCTTTTTTCAGGGTGAAACTCGATGGGCTCGTCGATAACCTCTTCGGCAGTGTGGTGTTTGCCTTTGGGTACTCCATGGCCGACGATGCAGGAAAAACGCCCCGAGGGATGACGTTGTATGAAGAGGGGACGTCTTTTACCGGTGGTAATCGTATTGGGTTTGTCCTGGACGCAGGGTCGAACTCTCATCCCGACGCCGCTCTCAGCGCGCTTGCCGCCGCCCTGGCGCATCAAGAAGCAGGGGGGGCCTCATTCGTTTTTTTCCGGAATATGCCGGTGGCGACCCATGACGGGGAGCTCCTCTATGATCGGGCGAAACAGGCAGGGGTGTGTTTTGTACGCTACGAGGAGGACAAGACGCCGACCGTGGAACGGGTGGACGCCGGTCGAAATCCTAACGACTTCATCGTTCGAGTCGTCGACAGCATAGTTGGGGAACTCATCGAGGTCTCTTGCGACCGCATCTACACAGTAGGATATCCCGACGCCTCCTGTGTGCCAGAGGCCGTCAAGGGCGTCGCCAATCAGGATGTGGACCAAGACGGTTTCCTGCTTTCCGAAAGCATCCACTGCGGCGGTGGACAATCGTTCAGCAGGGGCGTGTTCGCGGTCGGCGGATGCACAGGAACGCTTGGACTGACCCAGACGGTTTCCCAGGCGTACTCCGTAGCAGTCCAAGCGCGATCTCGGGCTTTGCGGGCCAATCGCATCCCTTCCATTGAGACCATCTCTGTCAATGACGAATGCATCCGTTGCCTCACCTGCCTTCGAATCTGTCCGCACTCGGCAATATCGGTGAATTATGGTCCGGCGCGATCCAAGATTACGAGTTTTTCAGCGTCGTGCGAACAATGCGGGTTATGTATATCGGAGTGCCCCCGAGAGGCTCTCGACCTCATGAGCTTTCCTCAGATGGGCATCCAGGGCTTTCTGGCAGATATCCGACAAGGCGCAGCAGACAATACATTTGTGGTGTATGGGTGTGAACGTTCCGTCTCGGACTTGATCCCGGCAATTCATATGCCCCACGGTGCGCTTTTTCTTGGCGTGCCGTGCGCGGGAAGGGTGTCAGAGTCCATGCTTTGGGCCACTCTGACCGCGGGGGTCTCAGGGGTGCTCGTCGTGGGGTGCCACCCTGGGAACTGCGGCTCGAGGAATGGCTCTCAATGGGCTGGGAACAGGGTCAAAGAGGTCTTGAGGAAATTGCAGGACGCAGGACGAACCACCCCACTGGCGTCTTTTGCCACAGTGTCAGCCAGACAACCGGCGAGGCTTGAAGCCCTGATACATGAGTTCAAAATGTCCCTCGATCGACGCAGGGACCACACTCCGGCGCGTAATGGGATCGGACGATGAATACCTTACACACGCAGGCAACCCGTCAACTTCTGAAATCTTCCATTGCCAACGAATACGAAGGCGATACCCTAGACCTCTGCGTCACATGCGGCGAGTGCATCGCCAGGTGCTTTCTCATAGATGGATATCCGGAACTCAATCCCAGAAAACTCGTCCAGCAGGTGATTCTGGGTATGGATGACGCCGCCGCAGAATCCGAGTTTATATGGGCATGCACCCTGTGCGGCAGGTGCACCACAGATTGTCCCAAAGATCTCAAAATGGAAGTGATCATCAGAAAACTGAGGGCAGAGGCCTGTCGGCGAGGGCTCGGGCCTGCCCGTATCCTGGAAGGCGTTGAAAAGGCTTTGGAAGTAGGTAACAACACCGGCATGGAGCCGGAGGAATTTGTGGACACTGCCCAGTGGCTGGCGGAAGAATTGGAAGATGAATTTGAAGACGCCGAAGAGCTGGAAGTTCCATTCGATAAGGAACACGCTCAGATCCTCTACATACCTAATCCCCGGGAATACACGTCCAATCCAGGAATGTTCCAAACCTACGTCAAATTTTTTCACTTCATCGGCGCCGACTGGACGCTCTCTTCAAAAGTATTCGATATCACCAATTGGGCCTATTACGTAGGCGACCACGACGCGGCGGTGACCTTGGTCAGAAATATGGTTGCAGAAGCGCGGAGACTGGGGGCCAAGATCCTACTCTCTACCGAATGCGGACACGGCTTCAAGATTCTGCGTAAAGACGCGGAGCGGTGGCTTGGAGAACCGCTCGGCTTCGAGGTCATGGGCGTCATTGAATTGGCTCATAAATATTGGCAGGAAGGGCGTTTGCCGCTCAAGGCAGGGGCCATCGAAGGGCCGGTCACCTACCACGACCCGTGCAACGTGGGCCGGAAAATGGGCATCTTTGAAGAGCCGCGCGAACTCATTCAGGCGGTTTGCGGCAATTTTGTGGAGATGTGGCCGAACCGCAAATACAGCCTCTGTTGCGGCGGAGGGGGCAGCGTCGGACAAAACACAGCCATGGGCGTCAAAAGACTCGAACATGCGAGGCGGAAGCACGATCAAATCATGAACACCGGCGCAAAAATCCTGGCAACGTGCTGTCAAAACTGCCTCAGTCAATTGACAGACCTCAAAGACCGGTACGAGATGCCCATAGAGGTAAAGTCGGTCATCGAACTCTTGGTGGAATCAATGGAATCACGAGCCAAGGAAGATGGGTGAATGCGTCCGCCCCAATCCTTGCCAACATAGCAAACGTAGGAATTGGGTCCAATCCTGCAAAGGTTCTTGAACGAGGTCACGAAGAGGCGGGAGCGGCTGCATTGGCTCTCGAGATTTGGGTCGTAATGAGTTCCCCATCGTGAATTACATGAGTACTTGAGGAGACAATGCGACCGCCACGACATGTCAGCTGTTGTCATTTCGGAGAAGCCGGACTCGGATGAGGTGAGAGGGATCGAGTAAAAAATCTTCGTCTGCGAGCCAAGATTTCTCGCTTCGCTCGAAATGACAGCGGGATAAAGTGCTCGAAATGACAGCCACGTCATCGAATTCGTGATTAATTCTTGAGAACAAGAGTAAAACGGCTAAAATGAGCGACTCAATCATCAAAGACAAGAAAATCCTCGCTGTCGATGACGAACCTGACGTACTGGATGTCATCAAAGAACTCCTTTTCGACAGCCGACTCACCACTGCTGCAGACTATCATTCAGCCAGAGCTCTCATAGAGCACGAAGACTTCGATCTCGTCATCCTCGACATCATGGGGGTGAACGGCTTCGAGCTGCTCGAGAGCTGCAGTCGCCGAGGGTTACCGGCAGCCATGCTCACAGCCCGCTCCACCGATGTCAGGAGCCTCAACCGATCTCTCAAGCTGGGCGCAGTCTCTTTCCTGCCCAAAGAGGAGCTCGCGTCGCTTCGGGAAATCGTCGCAGAGATTCTCGAAGGGCTTGCGCAGGGCAAGAGTCATTGGAAAAAGCTTTTCCAGCGCCTTGGTCCGTTGTTCAGGGAAAAGTTCGGCATTGTGTGGGATCAACTTGAAAAGCCTCACCAAATGAGGATCCCTTATGATTAAAGACGCTCCACGTAAGATTGTTGCAGTACATTCTTTTGTAGTTTACCCATGGCGTTCCGGGGCAAGACGTCTAGTGTGACGACGCATTTCGGGCACTTGTATCCTGCAAGGCGCTCCTTACAATGTCTGATAAGGTCTGACTCGGAGGTTGACGCCTCTTCCCGAAGAGCCACAAACGCCACCACTTTTTCGCCGAATTCCTCGTCTGGAACGCCCACCACGGCCGCCTCTTTCACCGACTCGTGGGCCTCCAGCACGTCCTCGATCTCTTTGGGATACACGTTGTAGCCGCCGGAGATGATCAGCTCCTTGCTTCGGCCGACAAGGTACAGTCTGTTGGAATCTTCTGGATCCTGGTACCCAAGATCGCCGGTCTTAAACCACCCCTCGTGAAACGATTCCCTGGTCTTCTCCGGCATCCTCCAATAGCCTTTGAACACGCTGTCTCCTCGAATCCATACCTCTCCCACCTGGCCTGGAATGACGTCAACCCCCTTATCGGACACGATGCGCGCCTCCACGCCGGGCAGGGGAAAACCGACGCTCCGAGCCTTTCGTCTCTCCGACTGGATGGGATTTGATGCAATCATGCCTGCCTCGGTCATGCCGTACCGTTCGAGGATGCGAAATCCGGTGGCCTGCTCAAAACGGTTGAAGAGATTTTCCAGCAGCGGCGCAGACCCAGAGATGAACACCCGCATGGACGAGAGGTCTGGTTTGGGTTCCATGCGATCCCATTGATGAAGCAGCCTCTGATAGATGGTCGGCACGCCCATGAGCATAGTGCACTTTTGGGATTCGATAGTCCGCCATGTTCGCAGCGGGTCGAACTTTTCATGCATGATGATGGTCGCGCCGGCGTACAACCCGCCGTGAAGAGCGACGAAAAGCCCGTGCACATGGAACAATGGCAGGACGTGCAGGAGCGCATCCCTGTCCGACCATTGCCACAGTCTGTGGAGGGCCTCAGTATTGGCGATAAGGTTTTTGTGGCTGAGCATAGCTCCTTTCGACCTGCCCGTCGTGCCGGAGGTGTAGATGATCATTGCCGTGTCGTCATCACGAGCAGGAGAGCTTCTCTGCAAATCTGAGGATGCCCTCAGCAGCTCTTGGTGCAGCGACCGGCATCTTCCTTTTCTGCCAAACTCGTCAATAAGAAGCGTTTCAAGTCGAGGCAGCTTCTGCAAGACCTTCCGAGACCGTTCAAAACGCACGGCATCTGTTATGAAAAGGGAACTCTCTGAATCGGACAAGAGATAGTCCACTTCTTCGGCCTTGTAATCGACGTTCAGGGGAAGTACGATGCCGCCGATGGACATGACTGCGAGTTCAAGGAAAATAAACTCCATACTCTTGGGGAGTTGAATGGCCACCCTCTCTCCTGGCGTGACCCCCAATTCGGCCAACATCGAGGCGCGCCTCTGCACGTGCGCATCCACCTCGGCGTACGTGTAAATGTTGTCCTCGAAAAGTATCGCAGGCTTGCTTCCAAAGTGCTGGGCCCTTTGGGCCAACAGTATTGCGAGATTCATTCAAGTGTAGCCTCTCTTAAAACAGAATGAGAAATGCCTCATAAGTCAGATTGTCATTCCCATGAAAATGGGCATCCAGGAAACTCAGAATGGAACCACACTTTCTTGAGGATGACATAGCGGCGATACGCGGCCAATGTGTGATTCATTTCGAGAGCTTCTGGAGTCCCAATCAAGGAGTTGAAGTTTCACCCGATCATCTTGCTCGGCAGCCAGAGCGCCAGCTCTGGGAACATGCACAAGAGCACAATCAAGATGCCGTCGATCACGAAAAAGGGGATAAGGTCTTTCAGAACGGATGCTAAAGGGACGTCCGACGCGATGCCTTGGACTACATAGAGATTCAAGCCCACTGGCGGCGTCAACAAGCCAACCTCGAGGTTGACCGTCATCACGACCGAGAACCATACTGAGTCAAACCCCAACCCCTTGACGACCGGCAGGAGCATCGGGGCTGTGATAAGGACAATAGCCGCCGGAGGTATAAAACAGCCCAGCAATAGCAACAGCATGTTGATGAAAAAAAGTATCCCCCATTTCCCTAGAGGCATTGCCAAGATAAGATCGGCCAAAGACTGCGTGACATACAGGTCCGAACACACAAAACCAAAGAGGGTCGCGGACGCCATGATCATGAGGATCATGGTACTGTCGTCTAGCGACCGCGTCAGCATTCTGGTGATTTGCTCAATGCGATAGACTTTGTAAATGACGATCACCACGATGATGGCTATGACTGCCCCCACTCCGGCCGCTTCGCTCGGAGTGGCCCATCCGCCGTACAGCGAGAACATGATGCCAATGATGACGAGGATCAAGGGCAGCACCTTGACCAGGCTTTGCAGCTTTTCTCTCATGGTGTAGCGGTCTTTCAGCGTCCCCTGGATGCCGGTTTCCTTGTCTTCGGCGCTGCCAAGGACGCTGGCATGCGCGCCGCGGCGGCCAACGACGGCGAATTTTATCACCACCCACAAAGAACTCAGTACCACCAAAAGGATGCCGGGGATCACGCCGGCAATAAAGCATTTGCCAATGGATGTCTCTGTGGCGACTCCATAGAGGATCATCGTGATGCTCGGAGGGATCAATATACCAAACGTGCCTGCATGCGCCACTACCGCGCACGCGAGGCCCGGCGGATAGCCCCGCCGCCTCATTTCCGGGATGCCCACCCCCCCTATCGCGGCTGCGGTTGCCGGACTGGAGCCGCACAGCGCCGCAAATATGCCGCCCGCCATCATCGTACTGACGCCGAGTCCACCCGGCAATCGATGCATCCACCTGTGCATCGCTTCGTACAGGTCCTTGCTGGCGTCAGATTCAGCCAATGGCGCGCTCAATAATATAAACAGCGGTATGGAGAGCATGGCGAAGCTGTCCATGCTCCCATACAGGATGTGAGGAATTGTCTGAAGTATGTGCGGAGAGAATATCAGAATATAAACGATAGAAATCCCCGCGAGGCCCGCCCATATTGGGATGCCGGAGAAGAGCAGCAGCAACGCGCTTGAAAAGACCACTATGCTGAGCAGGGCTTCATCCATGGGAACAGCCCTCCTTCTCTGGTTTGGATGCTGTTCCCACGTCTAAGCTCTTCAGTTCAGTGCGCACTGCATTCTTCTCGTACCGCCCCTGACGCAGCCGGATGATACGGCGTCTTACCTGCGTGAGCGACTGGAGCAGGAGCAGAGTCATTCCCAACGGGAGGAAGAAGTAAGGTATCCACATGGGAGGTCCCCACAACGACTCGCTGTGCTCATTGTGAACCAGGGCGTCCCACCACATGGGCCACGCATACCAGGCGATGATACCGCAGATCACGCAGCTCAGCGCTCCAGTGATGATGAGCAAATATTCTCTCACTCGGGGTGGAAGATATATGATCAGGAGATCGATGTTGAGATGATGCTCTCCCATCTGCGCATAAGCAGCCCCAACAAAGCAGGCATACATGAGGAGAAACACCGACAGCTCTATCTGCCATGTGGTGGACCAATGCAATAGTTTGCGAACCAACACCCCTTCGGTCGTCGCGGCTGCTGCGGCCAGCAAGAAGATCGCGCCGAGGAGACCGCTGATCTTACTGAGCACCTTTGCCAGATGCTCTAATCGATCCCAAAATCCTCTCTGTGATTCTTCCATGGCATCCTCTTCCCGTCTGGCGTACACAGGCTATGCGCCGAGCTCCGTATGAAATTTCTCATTGCGCCGTGCTCGAAAACAATCGCCGAGTACGGATCTGTCGCCTCCCTCAAAAGGGACTATTGCCTCTATTACGCACGAACGGCGCGCAGCCCCTCCTCAACCGCGGTGTCACCTTGGGCCGGGTGCCGCCTCAGGGCTACTCCATGGCCTGTACAGCCAGCTCTAACAGCTCCTTGCCGTTGGGAACGGTCTCCGCAAAATCCTTCCACGCAGTCTTCTTGGCAAAATCGCTCCAAGCCTGAAATTCTTCTTTCGTCATGAAATGGAGCTGTACGCCCGCCTTGGTGAAATCGCGCACCAGATTTTCCGAATCCTTAGAAAAGTTTGGGATCACCCAATTCTTTTCCATGTCAGCGGCAACTTCCTGGAAAACCTTTTTCTGTTCAGGCTTCAACCTGTTCCACGTCTTGAGAGACATGAGGAGCGGTTCCGCCATGTACCAGATGGCATAGTCTTTCGGCGCATTCATATACTTGAGCTGTTCGTAAAGACGATAAGACACAAAAGACGACGATGAGGTAAGACAGGAATCGAGGACCCCTGTGGAGAGGGCGTGATAAATTTCAGAAGAAGGCATGCTTGTGATGGAGGCCCCGGCCTGATGCAGCATGTATTCGAACTTCTTGCCGGCGGCCCTTATCTTGAGGCCTTTCACGTCCTCGGGGAGTTTCACCTGCTTCACCGTGCTCCCTATGCCGCCTTCCAGCCAGGCCCACACCAGCAGCTTCATCCCATTGTCTTCAACCAGCTTTTCGATGCGTTGCCCTATGGGCTTGTTCCGCCACGTCATCGCTTGTGTCATGCTGGATACTGAACAGGGCATGAGCGTGATGGAAAGCTCGGGTACCTTGCCAGCCGCGTAATCCAGCGGCAGAATAGCCAGGTCCAGACTGCCCTGTTTCATGGCCTCCCACTGCTCCTTCGGTTTATACAGAGAACTGGCCGGGTAAATACGGAAAACACAGTCTTTGCCGAGCCTTTTCGCAATGTTCTCCGCAAAGACCCGCACCATCTGATCCCGCACGTCCCCTTCCGCGAACTGGTGCGAGACCTTCAGGGTCACCACGCCGTAACAATCCGAACTCAGACCAGAAAAGAACCAGGTCGCCAACACCACCGCGATGAAGGCCACAAATCGACATTGCTGCGTGGACATATCTCCCTCCTCGTTTCTCACGAAAGATCGCCTGTGGATCCACCAAAAACGGCGAACGAAAACAATCCTATTTTTCCTCGTAGAGCGCCTGCAACACCTGATACTGATTCATCAAGTGTGTCGCCATTGCGTCCTCTGCCCTCTTGGGGGCCCGGGCCCGTAGGGCGTCTATGAGCTGACGATGCTCCTCGATAGACGCGTCGAAGCGGTTCGGTAAATAAAGCTGGCGATGTCGGTAGAGGAGCACCTTCTCCCTGAGTCCGTCGATTATGTCACTGAGGATTTTATTGCGAGCCGCTTTCTGAACCTCGCAATGGAATAGATGATTTACCTCGAGGTAACTCTGGGCGTCACGATGTTCGTAGTGGCGTTCGAGGTCGTTGTGGAGCTTTTCGAGGGTTCTGAAATCGTCGGAGGACATACCTTCAGCAGCCTTTCTGGCGCAGTATCCTTCCAGGAGGCTCATGACCTCGAACATCTCCTTTATGTCCCGGATGGAAGGCTTGGTCACATAGGCGCCTCTGTGGGGTATGACGTTGACGAGCCCTTCGGACGCCAAGCCTCGGAGTGCCTCCCTGAGAGGGGTTCTGCTGATGCCGAGATTGGCGCAGAGTTCTTTTTCTACGATGCGGTCGCCCTTGTTGAGGACGCCAGTTCGTATCATTTCTCGTATTTGGCGGGCTACCTCCTCATGGAGGGCTTTAATCTGGATTTGGGCCATGTGGTTCGACCTGCGTGTAGACGGTTATGGTTGCACAACATCTACAAGATACTTTATACAAAATACAACCGACGTGTCAAGCGGCTATTCGTAGCACGCCGCAATCCCATGAACCCACTCTCCCCATTGTTCCCCCAAAAAATTGCTCCGTTGCTCTCGGAATGACGCCCCATCGACCACCCCCTCGCGTTTGCGAGAAGACGCGAACTGCAATCTCACTCCCTTTCTTCCATCCATATCGCAATGAAGTCCACATCATCAAGTCCTTCATCATATTCGATATCTTCTCCGCAATCAGAAAAAAACGCCTCTATCGAGTTGCCACCGCCGCGAAACGGACCAATCTCCTGACAAGGTTCGAGAGTTGCTATATATTTTTTTTATGTTGTGAACGTCGCCTCGCAGGCGCAGTACGCATGAAAAAACTGACCGACAGAGAAATTCTAAAGGAGCGCCGGCTTGCCCCCAAGAAATGGTTGGGCCAGAACTTATTGGTGGACAAGAGCTACCTGCATCGAATCGTCAGCGCCGCATGCATCCGCCCAGGCGAGAGCGTGGTGGAGATCGGCGCGGGATTGGGCGCGCTCACCGAGGCGCTCTTGAATGCCGGGGCCAACGTAGTGGCCTTGGAAATAGATTCGGGCTTCTTTCGCGTGCTTCAGGAAAAGTTCGCCGATAGCTCGATGGTGGAAATCATTCATGAGGACGCGCTGGCGTACGATTTCAAATCGCTTGCCGACCGCATCGGCAGGCTCCGAGTCGTAGCCAATTTGCCGTACAGCATCTCGAGCAGGCTGTTGTTCCGGTTCGTCCAGATACGGGAGGTCGTTCAGTCGCTTCATATACTCCTCCAACGCGAGGTTGCCCGGCGGCTCGTGGCCGAAATAGGCTCCAAAGACTACGGCGTTTTGACAGCGCTCCTAGGGGTGACGGCGCAGGTGGACGCGTTGTGGGACATCCCTCCCCATGCGTTTCATCCGGTACCTGCCATACATTCGACGTTCGTGAGGGTCGTGTTTTCAGAAAACCTCGGCGTCCCAATTCCTGACGACGACCTCCTTATCCGGCTCGTAAAAGCCGCGTTTTGCGCTCGACGGAAAACACTGAGAAACAACCTGCTCGGGAGGCGTTGGTTGAGCGCATACGATGACGTGGTAGAACGCGCCGCCAGTCGCTGCGCTATCGACCTCAACCGCCGGGCCGAGACCCTTTCCCCTGCTGAATTTGCACAATTCGCTGCGCAGATTGCTGCGGAGCAGGACTCGCCCGGTCGAAAACCATAATCAAAACAGTGGCAATTAGCGTACGGCCGGTCTTAAAAGTCGCCGAAACCGGATTGTTGCGGCGCCGCTGATTGCCACGAGGACTTTCTTGATTCCCTCGTGGGTGAGTGCTACATTCACGTGCATAACGATATCCTCCAAGGAGTTGGCAATGGATGTGAATTTCGTGAGAACCACGTGCCCATATTGTGGATGCGGCTGCGAATTTCTCCTTGAAACCATAAACGGCAAGATTGTTCAGACGATACCGTCGAAGAGCAATCCCATGAATGCAGGAAAGCTGTGCATCAAAGGCTGGAATGCTCATGAATTTGTTCATAGCCCAAAGAGGCTGACGAAACCCCTTTTACGCAAGAACGGCGTGCTTGAAGAGGTTTCCTGGGATGAGGCCCTGGACTTTACCGTTGCTCGGCTCAAAGAGATCAAAGAGACCCATGGCGGCGACAGCCTTGCGTTTCTGACCTCAGCAAAATGCACCAACGAAGAAAACTATCTCTTGCAAAAATTCTGCCGCGTGGGGTTTGGCACGAATAACATAGACCACTGCGCACGTCTTTGACACTCCTCGACGGTGGCAGGTCTTGCCGCCGCGTTTGGAAGTGGCGCTATGACGAATTCCATTGCAGAGATCGAAGACGCCAAATGCGTCTTTATCATAGGCTCGAACACCACGGTTGCGCATCCGCTCGTCGCATATAGGGTGTACCGGGCCAAGACCAAGGGCGCAAAGATCATTGTGGCTGACCCACGAAAGATTCACATTTCCGGGATTGCAGACATCCATATTCGGCATCATCTCGGATCCGACGTTGCCCTGATCAACGGCATCATGCACGTCATTCTCGCCGAGAACCTCCACGACACAGCCTACATCCAAGAACGGACTGAAAACTTCGAGGCCTTGGAAGCCCTCGTAAAGGAGTACACGCCAGAGAGGGTCTCAGAGCTATGCGGCGTGTCTGTTGACGACATCAAGGCCGTGGCCCGCACGTACGCCAACGCCGAGACGGCCGCGATACTCTACACCATGGGCATCACCCAGCATTCCCACGGCGTTGACAACGTCAAATCCCTCGCAAACTTGGCCATGCTCACCGGCAATGTCGGCAAGCCGTCCACAGGGGTAAATCCCTTGCGTGGCCAAAACAACGTGCAGGGTGCGTGCGATATGGGAGGGCTCCCCAATGTGTATCCCGCGTACCAGGCGGTCACTGACGAGGGCAATCGAAAAAAGTTCGAAGACGTCTGGCAGGCCCAACTCTCTCAAAAAGTGGGCTATACCATTATGGAGATGATGCACGGGCTGGAAGACGGGTCGGTCAAAGGCATGCTCATCCTGGGAGAAAATCCCATCGGCAGCGATCCGGACACCAACCACGTACGGCATGCGCTCGAAAAGGCTGAGCTGCTCGTCGTCATCGACATATTCCGCACTGACACGGCAGAATTAGCGCATGTCGTGCTCCCCGGCGCATCATTTGCGGAAAAGGACGGCACCTTCACAAACACCGAGAGGCGAGTCCTGCGGGTCCGCAAGGCCGTCGAACCCGTGGGAGAGGCGCGGCCGGATTGGCAGATCATCTGCGACCTCTCGACGCGCTTTGGCCTCCCCATGTCATACGAATCGCCCCAGGCTATCTTCGATGAGATCGCCCAGGTGACGCCAAGCTACGCAGGATTGAGCTACGAGCGCCTCGAAGCAGGGGGCATCCCCTGGCCCTGCCCATCAAAAGACCACCCGGGGACGCCCGTGCTCCATAAGGAGCGGTTCACCCGGGGAAGGGGACTGTTCCACGCGATTGAATATCGACCGCCGGATGAGTTGGTGGATGACGAATTCCCCATGCAGCTCACTACGGGCAGATTTTTCCCTCATTACCATACAGGCACCATGACCAGGAATTCGCCGTCACTCCACGACGAGATGCCGGAAGGCCACGTGGAGATCCACCCCGCAGATGCGGCTCGCCTGGGCATAAAGACGGGTGATTTGGCGAAAATCGCGTCCCGCCGCGGAGAGGTCATCGCCAGGATGGTGGCCACCGACACAGTGGATCCAGGTACCATCTTCATGAGCTTCCATTTCATGGAGGCCAACGCCAATGTGCTGACCAATCCGGCTCTCGACCCAATATGCAAGATCCCTGAATACAAGGTCTGCGCGGTGCGAGTGGAAAAGCTCAACGGAGAGAATGTTCAAGGCGAGGCCGCGAGTATCTGAGTGGTATCGAACACGGGGCGAATAATTATTCGCCCCTACACGGCCTCCACGCCAACTTGTTTCCCAAAGTCGGGATGAACGGGGTACCCCAGCTCTTTCGCCCGTAGAAGATGTGCTTTGCTTGCCGCAATATTTCCTTGGTGGAACAATGAGACGGCACGGTTGTTGTGCGCCAAGCCGGAGTTGTTGTCTATTTCTACGGCTCTGGTGTTGTGCTCCACGCTTTTCTCGATGTCGCCGGTCGCGAGATAGACGTTGCCAAGGTTGATGTGCGCGGCAAAGGCATTTGGATTGATCGCCAGAGCCCGGTGGAAACTCTGGGTGGCCTGCTCAGGGATGCCCTTGTGCATGAAGGCGATGCCTATGTTAATGCAGGCCTCGAGGATATCAGGTCGAAACTCCAAAGCCTTCAAGCTCTGCTCAATGCAGCCGTCGTAGTCGCCTTGCTGCAGCAGTATTCCGGCCAGGTTCACTCTGGCTTCCAAAAGGCCTGGCCGCAGATTGAGCGCAGTCTTGAATTCCGCCATGGCCCGATCCCATTCGGCTTTCTCGGCCAAGGCGATCCCTAGGTTGTAGTGGGCGTTGGCTGAATCAGGCATTGACGCGACCAAGTTTTCAAGTCTCGCAAGCAATTCGTCATCTACCCGTGTATCTCGATCCCCTGACAGGGTCTGTTGATTCATTTCTCCTCCTTGCGCGAATCCTTGCATTGGATTCTAGTATCGCGCACAATCGCGGTCAAGATGGCATGGCATCGACACGACGTCCCGATAAGTGTAGAGCCTTCTTCGATTCCTTCGATGCATCTAAAAAAATCCCGCGCCTGATAGCCGCCAATGCCTGGGCGCAGCTGCCGACTCCTTAAAATGCGCATGCGGCTGCCGGGAACTTCCAGCTCCTCCAGCGCCAAAAAAAGAGGCTTCCTCTGTTCCCCTGTCACGGCGCAAAGCGGCCCCTCTGCGCAGTCGTCGGGACAGACGAAATCCGCATAGCTGCAGCAGATTGTGGCGTCATCGAGCTCGTATGCGTGGGGGAGCAAAGCGCGCAGCGCGGCGGGCAGCCGGCCGAGCCGCAAGTCAGGCTGCATACCGATGGCAACCCGAGCAAGCAGGTGAAACGGGACAGTGGGGACGATCCAAGACTCGGAATCGCGCAGAGCTTCACGTCTTTCCAGGACGTATTCCGCCGCGTCGCTCACTGCCGCGTCTGTGATGACACTCTGGCGATGCGCTGAAAATTTATCTCGATCGTTGTCCACGAGGATGATCTTCGCCTCAGGGAATCTTTCCCTCAAGCGGCTGCCGGCCAACTGTCCGAATGTCCCGTATCCTGCGATAATGAATTGCATGTATAAACGCCCTTCGAAATAAATCACGAATGAGGAGCGTGTGTCACCGCGATGTCATCCGTACAAAAGTGAGGATCCAGAACAATGCCTTCAATGTGTTGCGTAAATAGTAATTCGCGAAACTGATCACGAATTGGGCGCGAGTCCTCTGCGTACGTCATCCCCACGAAAGTGGGTGCCCATACTGATTTGCCTGCATTCCTATTTTCATGGGAATGACTAGGTGACATGCGGCTGTTTCGAGATTTCCTTTGAGACGGGTTATAGAGGCGAGGGACTGCGTTGCGTGGCGTCTTGCGCGCTGTCTCGAGACAACTCTCACACGCGTCCCCACACTACTCGATCTTTGCCCGCCAAATCTTTGAACACCTTGGTTTCCTTACAGCCGGCGAGGCCGCGCAGGAGGTCGGCGGCGTCGCAGGCCTGACCGTCGCCTATTTCCAGGGCGATGATGCCGCCCGGCTTTAGGAACGCCGCCGCGCCGCCGGCAATCCGCCTTATCGTCTGCAGGCCGTCTTCTCCTCCGTCGAGCGCTGCGGCAGGCTCGTAGCATCTGATCTCGGGCGCCAACGCATCGATCTGCGCGGTTGGCACATAAGGCGGATTGGAGCAAATGACATGAAAATGCGCGGCGGGCCGCAAGGCCGCAAAGAGGTCTGACGCAAGGAGCGACAAACGCGAGGAGACGCCCGCGCGTCTCGCGTTTTCCCTGGTCAGGCGAAGCGCCGTCAAGGATATATCAGTCCCGACGCACGCAGCCTGGGCATGTTCCCTCAAAAGGGAGACCGATATCGCGCCGCTGCCCACGCCCAACTCCAATACCCGAGGCGCATCAAATCCACTCATTTCTTTGAGTACGCACTCAACAAGGGTCTCAGTGTCTGGCCGAGGAATCAGCGCGCCAGGCGAGACATTAAAAGGAAAAGACCAAAATTCTTTGGTTCCAGTAATCAAGGCCGTCGGTTCTCGGCGAACTCTCCGGAGTACCGCCGCCCGGTAGCCCGCTCTCTCAGAGAGCGTGAGCGGACGATCGAAATTCAAATACAGATACAGACGGTCCACACCCAGCACGTGGGCCAAGAGAACTTCCGCGTCGAGTCGGGGGGTCTCCAGACCCTTTTGAGCAAAATAAGCCGCCGTCCAATCCAACAGGGTTTTGATCGTCCATTTGTTGGCAATGGCTGGGTTTCGCTCTCCCATGATTTCCTTCAGGCCTCGTGTACGCCCCTCGCTGCGCGCGGCAGAAGGCATATCCACCATATACAATCCTGACGACATTTGGAAAGGCATCGGCATATAGTAATTCTCGAAATTAATCACGAATTGGGCGAGCGTCCTCTGAGTACGTCATACCCACGAAAGAGGAATCCATACTGAGTTTTCTGGATTCCTAATTTTCATGAATTGACCATTTGACGAATGGCATTTCGTAATGTCTTTTGCGCACCGCTATAAATTCCAAACAGCGACTGACTCCCGCCGGCACTCCAAGAGTCAACGACCGCCCATCACTTATTGGGAAATCTCCTGACGGGAGCAAAATGAGTCTGCCCCTTGGTGAAACGCAGCGCGTCATGCACCGCCGCGCCCCGTATGACAGCTCAATGGCCTGCTTTCCATACTAAAGGCCCGACCCATACCTCTTTTTGGGAACCCCTTGCTTCACCTGTTGTCTATTAATAATACATAGCTTCCTACCCCTGCGAAATCCTGGAGCCATTCCAGGGTTTCCCCCTCCCACATTAATAGGCATTTGGGGGCGTCACCCGCCCCCGTGCCCTTACCCTTGCGGCGCGATGATGTCCGTAAAAGAAAAAGACCCTGGCGTCCCAGAGTCTTTCTCATCATGTTGTCTTGTACTTGAGTGAGGGATCAAGGCACAGCGATCGGTTCTTTGCCGCCGGCCATATCCAGCTTCCACCCCTTAACCCCTTGCGCAGTGCCAGCGGAAGCTGTTGCAGTAGCTACAGTCCCTGAGGAGGTAATCTTGACCCCGCATTTCACAGTCGGGCCAGGGTATCCATATTGTCCGGTTGTGTCGGCCAGCACGGCCGTCAAGGCGCCCGCCACATCCGTTGCCACGGCAGTACCCTTCAATGTCGCGTCCGTGAGGTATTTTTGCACCGCGGCCTTTACATTGTATAGGTCGGATATTGCCGCCTGATCGCACGCCGTCTTCTTGTAGTTGTTGTAGTATGGAATTGCGATGGCGGTAATAATGCCGATGATAGCGATGACCACCATCAATTCTACCAGTGTGAAACCCTTTTGATTCTTCATGTCCTTCTCCTTTCCTTTTACGTGGTATCCCCAAAGCGTGGGTAAGTATTGCTGCCTCTGTCCTTTCTGCCCGGGGGTAGAGCAAGGGTCGTGCCATGTTCTGACTCGAGCACAAGTAATTGATATAAGGAGCTATTTTTATGGGCGTCCCAAGGGGCGATTGAGAGAGAAGGACGTAAATTGTCAGAAGTTTCCGGGGAGGACGACATAATGCCGCGAAATCACGATGCTATCATGCGTGTCAAGCAACTTGACGCGACGTGACAGAATACGTACTCTCCCTCTCCTGAGCCCATGCCCCTGGTGCGGACTGCTCGTCAAGCGCGCTTCAAAAGGACTCCCATGCGCGCATACCTCGTCCCCCAAGGGAACCCAAAACCCCTTTTTTGTGATATAGAGCGGTTCTCGAAATTTTCAATCGCCATGAGTTCCGCATCGTCGAGTGAGTGAGTACATTCGAAAGCCGTTATGGAGCCAGGAGAGTCGAAATCTTATCATTTCCAAGGAGCGAGGCTCGAACGAGAGTGAGACGCCGCGACATCCACGTCATTTCGGAGGAGCCTGGCGACTGAGAAATCTTCATGACGCGCAAAGATTTCTCGTTTCGCTCGAAATGACAGGGAGAAACCCGGTCGAAATGACGACCAAGTCGTCGAATTCGTGAGTACTTTCGAGAACCGTTATCGCGCGTGATCTCAGGCGGTGCTGCGGCCGCCGCACCGGTCTTCGAAAAGGCGGCGACCTGTGGTTTGCCGGGGCATGACTATATTTTGAGAGAGTATGCGAGCGCCTCGAAAGGAGAATGTGCCTTCATGATCGATCTCCATGTCCATACCTCCATGTCCGACGGGACCTATTCCCCCGCTGAAGTTGTGCACATGGCCTACGAGAAAAGGCTACGCGCCATTGCCATCACAGACCACGACACCGTGGCAGGGGTCGAGCCGGCGTTGCGTGCGGCCGAGGACTTCGGCGTGCAAGTTATCCCCGGCGTGGAGATGAGTACTGAATGGCCAGAGGGTATCATGCACATCCTCGGCTATTTAATCGACGTCCAAGATGCGCCACTTTTGGAAGCTCTGGATCGCCTCCGGTCCGGGAGGATGGACCGAATCCCACGGATTGTGGAGAAGCTGCGCAGCTGCAACGTCATCATCTCCGCTGAAGATGTCCGTCGCGAAGCTGTGGGCGGCGCGCCGGGACGGCCCCATGTGGCTGAAATCATGATGCGTCATGGGTATGTGCGCACCATCCAAGAGGCCTTTGACCGGTATCTCGGGAAGGGCGCTCCTGCGTACGTGGATAAGCAGAAAATGTCGCCGAGCCGGGCCATCAGGTTGATCGTCGAGGCGGGAGGGCTGGCCGTACTCGCTCATCCTTATTCGCTGAATAGCGAAACCGATGCAGCGCTCGAAGGGATCCTGGAAGAGCTGATTGGATTCGGTTTGGCGGGAATAGAGGCGTATTATCCGAGACACACAAAACCCCAGGAGAAGTTGTACCTCAACTTGGCCAAAAAACTGCACCTCGCGGTGACGGGCGGGACTGATTTCCATGGCGGGACCAAGCCCGAGATAGAGCTTGGCCGAATACCCGGTCATGAGCCGATGCCGTATAATATCCTGGATGATCTGAGGCAGGCGCGCAGTCGGGGAAACAATCTACGCGCAGGCCGCATGCGGCCAAACACGTCGGGCAAAGCAGGGAGTCCGCTCACCGAGACTTCCTTCGAGGAGGCGGGCTCATGAGCCAAAAAAATCGGGTAGCCGTATTGGGCCTGGACGGCGTACCGTTCTCCCTCCTTCAGAAGCTCTTTTCAGCAGGCGTCATGCCCAATCTTGCCGCGGCCGCAAGAGAGGCCTGCTTTTTGCGGATGAAGACGTCGCATCCGTGCGTCTCATCCGTGGCGTGGACATCGTTCATGACCGGGGAAAATCCAGGGGTGCACGGTATCTTTGGCTTCACCGACGTCGCTCCGGGTCGAATCGCGCTTAAACTCCCTTCCTTTGACGACATACAATGCCCGGTGGTGTGGCAGAAACTGCCTGGTAAAAGGGTGGTCGTGGTGAATCTCCCGTTCACGTATCCGGCGCGGCCGCTGAACGGGACTTTGATCGCGGGCTTCGTGTCGCCCATATTCGAGCGCGCGGTCTATCCCGCGTCCTTGATACCCTGGTTGCGTCTTCGGAACTATCGGACCGATGTGGATGCAGTGCGGGGCAGACGCGATCGACAGGCATTTATTGACGACCTCTTCCAAACCCTGGATATCCACGGCTCGACCGCGCTCGAACTCATGGAAACCCAACCGTGGGACTTGTTCCTGGCCGTACTTACTGCAACAGACCGCCTCCATCATTTCTTCTTCGACGCATGCGAAGATCAAGACCATCCACTGCATGACATGGTGCTCGCGTTTTATGGCAAAATCGATGGGATCGTGGGCGCATTTCTGCGAAAAGCGGGGCCGCAAACCCGCACTATATTCCTTTCCGACCACGGATTTACGCGCCTCCGAACCCAGGTGTACCTGAACCACATTCTCAAAGGGCTTGGGTATCTGCGCTATACGACGCCGCACCCCAAGGGACTGGAGGATGTGCACCCCGCTTCACGCGCCTTTGCCATGGACCCGTCGCGCATCTACATCCATACGCAGGAGCGTTTTGGCAGCGGGGTGGTGGGCCGACGAGAGGTTGAAACAGTGAGGCGGTCTCTTCAGGCAGAGCTCGAAGGCCTACACGCGCGAGACATCGGAATCCTCGCTCCCCATTGCGGACTGGAGCCCTCTGATCCCCTCTTTGCCAGGGTCATGGTCAAGGAAGAGGTATATCACGGGCCGCTTCTCCCCATGGCGCCGGACTTGCTGGTGATCCCCAACTGCGGCTACGACCTGAAGGCTTCGGTCGGAGCGAGCGCGCCGACGCAAAAAGACATCTTCACCGGCATGCACACCCACGACGACGCCTTTTTGATCGTATCCGAGCCTGAGATCGGGGCGAGGTTTCCCTCGCCTCATATTACGGACGTGTATCGGCTGATGGTCGAGGTCCTCGAGTAAGCGCTTCATGATTAGCGTCGTCCTCATTCATCCTGAGATCCCGCCCAATACCGGCAACATAGCCCGCCTTTGCTGCGCGACGCATGCAGCCTTGCACCTGGTGAAGCCCTTGGGATTCCGTTTGGACGACCGGTCTCTCAAACGCGCTGGTCTGGATTATTGGCCCAAGCTTCAACTAATTGTCTGGAATGACCTAGAGTCGTACCTTGCCTCTGTGGACCCGTCTCACATCGTGTTGACGGGCAGTAAGAGAGGCGCGCCGTACCATGCCGTGGCATACCAGCGAGACGATCACCTGCTTTTCGGACCAGAGACTTCAGGGCTGCCGGCTGAACTCTTTAACCGCTTCCCGCAGCGAATTGCGCGTATTCCCATCTATCTCGATCGGGTGCGAAGCCTCAATTTGTCAACGGCTGTGGGGATTATCGTGTACGAGGCCCTGCGCGCAACAGGTCAACTGCCTCATTGATCTGATAGGGCCTGTTGTCTGGCCTTGGCCTTTTGCGCTGCCAAGAGCCGCTGCATAGCGATCGCCTGCATTTGCGCGTCTTGGACAAGCTGATTGGACTGGCGGCTCAAGCTCGTAAGCTTTCGAGTGATAATATCCAGCTGCCGCCTACAGTTGACAATATCTGTTTGCGGAACTCTGTTGACGAAGCCGCTGGGGTCTCTAAGCACCTGAGGGAGACTTGCCGTGTAGAGGCATCTGCGCACCTCGATGAGCTGACGCTGCAAGAGCGCAACCTGCTGCAAGAGGATATTCTGCTTAATCTGAATCGTGCTGGGCCTTCCCGATGATGGCGTCGCCGGCGTGGCAGAGGCCCGCGCCTGCGCACACGCGCTCGACGCCGTAAAAAAAACGGCCATGGTTAAGCCCAAAAGAAATCTTGCCAAAAGACTACACATAACGTCTGGTCAACCTGTTGGCGCCAATGAGATGCTCCTACTGCCGAAGGATGCCCATGGCTCTCTCAAGAATCGCCTGATTGATCCGGTAGCCAATGAGAGATATGTAGTAGTCTCCCTGCGCGAGAGCCAACTGACGTTGGGCATCCAAAACCTCTGTGTACGTGGCTACCTGCTCTTTGTAACGCTCCTGGTTGATCCGGAAGCTCTCCTGTCGAAATTCCACCGCAGCTCGGTTGTCCCTGATATTACTCTCAGCCCGTTTCATGTCCTCATAAGCATTTTTCACTTCCTGCATGATCTGCTCGATGAGCAGCTCTCTTGCGACGAATGTCCGAGCCTGGTTGGCGCGACGCTCCTGAACTGTCTCACGACGCCTGAACATGTCGAATGTCCAGGTGAGGATCCCTTGGAGACGCCAGTCGTTGACGCCCTCCCTATCAAAGGGGTTCCAATCGTCATTCAGGCGACTCCCTATTGCCTGCACGGATACTGAGGGGAGCAGGTCCGCTTTGGAGGATTTCACCAAGGCCATGGCCTGTTCCACAGAGATGTTCGCCTGTCGTATCTCGGGCCGGTTCGCGGCGGCTATGGCGTAAATGTTGGGAAGCGCATAGCTGTTGGGGCGATAGGCTATATCCTGACTTACCCTAATGGGCGTCTCCTGCGGGTAACGGAGCAGATAGCACAACGTTGCCTTGTACTTCTCTATATCGGTAAGGCTTTGGGTTCTCTGGATGCGGGCCTGGGCCAACTGACCTTCCGTGGAGAGGACGTCCACCTTTGGCACAACCCCCGCCTTGTAGAATTCCATGGTCTGGTTGCGCAAAGCCTCAAGGGCGCGTACTGAATCCTCCGCTACCTGAAGGAGCTTCTCGGACTGCACCAATTGGTAATACGCCTCGTACACATCCAGGATGAGGTCCTGCCGATTTACCTCCATCTGAATCGCAGAATAGTCCACGCCAAGCCGCGCATACTTATACTCGTTGAGCAGCTTGCCCCCAGTGTAGAGCGGTTGGGTCACCGTGGCGGTCAATCGGACGGCACGATAGGGATCGATACGATTGTAGTATCCAAAGACAGAGGGCATTCCATTGTAGCGCATCACTTTCATCCCGCGGCTGTCCTGGGCTGCGCCTATGGCCTGGGCGTTGGCCGCCTGCTGATACCGGTACCAATTGGCGCTGTATGAAAGATCAATGGAGGGGAAAAAATCTGAAAAGGCCTCCCGTCGCTGGTGTTCTTTCTCTTCGATGGCCAGGCGGGAGTCGGCCATGCGGAGATTTCGCGCAATGGCTATAGCAACCGCCTCAGGAAGCGTCAGCCGCGTGGCCTTGTTGTTCGCCGCCGTTCGCGGGGAGACGCGGTCTGCCCCGTACGCGACTGGCGCCTCGATACAGAGTGCCATCAAGACTGCGCTGCCGATGAGTATCCCCCACGACAGCTTACAAAGCTCCTTACCCAAGGACCCTCCTTACGCATACCCACACGCGGCCGCATGAAATTTGTGGTCTCATGCCGACCGACACACTACACCATCATCCTTGCAAACACTTTGGCGTTCCCAATAAGATTCTCGATGGCGATCATCTCATTGGGCGCGTGCGCATATCCCAATATCTTTTCCCACACCGCAGCCTTCAGTCCTTTTTTGCGGAAGAACGCGGCGACGGTCTGGCCGCCGATCCCAGTGGGTTTCGGCTGCACGCCGTACACCTCTTGAACCGCCTGTGCCAGCGCCAAGACCACCGGCGCATCAGGGGGCGTCGGGGCCGGCGCCTCGAACCGCAGGACTTCCTCCGCCTCCACGGTCACTCCAAACCTTTCGGCTATGGCCCTGCCCGTCAAATCCATCTCCGCCACGACGTCGTCGAGGGAAATGTGCGGCAGTACGCGACAATCGAAGTAAAAGACGTCTTCGCCGGGTATCGTATTAATATTGGGGACGTTCGCCTCCTTCTTTGTCGGCTCGAAGGTGCTCCCCGGCGGCCTGAAGAAGAGGTCTTCGTCGCTGAAACGACGGGTTAAGGCGTCGTCCAATGCCACAATGAAATGGGCGGCAGCGCGCAGGGTGTTGCGGCTCAAGTCCGGTCTGCTGGCATGCCCCTGTGTGCCTTTGACTCGAAATTTGACGTGGAGCAGGTGCTTTTCTGCAACTTCGATGTGGTCGCCGTCCTTGTTGCCGGCGTCCGGCGCCACGATGAGATCCTTTTCGTTGAAGAGTTCAGGGCGGCTCCGCAGCACAAAGTCGAGGCCGTAATGGCTCCCAGACTCCTCGTCAGACACCAGCGCCAATCCCACATTCAAGCCGAATCCCACCGTTTCTCGCACGGCTTTGACCGCATATATGCTTGCGGCCAATGCTTGGCCATTGTCTTCAACGCCTCTCCCGATGAGAAAACCGTCTTTTATGTAAGGGTTAAACGGGTCGCGTTCCCAAAGGCTCAATTCGCCTGGGGGAACCACATCGATGTGGCTCAGTATCCAGAGCGTTCGCTGTGTGTCTCTCCCAAAGAACATGGCCAAGAGATTCGGCCTCATGCCGTCCGGCACTCGGTCGTCAGGGGCATGAACCTCCTCGACTCGATCCGGTCCCAGACTCAATACCATGTCTTTGACGACCCGGTATTTGGCCATCTCGCCGTCGCCGTTGTTTTCGGGTCCGATCGCAGGGATCGCGCAGATGGCGCTCAAAAATGCCACGCATTCGTCCGCGAGCTCTTCCAGTTTTTGAGCCGGCGCTGAAAACCTCACCATGCCTCCTCATGCAAAGACGCAACAGACCGAAATCTTAAAAGACACAACGGGGAGCTGACATGTTAAGAGAAATGAGCAGACAGGTCAAGGACGAAAAAGACTATTGTTCGTCTCAGAAAAAATGACGGAATGGGCATACGTCACATTGTCGTTTCCATAAATAACGGAATCCAGCCAACTCCTTGTGGATCCCGACTTTCGGGGGGATGACGTAATGGAAGGACACGCGCCCGATTCGTGATTAATTTCCAGAATTACTACGTGTGTTGACGAGCACTGTAGGGCTTGGAAGAATAGCGAAGATGTCTCAGTCGGGAGGCGCCTTGGACTTGATAGAGCTGTGTACAGCCGTTCGGACTCTTTTGATGCGGGGCGCCCTTGGAGTGGTATCCGGCCCTGTTTGTTTCAGCAGTGGTTCCTCTCGGGCTTTCAAGCGTCTTCGCATTTGTCACTTCGAGCGCAGCGAGAAGTCTTGGTTCAAATGCGCAGATTTCTTAGTGGCGAGGCGCCTTGGAAATGACAGGGCTGCGGCCGGCCCCTCATAGCTGGTTCACGAAGGACTTGTTTGGAGCCCCTTCGGATGTTGTTTTCCCCGAGTTCGCTCTACGCCTCTTCGTACAGCTCGCGCTTTTGCACTGCAGTACTCTTCAGCCGGTCAATGGCCTCCCGCATTACAGGGATCACATGTTCCCTAATGTCTCCGGCGAGAACCACGTAGAGCAAATCGTCCCCCACGCGAAGCTCCCCGTCAAAAGCTTCGATGGCGACGGCCACGATGCCCTGCTGCGCGGCAACCCATTCCTTGGTCCTCTGAATTGCCTCGCGGTCAACCTCTACGACGACCCCAGTCACCCTGCGCGTACCGGTCTTGTCAAAAGCGCGGACAATACCGTTATGGATGAGTATCATCCCCGCCTTATTCATGTTCGGATGAGCCTTTACCGTTTGGATGAGATCAACGAGAGAAATGTGGGATTTGGCCATGGGCGCAACCTCCTGACGAATTGTTCGAGAGCGACTGGCAAAAGACGTGTCCTGTAACAGAATGCCATAGGCCGCACGATTCGTAAACTGAGATGTGGGTGGCCCGAGCTCCCCGCAGCAGAGAGGTTGTCGCTGTGGTCATTTTGAGGAGGCAAAAAAGAAGCCCGTTTTTTTCAACGGGCTAAAGGAAGGATTAGGTTTGGTTTATCGCTGGGTGTGAAACAACCATGTTATAGATATGTTGTCAAGTTTTTTTATAAATTAGATGATAAAAAAATATATTTTATATGAGAAGATAGTGCTAACATACTGATGATACTATATATGGCTTATCAGCTCGCACAGGTGACAGGACGCTCAATCCCCGAGTCAACGCCCCCCTCTCCATACCGGTGTCGTTGCAGAAAATCAGTGACGTGACGGATATAGAGTTCGGGCTGTTCTTCGTAGGTATTGTGGCCGCAGCGAGGGATCACCGCCAGCTCGCCCCGTGGGAGGTTGCGATAAAAGGCGACGCCTTGTTCCACCTCAAACAGGAAGCTTCTGTCCGGATAGAGCACAAGGGTTGGACAGGTCACGTTCGGCAGCACAGGCCGCAGGTCGAAGAACTCTTTGCCGTATTCTCCTCCGAAGCGCCGAAACTGCTCAAAAAACTCTTCCACCATCCCGCCATGCCAGTCCCTGAATTTTTCCTGTGACTGAGGGGCGAGTTCATGGAATGCCTTGGTGAATTTTTGCGCGTTGAATTGCCAAAGCGGCATGACGCTGTAGCACAACGTGCTCGATATCACGACCGTCTTTACCCTTTCCGGGTGCGCAGCGGCATAGTCCAATGCGAGCACGCCCCCCTCGCACTGGCCGACGACGTGAAATGAATCGACGCCGAGCCAATGGCGAAGAGCCTCAAGTTCTCGGACGCTGGCCTCCCTAAACCGATCACTCACATAGAAATCGTATGAGAACACCCCCTTGGCGGTTCGACCATATCCTTTTCGATCGTACCGAATTGTTTTGAATCCGTGGTCAACGAGGGCTGGGTAGATGTGTTCCCACATTTTGGCGCACCCGAAGCCATGATGCAGCATAAACACGCAGTCGCCGAATCCGTCTATTTCGTAATACACATCCGTTCCGTTGATGGGCGCAAAGGGCATGGGTCACCTGAAGGGGTGGAGTATTGCGGCCGGCAGCGTGGCCGCCGCGTCCTATGAAGGTCAATCCGTCCATTTTTACCATGAATAGACGGCGAGGACAACGATGCCTGGAGCGAAGGATAGGGCTCGCGTGGTGTTCCTTTCTCACGCGGTTTCCTCTTTGGCGTCCATAATCTTACCGTCCGCAGCCTTGGGACATGGGGGCGATACCACGGAAGCTGCGGTCAAACAGACGCCGGCTCGGCCGCCTTGACGCATCCACCGCGGGATGATACTCATAAAAATTCAACTTGATCTGAGGCGCAGCGGCTCATCGAACCATCGAGGCCAGAAGGCTTGCGCCGGACGGAAGCAGGTTGGCGTCCCGTACGAAGATTTCATCCCCGTTCCCATGACAGGACATGAGGGGCGACGCAACAGGTTCGTGGAGCAACGCGATGCTCACATTTCAACAGTTGATCATGGCCTTGGAAGGCTTTTGGTCTGAGCGCGGCTGCGTCATTCAGCAGCCTTACGATACGGAAAAGGGCGCGGGGACCATGAATCCTGCTACCTTCTTGCGGGTGCTCGGCCCGGAGCCATGGAACGTGGCCTATGTCGAACCCTCCCGACGGCCCACCGACGGCCGCTATGGGGAAAACCCCAATCGTCTTCAGCACTACTACCAGTACCAGGTCATACTGAAGCCTTCGCCCCTGGATATACAGGACATCTACATTGAATCACTCAAGGCCTTCGGTATCGACCCCCTCGAGCACGATATACGCTTTGTGGAGGACGACTGGGAGTCTCCCACGCTGGGCGCCTGGGGAGTAGGCTGGGAGGTCTGGCTGGATGGGATGGAAATAACCCAGTTTACCTACTTCCAACAGGCGGGCGGGGTAGACCTCAAGCCGGTCTCAGTGGAACTCACCTACGGGGTCGAGCGGATATGCATGTTTCTGCAGGGCGTGGAGAGTGTGTACGACCTCGTCTGGACCGGCGACGTCACGTATGGCGACATTCACCATCAGTCAGAGGTCGAAGGCTCAATATACAACTTTGACAGGGCCGATACGGGACTCCTCAGCAAGCTGTTTGACATGTACGAAGCGGAGTCCTACACCTTGCTCGATTCCGAGCAACCATTGGTGCTTCCCGCGTACGACTACTGCCTCAAGTGCTCCCATGGCTTCAACATCCTGGATGCCCGCGGCGCGATCAGCGTGGCGGAAAGAACATCCTATATCCATCGGGTACGAAATTTGGCCAGAAAATCTGCCCATGGCTATCTGCAACAGCGTGAAAAGATGGGATATCCACTGCTGGCAAAATTCTCGGGGAGTGTGCGCCGACCATGAATGCTGAATTCCTTCTAGAAATCGGCACAGAAGAGATACCGGCAAGCTTCGTGACCGGCGCGTTGAAATGGTTGGAAACCCACTTTGCCAGGCTCTTGGACGCCAACCGCATTGACCACGGGCCTGTTCACACGTACGCCACCCCGCGTAGGCTCGTCCTTTATGCAGCGGAGGTGGCGCCTCGGCAGGCCGATCAGGAGATTGAGAAGACGGGGCCGTCCGCTGCTTCCGCGTTCGATGAACACGGCAATCCGACGAAAGCGGCTTTCGGGTTTGCCAAAAGCCAGGGTGTGGACGTCACGGATTTGATCGTGGTCACGACCGCGAAGGGCGAGCAGGTGGCCGCCCGGAAGATCGAACCCGGCCGTCCTACCATCGAAATACTCGCCCGCGTCGTCCCTGAGCTCATGGGTAAAATGCCGTTCCCCAAGACCATGCGCTGGATGGATCTTGAAGTGAAGTTCGCCAGGCCGATCCATTGGATTGTGGCCCTGCTTGCCGGAGAGGTAGTGCCTTTCAGCTACGGCAATATTCAGAGCGGAGACAGCAGCCGCGGGCATCGGTTCCTTGGGCCTCGCTCATTTCAAGTGGCAAGCCTTGCAGACCTGAAAAGAGCGCTTGCGGACCAAGGCATCATCCTCGATCCAGAAGAGCGACGCGAGGAGATTACAAACCAAGTGACGGCCTTGGCAAGTTCGTGTGGGCTTCGCATCTTTGACGATCCAAACCTCTTGGAAGAGATAAATTTCCTTGTGGAAAGCCCGTACGCCTTGATGGGGACGTTTTCCGAGAGCTTCCTGGAGCTGCCGGCCTCAATCTTGATCACCTGCATGAAAAAACATCAGAGGTATTTCGCGCTCCAAGATGTGAACGGCAGAATATCCAACAAATTCATTGCCATCAACAACACGCCCGTGAGGGACCCGAGGGTCAGTATCGATGGTCATCAACGCGTCTTGCGGGCTCGTCTTGAAGACGCTCGATTTTACTTTCGCGAGGACCGCAGAGTTCCTTTGAGCGATCGCCTCGAAGCCCTGAAAGGCGTCGTGTTCCATTCGAAGCTCGGAACAGCCTATGAAAAGGTGCAGCGTTTTACTGACATCGCTCGACAGATTGCGATGCTTTGGGCGCCTGAAAAGCACGACCTGGTTGAACGCGCTGCGCTGTTGAGCAAATGCGATCTCGAGACGGGCATCGTGTACGAATTTCCAGAATTACAAGGAATAATAGGCAGTTATTACGCGCGGAAGGACGGAGAAGAACAGGAAGTGGCCGACGCCATTCGAGAGCACTACCTCCCGTCTTTCGCAGGGGATCGCTTGCCCGAGGGTATCGTGGGGGCCATCGTATCTATTGCAGATCGCATGGACACCATTGTGGGGTGCTTTTCTGTGGGACTGATTCCCACGGGCGCGGCTGACCCCTATGGCCTGCGGAGACACGCCCTTGCCATTATTCAGACCCTCATCGCCTTTGGTAAACCACTCGAGCTTTCCTTCCTAATCCATGAGGCGCTTGAAAGGCTTGAACACTACCGGACTCGTCCAAAAAAAGACGTGGAAGAGGACGTCAAGGAATTCTTCCGTACGCGCTTTGTCAACTACCACACGTCCAAGGACTTTTCGTTGGACGTCGTGGAGGCTGTAGTGCGAGCGCGATTTGAAGAGATCGTGGATGCCCGCAGGCGAGTCGAGGCGCTGAGCGAATGGAAAGAGCGGGAGGATTTTGACGCCATTATCGTGGGGTTCAAGCGGGTCAGCAACATTCTGAAAAACGCAGACACCGGCGCGCTCAGCGCCCGCCTGTTGGCAGAGCCTTCAGAAAAATGGCTTTATGAGACCTTTCAACAGGTGTCTCGTCGGATCCGCCCATTGATCGCCGCGCGGCGGTATTCCGAAGCGTTGGAGATTATGGCGGAATTGAAGGAACCCATTGATCAATTTTTTGACAATGTCATGGTCATGGTAGAAGACGCGACTATCAGACAAAATAGACTCGCATTGCTTTCCGAATTAGTTTCCCTATTTCGCGAGATCGCCGACTTCTCCGTCATCGGTTCCACCGCCGAATGATCGTCATCTCCGCCCCGCACGTTGTGTTTCACCGCGCCTTTTGGTAGATTCCGCGGAGCAAAAACGCCGCGCGTTCCCCAACAGGCCCGCCCCAACCCAACCAGGAGGACCCATGTCTCTCAGAAGTTTGCTTTCGTTGTTACTCGTCGCCCTGATCTACCACGCAGCCGCAGCAGACAATCTCACGCCTGAAAAAAACAATGACATCAAGCGGCTCATAGAAATGACAGGGGGGACGAATATCGCCAAACAATTCTCCTCAGCCGTGACTCAGCAGCTCTCGCAAATGCTGAAGTCTGCAAATGCGAATATCCCGGACACCGCCCTGCAGGCTATGGAAAAGGATATCTCCGTCTTGATTACGGAAAACATATCCGCGCCGGGCGGCCTCGTAGATCAAGTCGTTCCCATATACGACAAATATCTTACTCACCCCGAGGTCAAGGAGCTGCTCGCGTTCTATCAAACTCCCTTGGGGACTAAGTTGCGCTCCGTGCTGCCCCAGATCACGCAGGAGAGCATGATGGCAGGGCAGCAATGGGCCCAGAAGCTCGGGCCGGACATTGACAAACGCGTGGAGGACGCCTTGAAGCGGGAAGGGGTCTTGCCCAAGACTGAGGCGCCTGCTCCTACGCCGGCCGCGCCGCCTAAGACCGGAAAATAAAATACACCGCGCCTACCATGCAAAGGGCAGCCCACAGATAATCCACCTTGAGTGGCTGCCCCATATAGAAAACGGCAAAGGGCGCAAATACCGACAAAGTCACCACTTCTTGAATGATTTTGAGCTGCGGAAGGCTCAATTGCGTGTAGCCTATGCGGTTTGCCGGGACTTGAAGGAGGTATTCAAATAGCGCGATCCCCCAGCTCGCCAGCGCAGCGATATACCACTTCCGATCGTTCAAATTTCTCAGATGCGCGTACCACGCAAAAGTCATAAAAATATTCGATAACATGAGCAGCATAAGGGTTCGGAGTATTACTGGCATGATGCGTCTGTCACTTTATGTCATTTGCGCGGAGTGTAAGGCGACGAAGCAATATGTTCACGATAACTCGAGCTGATAGGCGCTGTCCACTGCGCGATTTTCCTCGAAAAAAGCCCACAACTTACGTTCCGCGCCTTCTGGTAGCTTATCGAGGCGAATTTTATCATAACCCGAC
>CAYRVH010000027.1:0-18589 GCA_964427855.1 uncultured Syntrophaceae bacterium
CTAGAGCAGCCTACCCACTTATGCCACTGTCCAATTTTTCCAGACCATCTCTATGCGAGGGTCACAGGCTCGGGGCAGCGTGGCGTACACAGGACAACGGTCGCCACATGAACCTTATGATCTTCGCAGATTCGATGTGGGATTCTCATACGCCCTGATGCTTGGAGTCCTAGAGCCCACCGCTAAACGCAGCGGCGTCGGCAACTGCGTTGGCCACCGCCCGGGTGACGTCTCTGTTGAAGATGCCTGGAATAATGTGTTGGTCGGACAATTCCTGATCAGGAATGAGGTTTGCAATGGCAGTTGCCGCTGCCAAGCGCATCTCGCGGGTGATCCTGCGAGCCCTCGCGTCGAGCACACCACGAAACACGCCGGGGAAGACCAACGCATTGTTGATCTGATTAGGGAAATCGCTCCTTCCTGTGGCGACGATGCGCGCATAGTCCAAGGCCGCCCAAGGATCCACTTCGGGAACGGGATTTGCGAGGGCAAATACGATGGCATTATGAGCCATCACCGCCAGATCCTCGGGGGTAAGCAGGTCGCCGGCCGATACGCCAATGAAGACATCCGCATCCACAAGGGCATCTTTCAATGAGCCCTGCCGTCCCGAGGCGTTTGTCACACGAGCCAGCTCATCCTTCACGGAGTTCATGTTTTCTGGCCTCCCAGGATACAGGATGCCGCACGTGTCGCAACACAGTATGTCGCGAGCGCCGGCTTCCATGAGGGTCCTGATGCATGCTACTCCTGCAGCACCCGTTCCACACACGACGATACGGGTGTCCCCTAAACGTTTCCCAACAAGTTTGAGGGCATTTCGCAAAGCCGCCAGCACCGCGATAGATGTCCCATGCTGATCGTCATGAAAGACCGGAATGTCCAATTCCTCAGACAACCTGCGTTCCACCTCGAAGCAGCGGGGAGCTGAGATATCCTCAAGGTTGATAGCAGCAAAAACAGGACTCACCGCCTTCACTACCGACACGATGTCCTCGATTTCCGAGACGCTGAGACACAGAGGGAAGGCATTGATCCCCGCGAATTCCTTGAACAACATCGCCTTGCCCTCCATCACCGGCAGGGCTGCGACCGGCCCCACATTGCCCAGCCCCAGCACTGCTGTGCCGTCGGTGACAATAGCTACCGCATTGCCTTTGAGACTGTATGTGTAAGCGTGACCAGGATCTCCAGCGATGGCCGTCACAACTCTTCCCACGCCTGGCGTATAGGCCATGGACAAGTCTTCTCTCCCTCGGAGACGCTTCCGTGGGAGCACCTCTATCTTGCCACCCTCATGATATTGAAACGTTCTATCAGTTATGGATATCAACTCCACGTCTGGAAGCTCTTTGATGGCGTTGATGATCCGCTTTTGGTGCTCTTCATCCCCTGCGTATATCTCGAAGTCCCTTGTGACCTTATCTCTTTCAATTTTCACTATAGGTATGGATCCGATCAACGCGTCGTTTTGTCCAATGGTCGTCGCAATCGTTGCGAGAGCTCCAGGTCGCCTATTAAAACGCAGCCGCACCGTCATACTATGGCTGGGACTGGAATGCGTGATCATGGTACCTCCTTTGTACCCGTCATGGTTATCAAGAGCGATATAGCATCAACTGCCAATACTTCAAAGGACGATATCCCTGACCATCTTCCACCAAACCAACCTCGGGGAAGAAAGAAGCGGGGAAAGGCCAGATGTCTGCATCATGCAATACTAGCTGAATCCCAATTGGTTAGATATATTGATTAATGTTTTACATCATGATATGATTCCAGCAGTGCGGAGGATCGTAGTGTGCTCAAACGCTATCTGATGATCACAGCAGTCTTTTTCGCTCTGGCTACACCCGACGCCCAAGCGGCGTATCGAAATTACGATCTCCACGCGGCGTTTTTGCAGACCCTGGTAAAGGATGTAGTGAAGCTGCTGCCGCGAGCCATGGCCTATTATATTTACCAGAACGACTACGATTTTTTTCGCGGCAGTACATTCATGTTGAGGAATATGGAGAATGGGCCTCGAAAGCTTAAAGATCCGGAAGAGATCCGCAGGGAAGCCTATGCACGATTACTAGTGGATATCCCTTATGTCGTCGAGGCCTTCAACGGAGGGGAAATAAAGCAAGACTCTTCCCATGCCAACATTGCGTCTCGATTAGGAATGATTGCGTTTTCCATATATCTTTTGAAGCTGCCGGACACGCCGGACCTCGTATACCTGAGGTGGCTCCGTACTTCATTCGAAGCCTTGATCGTGGAAAATAGCATAGACCTCAGAGTCTATTATGACGGGTACCAGGATTTTTTGTCTCTCGGCGAGCTGATGGAGCGCTTGCAGCCGGAATTCACCGCGACCCTTATAATGCGAGAAAACAATGAATACGCCGCCCAAATGCGAGAGGATCCCTTCTCCATGTTCCGTCCGCCCGAGCGCATGAAAAAACATATTATCTTAACAGATGTTGAGGCCAATCGAATATATGGGGCCGCTGTGAACGGGATCTTGGACGCCTATGTGTACATCTGGAAATGCTCGGGTATGGACCTTGCGCATCCTTCATATTCTGCCCCGCCTTATACGATGATTTACCGCCGGGCCGCGGGCAAGTCAGTCGTGCAAAAAGGTCCCCAAGTGGCGACGCAACAGAAAGAACCGCCGATTGTCCAAAAAAACAGCGGCGCCCCCTGAGAATTTGAAAGGCACTCGCACACGCGGAAGAGGGTTGCACTCGACAGTGTTTCATTGGTCGTGATAGAATAAAATAGACTTTTTTTACGTATAGGTCAGCACATGTGGGCTTGCATACACTCTATGAGCATTTTCATCCTCTTCTTGCTGGCAAGCCCGTCAGGGTTGTTGGCTGACCGCCAGTCAGACGAATATATCGAGCGCGGGAAGAATGCTCAGAGACTGGGAGATCACAAGACTGCAATTGATTATTTCACGAAAGCCGTCCGCATGGGCGCCTCGGAACCGGATTTACTGTTTAGGCGCGGCTTGAGTCACGAAAAAATCGGGGACAGCCTCCAGGCTATAAGTGACTATACGAGGGCATTGCAGCTTGATCCCAAGCTGGCAACAGCCTACAATAACCGGGGGAGCGCGTACTACCGCATCGGCGAATTTGACAAGGCAATAGCAGATTACACGAGAGCCATAGAAATTAATCCTTCTTATGCCTTAGCCTTCTACAATAGGGGGAACGCCTTTTATGGAAAGGGTGAACACTCGAAAGCCATCGAAGATTTTAGTAAGGCAATCGAGATAAATCCCCGGGATCCTGACGCGTATAACAACAGAGGCTGGGCGCTTCTCCAGCTCAAAGAGTTTCAGCGAGCGAAGCCGGATTTTGATCAGGCAATTCGACTCAATCCGAAATACACCATTGCCTATTACAATAGAGGGAATGCACAGTTGCAGCTCGGGGATTACGCGGGGGCGGTAAAGGATCTATCTCGCGCCATCGAACTAGACCCCCAATACGCCCTCGCCTACTTTCAACGTGGGAACGCGTACACAAAATTACAGCAATGGGACAAAGCGATTGACGATTACAACAAAGCGGTAACCATCAATCCCGTGCACGCAGAATCCTTCAACAATAGAGGCTGGGCGTATTACCACAAGGGAAACAACGTGCAGGCCATCAGAGATTTTTCCAAGGCCCTTTCTTTGAACCCGGATCTCACTCGCGCCCTGGTGAATCGGGGCTGGGTGTATCAAGAGCACGGCGAGTACGTTCGTGCAATCCAGGACTTTAGTCGAGCCATGGACATCGAGGGAAAAAGTCCCAGCGTCTTGGGTCTCAGGGCCTCGTGTTACCTGCAGCACAGCCACCCCGATTTAGCGATGAAAGACCTCGAAGATGCGCTTTCCTTAGAAACCGATAACACAGAATATCTCCTCCTTTTGGGCTCCTTGAAGGAACAAAAGGGCGATTATGAAGGGGCAATTAGGCTCTTCCAGAGGGTTGTTTCGCTCTTGCCCGAAGACCCTCTCCCTCGCTACTACCTCGGCGTTGTCCTTGGCAAAAGGGGGCGGTTTCAAGATTCCATCAATGAATTATCCATAAGCATTGAAAAGGACGGGCTGTTTCGTGAGGCCTATCTCAAGAGGGCTCTTGCCTATGAATTTAGAGGCGACACAGATCATGCTCGCGCCGACTTGAAAAAGGCCCTGAGCCTTCCAGAAACTAGGGAGCAGCCTCGGCCAAAAGATGCTCTAGTAGATATCGCAAGAGTCAAGGAATATCTCAGGCGACATTAGAAAACTGTTTTGCCTTTTTATTCGTTTAGGCAGGCCCAACCGGGCGAGAAACGGTACGCGATGCGTGAATACCGCAGAAAAATAAGTGTGAGCATAGCGATGAAGAGGCTTGGCAAGTCCTTGGGGTTTGCGTGTCTGGCTTTGTACGCTTCTCTCCCGTTGGCCTACGCAAGCGAGAATTCACAATCACTATTTCATAGAGCCATTGAAGCCCACTGGACATGGAATCTTGAGGAGGCGATACGCCTCTATGATAAGGTATTGGAGCAAGATCCTTACCATGCCCGAGCTTTTTTTCAGAGAGGCGTTGCGTATCGCGCCCTTGGGAAGGTTGATTTAGCGCTCGCGGACTTTACGCAAGCGTTGACTATCCAGTCTGACCTCGTTGACGCCTTGTATGGACGAGGTGTGATATACGCGCATCAAAATGCCTTTGATAAAGCTATTGCCGATATGAACGCAGTTCTTGCGCGTGAACCTGCGCGCAAAGACGCCTTGCAGACTCGAGCAAAACTACTCCTGGAGGTCGGGAAAGTTGACGAGTCCATTGCTGACCTCAATAAGCTCCTGGACATCGCGCCATCCATGTCCCATGGTTATTTTATGAGGGCAGAGGCTTATCTGAAAAAAGGCGACCACAAGAAGGCCCTGGAAGATCTGTCGGCCGTCCTGAAACTGAATCCGCGAAATGCCCAAGCATTGGTGAAGAAAGCCGACATACTCGTGTTAGAGGGAGACAAAAAGGGCGCAATGCAAGACTACACAAAAGCCTTGGCGCTGGAGCCTGACAATGCTGAGGCCTTGGTTAATCGCGGAAGGGTGAAGGCCATGCTTAGAGATTGGGACGCAGCAGAAAAGGACTTTACCCGCGCGTTGCGAGTCAAACCGGATTTGCGTCTTGCCCAGTTGAATCGTGCTGAAGCGCGACACCATATGGGAAAATACGATGAGGCGTTGCAGGACTACGATCAACTCAGGGACCTCGGAAAATTGGATTCAGAGCTGCTTTTGCGAAGGGCGCAAGTTCTCGCGGCCCTTAAACGCTACCAAGAGGCCCTCCTTGACCTCGATCGCGTCTTGGAACTGGAGCCGAACAACTTGCAAGCGCACGAATTGCGGGGAGAGGCGCATGCAGCCCTGGAGCAGTTTGATCAGGCGATTGCGGATTTTGACATTGTGCTGCTTAAAAAGCCAACCGATAGCCAATGTTTGTTTGCGCGGGCCAAGGCCCTCGAGGCTCAGAATCAGCATAGGAAGGCGCTCAAGGATTTTGAGAAGGCAGTCCAGTGTGCGCCGGAACGCGCCACTGCTGAGATGTACTACCGACTGGGTCGCAGCTACCTTTTGAATCTCAGGTTCCAACACGCGGCAGAAGCCTTTAGCCGGGCGATTGACAAGGATCCACGTCTAGGACTTGCCTACGCGAACAGAGGAGTGGCTTACAAGGCTCAAAAAGATTATCAAAAGGCTCAGCAAGACTTCAAAGAGGCGTTGAAATTTCTCGACACTGAGGAACGCAAAGACGCGGTGCTGAGATTGCTGAAAGAAACGCAGTCTCTCGTCCGCCAATCTGGCTTGCCTGATCCCCTGGCTGACATCCGCGTGAGTCCTGAAGAGCACGGCCAGGCAAAAGCCGCAGAACGGGCACTGTGGTAGGAAAAATACTCTGCTGCCATAACGTTTTTTCAAAAAAGCGGCCGGAAATTAAAATAAATTCTGTGGAAGTCCCACAGCAACCTTTGCTTTTTTCTCGTTTTTCTCAAAAGGCATCCCACGATTGCCCGCTTCACTGGCAATGACGCCTCATGAACCTTCTATTCCATGCGATGGGCCAAAGGGCTTGCAACGGCCTTAGTTTCTATCAATCGAGTCGCCAAGCAGCTGTCGAATTGGCTGTTGTTTCGGAGAGCTGCCTTTAAGGCAGACGCCGTACATCAGACAGGAGAGTGGGCCAGATGAAAAAATAAGCGCTGCGTAAGGTAATGCCGTTGACATGGGCGTTCAGTCCATTTAATATTACTCGATTATAGTTCGAACGACTAATACCAGCCCGAGGTACGCAAAAATATGGCAGTAAAAATTCGCCTCGCCCGTTTCGGATCGAAGAAAAAACCATTCTACCGCATTGTCGCTGCAGATTCAGAAGCAAAAAGAGATGGACGTTTTCTCGAAGTGATTGGAACGTATGACCCCAGGGACAAGATCACCGGCCTGAAGCTGGACGCAACCAAAATTCAGTCATGGGCGAAAAAAGGAGCGCAGTTGACTCCCACCGCGGCAAAACTGTTTCGACAATCGCTCAAGCAAGATAGTCCTTCAGAATAGGCTCGCGCCCAGTCCTTTTCTTCGCGCCACGGTGCATATCTTGGGAAGAAAGAGAATAGCATCATGAAGGAACTTGTTGAATATATTGCTAAAGCACTTGTGGACAACCCCGATGAGGTAGCGGTGACCGAATTGGAGACCGAGGTAACTTCCGTGATCGCGTTGAAAGTCGCTAAGTCCGATCTGGGGAAAGTGATAGGGAAGCAGGGACGTACCGCCAGGGCCCTCCGCACAATTCTCAGCGTGGCCTCAGCAAAAGCAAAAAAACGAGCGGTTCTGGAAATCGTGGAATAGTTAACCTTACTACGGCAGAAAAGGAGAAACCCAAGGTCGCAACCGTCCACGACATGTCATCTCGAAGACGTGTGATCATTGGCAAGGTCATAAAGGCCTTTGGGATCAAGGGAGAGTTGAGGGTTCGTGCATATACAGAGTCCCTGAATGTGTTCAGATCATCCCCGAGTATGGAAATTGGTGGTTCCGTTTATGAGGTTCGGCAGGTTCGTACACACAAGGGAGATGTTCTCATCAGCCTTGACGGTGTAGAAAACCCTGAGACGGCGAAAGCGTTGTCCGGACTCTTTGTAAAGACAGACGCCGAAAACCTTCCTGAAAAGAAGGAGGATGAGTATTACTGGTTTGAATTAGAGGGATTACGCGTAGTTACGTCCGAGGGCAAAGAATTGGGAGTCGTCCATCATGTGTTCCCAACAGGCGCCAATGATGTTGTGGAAGTCCACGGCGCCAAGGGCGAAATGTTATTGCCATGGATAGAAGATGTAGTAAAAAGCGTAGATTTAGCCGCGGGCCTCATTGTGGTTGATCCGTTAGAGGGGCTTGTGCCGAATGATTGACGTCTGCGTGCTGACAATATTCCCCGGAATATTCGACTCCTTTGTGAAGTTTGGCAATACAGCAAGGGCGTTGGAGAAGAATCTCCTGAGGTTCAGGGCAGTTGATCTCAGGGATTTTACAGATGATAGGCGTCGCACCACTGACGACTATCCGTACGGTGGGGGACGAGGCATGATCATGAAGCCCGAGCCCATTATCAAGGGCATCCGATGCCTTAAGGAAACGTTAAGTCAGCCGCGAGTCATTCTCACCACCCCTCAGGCGCCGGTGTTCGACCAGGCAAAAGCTGAAGAGCTCAGCAAATTGGACAGCATGATCATTGTATGCGGGCGGTACGAGGGAGTGGACGAGAGGGTTCGCTGCTACGTGCATGACGAGGTCTCGGTAGGTGACTATATTCTGTCTGGGGGAGAGACGGCGGCGATGGTCATCCTCGACGCCGTCGTGAGGCTCATCCCTGGCGTTCTGGGCTCCGATAGCCACATCGGAGGCGATTCATTCTATGATGGGCTCCTCGAATACCCCCAATACACCAGACCGAGAGTCTTCGAGGGCATGTCCGTCCCCTGGGTGCTCATCGAGGGGCACCACGAAAAAATACGGACTTGGAGACTGCGCCAGTCTCTTGCGCGCACCCTTGCGCGCAGACCCGATCTGCTTGAAAAAAAAATACTTAACGAGGTCGAGGCGAGGATGTTGAACGAAATCCAAGCACGCTATTGCGCTGAGACCCAGGAGAAAAACCATGAATGTGCTTGATCAGATAGAAAAAGAACAGATGCGTTTGGACATCCCGACTTTTCGGTCGGGAGATTCGGTTCGCGTCCACGTCCGGATCGTGGAAGGAACTCGTGAAAGAATCCAAGTATTCGAAGGCGTGGTGATTGCCATCAACCGAAAAGGCGCGAGGACCAGCTTCACGGTGCGAAAGGTATCGTATGGGATTGGCGTCGAGCGGGTATTCCCGCTCCATTCGCCCATGATCGACAAGATCGAGGTGGTAAACCAAGGTCGGGTGAGACGGTCAAAGATTTATTATTTGAGAAAGCTGCGTGGAAAAGCCGCCCGCATCAAAGAACGAGGGTATCGGCCAGAGAATAAGGGATGAGGCGAAATCTTGCGAGTCGCGGCCCGAAAGATGCGTCTCCTACATTACATTTTGAGGAAGAGGCCCGAAGCTTGGGCTACGGGCAAATCGCCGGGGTTGACGAGGCAGGCAGAGGTCCATTGGCAGGGCCAGTTGTTGCTGCGGCGGTTATCTTGCCGAAGCAAGGGTTGGACTTCTCCGAAATCCGCGACTCAAAGCTTCTTTCTTCGGCAAAGCGTCATCGACTATCCGAAGAGATTAGAAAAAGAGCGGCCACGGCAATCGGTATTGTGGAGCCGGAGGTCATCGATCGAATCAACATCCTTGAGGCGGCTCGTTATGCCATGTCCCTTGCGATTCAGGGACTGGCGCCCTCGCCCGATTATGTGCTTATAGACGGGCCTGTTTCGCTAGATCTGTCTCTTCCTCAGCGGCCTATCATCAGCGGCGACAGATTGAGCATGTCAATAGCAGCCGCGAGCATTGTGGCAAAAGTTGCTCGAGATGATCTCATGCAACAATTGCATCGGGTTTATCCTCAATACGGATTTGACTGCAACAAGGGGTATCCCACAAAGAATCACCGGCAGGCGCTCTCAACGTTTGGGCCGACGCCTGTTCATCGAAAAAGCTTTCACGGTGTGAGAGAATGGTTTCAATGATGTAAAACAGCAGCGGCTGCTTCACGTTTTCTCAGAGTTTTCCAGTCCTACAACTGTTCGCTCAATAATCGCTTTGGACTGTCTCTAAACCGGCGAAGAATATTTCCAACAAATATGGGGGCGACGCGGCCCTTATGGCTGCGCCGAACAAGATGGATCATGAGCTTGCGCGGCGCAATTCGCGGCAAGAATCCTTTGGCGTTGCGTTTCCATTCCATGAGTCTGATTAACTCGAGGCTAGGGGCCAATATCGTTTGATGTTCGTGGTTTCTGGCCCTTATGGCGTCTGCATTATTTCCACCGATTTCGCTATACACATACTCTTCCCTTTCGAAGTGGCTTGTGTTCATTGGCGTCAGATCGCTTAAACCATACTTCTCCGGTCTCTCAAAGAACAGCGATTGAGGCTCTAAGATGAACCTCTGCGGAAGGAAAACAACCCTCGGACAAGATATGTACCGACTGATCAAGGCCTCGAGGGCTTCGATGTCTGTGACTGACTCGTGGGGGGTGTTGTACATGACATGGATGAAATTTGTGAGACCGATTGATATGGAGTAGTCGAGCAATTCACGAATCTTTTCAACACGGAACCCTTTCCCCAACAGATCGATAGTAGCTTGCGAAGCCGATTCTATACCCCAAAAAAGACTAAAGCACCCCGCTTCTTTGACTTGAAGCAGCAGCTTCTTGTCAAAGCCCGTGACCCTCGCATAGGCATACCATCTAATGTGGGGCAATGAATCTTTAATCCTCGCGCAAACTTGTGAAAGCTGCCTTGGGTTTCCGTTTATTGATGCGTCGGCGAACTGGAAATTTGGTGAGCGGTACGTGGCGGACAAATGGGCAAGCTCAGCAACGACCTTAGCCGGTGATTTGCAATCGTAAGAGTCAACGAGACGACCAGTACAAAAGGTGCATCGAGAAGGACAACCCTTTGAGAGCCTGTAAGGGATAAAGAACGTCCGTTTGCCGGTGACCGGATGGTCATATTGGTAGTGATCCAGCGGGAGCCCTTCGAAGTCAGGCGGTCTCTCTTCTTCCGCTGGGAACCTGCTTGGCGACGTGTGATGGGTGGCGTCTAATTTTCGGCAAAGAAGCCCTGGTATTTCCTCTAAGGAGATATCAGCTTCCCCCTGGATCAATCGATAGAGGTACAAAAGCGGCAGTTCTCCGCTCCCTTTAATCCAATAATCCGCCTGTCCAAAGGCGAGAAGCGAGGCTGCCGGTCGAATGGTGATGTAAGGCCCCCCAAAAACTATTACCGCGTGGGGATTGCTTTTCTTGATGTAATGAGCCAGCAGGAGGCTCGCCCAAAATTGGTGGTACGCCACAATCGAGAACCCATACAAGCAGGCGCCTGCAGGCAGCCGTTGCCCGTATTTCTTGGTGAACGCGTCGAGCCCTTTGTGATGTTTTACTCCGCCCAAGTATCCAAAGAAATCATCCTGGCTGAAGCTATGGTCGGAGCTATGAAAATTGATATCGTCGGGAGAATCGAACAAATATTCCATCAAAAAATCAAATTGCGCCACCGGTATGTGGTGCTCCTTGAGAAAAGCATAGATCACCGCCATGCCATAAGGCATAAATTTTGTGCGCAGGTATCGCTTGCTCACAGCAGGTGGGTGGATGAGGACTATCCTGGGTGAAGAAGCCTGAGTCATCTTACAGTTTCCTCATGAAACGACCGTCGGCATTGCCTTGTCTGACGCGCGCCCGAGATTGCATCAAAGACTATCATAATGTATCAGAGTACGACAGCTTCTTTTTGGCGGGGGTGCTGTGCGGCCGCTGACGCCCGGGAGGAACTAAAATGGATACTCGTCGTTTGGAGGTGTTTTGCAAAGTCTTCGAGCTGCGAAGTTTTACCAAAGCCGCTGAGGCTCTTTCATTGTCGCAACCTACGGTGAGCGAGCACATACGCCTCCTGGAAAAAAGCTTGGGAGAACCCCTGATCGATCGGCTCGGCCGGGAAGTTCTCCCGACCCCTGCGGGCCACGTCTTTTATCGCTATGCAGTCCATATTATTCAAGCGCTGCAGGAATCGCTGCAGGCCCTCAGTCAATTCAAGGGCAGGCTGGAGGGGAAGCTCGTACTCGGCGCCAGCACCATACCTGGCACATACATCCTTCCCCGTTTCATCGGTTCCTTCAAATCAGCGCATCCCGCGATAAGGCTCACCTTGAGAATCGGAGACACGGGGGACATTGTGGAAGGCGTTCTGGATGGCACACTCGAGGCAGGGATAGTGGGTTTCAAATGGAACGATAGACGCCTTACTTCCGAGGAGATATTTTCAGACGAGCTGGTGCTGGCTGTCCACAGAGACCATGTATGGGCGGCGAGGAAAGAGATAGCCTTGTCCGAACTCATCGGACAGCCGTTCATACTGAGAGAGAAAGGCTCAGGGACTCGAATGGTGCTCAGGAATATTATGGAAGAGCATGGTCTTGAGCTGGAAAGATTGTCCGTTGTAGCCGAGATGGGAAGCACCGAGGCGGTGCGACAAGGGGTTAGGGCCGGGATAGGCATCTCTATTTTGTCAAAACAAGCTGTTCAAGAGGATTTTCGCCTCGGCCACCTTGTTCATGTTGAGATTCAAGGCATAAAGTTTTTTCGTCCGATGCACCTGACCCTGCGAAAAAATCGTCAGCTCACACCTCTTTGTCAGGCATTTCTCGATCACCTTCGCAGCAACGTTCAGTCTTCGGACGTATCTCAATGAATGAGTTTGAGAATCCTGTCCCACCTGAAAGAAGGAAAATCGTCGGCGGAGTAATAAATCAAAAAAGCCTTCCCCTTCACGTCTTCAAGAGGGACGAATCCCCACCATCGGCTGTCGTGACTCTGGTCCCGATTATCCCCCATCACAAAAAGATAGCCTTTTGGGACCTTGATAGGTCCCATGTTATCCCGAGGACTTATATCGCCAGGCAATACTACATTGGTGGTATGACGCGCGTACGGCGCCTGCTCTTCCTTGCCATCTACGAAGACTTTTTTATTTCTTATCTCTACCGTATCTCCACCAACTCCCACCACCCGTTTGATAAAATCTTTCGTGCGGTCTTCCGGATAGACAAATACGATTACGTCTCCCCTCGTTGGTTCTGAGAAGTGAGGCCATCTCACATCTGTGAAGGGGATGCGAATCCCATACACGAGTTTATTCACTAAGATATGGTCGCCAATGAGAAGAGTATTTTCCATAGAGCCGGAAGGGATCTTAAATGCTTGAACAAAGACAGCTCTAATCAGTATCGCCAGGATTACGGCAACGACAAAGGCTTCGCAGTATTCCTGGAACATGCGTCGTGAGGATTTCGTGGCGCTTGTTGAAGCCTTTTTTCTTGTCATTGCCGCCGCTTCTTTCGTCTCATTCTCAGTCCCATAGGACATAAAAGTATATTCTATAATACAGTTTAGACCTCAAGTAAAGTTCCCAGTCCAAAAAATGAAACCGGCGGGGAGGATGTCGAAGACATCCCCGCCCTCCGGTTTGCCGGATAAAAGGCCCCTCCCTCCCCCGAGGTTGAGGCCGGCCTTTCCCTACCACTAGCCGAGTACAGAGTCAAGCTTGTTCTTAAATATCAAGTATATTTTCAGCGAAGACGACAAATTTTGTTATACATCAGCCCCAGCATGCCCTAAATATGCCTGTTTTATAAGGGGATGATGCAGAAGTTCCTGTCCAGATCCTTGGAGTACGATGTTCCCGGATTCCAAGACGAGAGCATCATCCGCTATTTTCAGTGCAGCGTCGGCATTTTGCTCAATAAGCAATACCGTGATCCCCTGGTCCCGAATATCTTTGATAACTCGAAAGACTTCGGCCACCACCATTGGCGCCAACCCCAGAGATGGCTCATCCATCATCAACAACCTCGGCTGCGACATAAGGGCCCGACCAATGGCCAGCATTTGTTGCTGACCTCCGGACAGCGTGCCTCCTTTTGCCTCTCTCTTCGCTCTGAGCACGGGGAAGACCTTGAATATCTCTTCCATCCGCCGCATCACGTCCTGTGTGTCTCTCACGTGGTAGGCGCCCATCACCAAATTTTCGTACACGGTCAGATTGGCAAAAATCTTTCTGCCCTCAGGCACTTGTACAAGACCCATCCGTTGGATTGCATGGGCAGGCTTGCCATTCAAGCATGTTCCTTCAAAACGAATAACCCCGGACGTCATAGGAACCACTCCGGAAACTGCGCGCACTGTTGTGCTTTTTCCCGCCCCATTGGCGCCCAAAAGCGCTACGATTTTGTGGGGTTGGACGTGAAACGAGATGCCTTTGAGGGCATGGATACCGCGATATTTAACGTGGAGGCTCTCTACGACGAGCATTCGCACACCTCGTATGCGCTTCCACGTGAAATTGTCCAGAAGGGTCTGCTTTTCTGACAAGAAATCAGCACGTCGCACATTAACACAGCTCCATATTCATTACGCAGCCGTCTGGGCGTCGGGGCGCTTCAACGCCCTCATCCTTGACCGAGGTATGCCGCTATCACTTTTTCATTAACAGATATTTCTTGGGGAGTTCCCCAGGCGATGGGAATACCGTGGTCTATAACCCGAATCTTGTGGCACACGTTCATCACGAACTTCATGTCGTGGTCAATCAGTCCTATGGACAATTCCATCTCTTTGTTGAGACGGTGGATTACCTGCACAAAATCCATTGTTTCCATGGGATTCATACCCGCTACAGGTTCATCCAGCAGCAGCAGGGAAGGCCCCAGGGCTAAAGCTCGAGCCACTTCCAATCTTCTTTGACTACCGTACGGCAAAGTACCGGCCTTTTCTATGGCGTAGTCCCCCAGGCCGACGATGTCCAGCAGTTCGTGAGCCTGTTTTCGTATTCTTTTTTCATCCCGCGCATATCTCCCTACCCCAGCCATAGCCTCCAGAAAAGAGTATCGTATCGTTGCATGGGCCGCGACCATCACGTTTTCAAGGACAGTCAAATCATCGTAGAGTTTTATGCTCTGGAATGTTCGAGTAATGCCAAACCTCGCAATACGAGAAGGCTGCCAGCCTGTAATATCGACGCCTTTGAACAGGACAGTCCCTGCAGTGGGCTTGATGCGGCCGGTAATTGCATTGAATGCTGTCGTCTTCCCAGCACCGTTTGGTCCAATAAGACCCACGATTTGGCCTTGCTCTATGACGATATCCAGATCGTTGAGGGCCAACAATCCCCCAAACGTCACGCTTAGACCTGATACTGACAGTAGTGGTTGATTCATGATCGTTGTCGCTCGACGCGTATCCTTTTCACGACATCGAAACACTTCTGCCAGGTAAATTCGTTTCTGCCCATGATGCCCCTTGGCGCGACAATCATTACTCCTATAAGAAGCATAGAAAAAATGACCATGCGCATCCCAGGAATTCCTTCATAGTAAAATCCGAAGATCGTCATGGGCTCCTCGACAAATCTGAGTAACTCTCCTCCCGCAGTAATGAGAATAGCGGCCAAGATGGAACCGGTTGTGCTGCCCAAGCCGCCTATAACTATGATGATCAAGAGGTTGAACGTGAACATGAAGGTAAACAGAGATGGAGAGATCGTCGTGATCAAATGGGCCAATAGTCCGCCTGCGACCCCTTCAAAAAAACCACTCAACGTAAAGGCAAGTGTCTTTATTCTGAAGGCATTGATTCCCATGGCATTCGCCGCGGTCTCGTCTTCCCTCACGGCTTTCATTGCCCTGCCGTAAGAGGAATTCACAAGCCTCACAATGCAAAAAATCGCCACGATGCAGATGCCCCAACTCCACCACAGGTTCGTGTACGCAGGGAGGCCTTTGAGCCCAAGGGGCCCGTTAGTAACTTTGACGAGATTATTGGCAACCACATGAATGACTTCCCCAAATCCGAGCGTCACGATCGCCAAATAATCCCCGCGCACCCTGAACACAGGAATAGCCATCAACAGCGCAAAGAACGCGGTGACAAAGCCTGCGGCCACAAGCGAAACAGGGAACGAAACATGGATTTGCGACAATGGCCACAACATAGGCTCGATGATAAAGGATCTGGCTTTTTCTTCGGGAGAAAGGGTCAGAATTGCGCTCGTGTAAGCCCCTATGGCGAGAAAGGCGTTCGGCTCAAGGGAAAACTGACCTGTGATGCCATTGATGAGGTTATAGCTGACCGCCAGGATGATGAAAATAGCAATCTGGTTCAGTATTCTTATGGTGTAATCGCTCGTGTGATTCTCAGCCCACCACAGAAAGAGGATGAGCAGTCCTGCGCTGCCCACAGTGAGCAAGCGGTCCCTGTGCGCTAATCCCAAGACTGCCTTTGAATGTTTACTCGACGCCGCCATATCCCCATTGGTCTGGTGTCCCATACGTTTCCAGTCAGTCCGAAAGCGGTTCGCCCATGATGCCCGTTGGTCGAGTCAGTAGAAGAGCAATGAGGATACAGAATGCGATGGCGTCCCTGTATCCCGACCAGTCGGGTTGTATCGCAACGATGAGAACTTCCGCCAATCCCAAGATCATGCCGCCCAGTGCCGCGCCCATGACGTTTCCGATCCCTCCCAACACGGCGGCGACAAAAGCCTTTAAGCCAGGTATTACGCCCATGAAAGGCTCCAGAGCCGGATATTTGAGGCACCACATGATGCCCCCAAACGCGGCCAAAACTGATCCCAACACAAAGGTGAACGAAATCACGCTATTCACATCCACGCCCATTAAAAGGACAGTCTCCATGTCTCTCGAAATAGCCCTCATGGCGATGCCTACCCGGGAACGATAGACAATGAGCGCTACCACAAAAAGCAACGCAAGGGTGACAACAAAAATCCACACGGAAAGCCACGGAATGTGAATATCGGCGATGGAAAATGTACCGGTGAACATCTTTGGAGAAGGAAAGGACTTGGGACGGCCTCCGATAAGAACAATCCCGAGATTCTCCAACAGAAATGAGACGCCGATCGCCGTGATCAACGCGCTAATCCTGGGGCTTCGCCTTATCGGCCTGTACGCCCCCCGGTCTATCAAAAATCCCAGGAGTCCCGTCAACGCAACCGCAATGGCAAATGACACATACCAAGGGAGATGAAACATCACGATGGCAAAAAAGGCGATGTAGGCAGATACCATCAGGAGGTCGCCGTGCGCAAAGTTTATCAGTCTGAGCACCCCGTAAACCATGGTATAACCAATGGCCAAAAGGGCATAAAAGCAGCCGAGTGTCAGACCGAATACAATTTGTTGCAGCGCATGATGAACGTCCACTCGCTATTCCCGTTTCATCGTCAATTCAGGCATTCATTCAAGACTCGAGCTGCTCCTTACCGCTTCACATGCGCTTATCTTGGTTTTCACCAACGCCTGTCTTGCATGGTCGCAATACCCATAAAGTACGTTGCGATCGTTTGCGCAAAACCAGCCTGTCTCGAACCGCACTTGGACGCTGCGATCACGGCAGCGAATTTAAGGCCTGATCGTCGTTACGTAAACGAATTTGCCGTCTTTCACTTTATTGATGACGATGTCTTTAATCGCATTGCCATCTTCACGAAGGGAAATTTTCCCGGAGACGCCATCAAAGTCTTTGGTCTGGGCCAGAGCGTCCCTTATTTTGGCTGGCTCTGTCGATCCAGCTCTCTCGATCGCGTTTAACAGAACAAAATACGCGTCAGCTCCCATTGCGGTAAAGGAGTCGAGCGATTTCCCCTTTTCTTCTTTGAACCGCTTTAAAAAATTCTTGCCGCGCTCCGTCGCAACCATGTCTTCATGAAAATGTGCGGTAAAATATATGTCTTCTACGGCCTGCCCTCCCAGTTCGATGAGTTCAGGGGCTTGTGCGCCATCGCCCGCGACAATGGGGCAATTCAAGCCCATTTCTTTTGCTTGCTTGGCGATGAGGGCGAGTTCGGTATAATAAATAGGCGCGTAAATGATATCAGGCTTGAGGGACATAATTTGGCTGAGCTGAGGGGTGAAATCTCGATCTCCAGTCTTGAACTTGATCTCCGACGCTATCTTGCCGCCGTGGTTTACAAATTCTTTTTTGAAGAAGCTCGCAAGTCCCACGCTGTAATCTTGGGAGATGTCGTACAAAAGCGCCGCAGTCTTGGCGTTTAAACGATCCAAAGCCAGTCTTGCTCCTACCAGCCCCTGGTCGGTGTCAATGAAGCAAACGCGAAAGACATACTTCTTCCCTTGAGTCACGATAGGATTCGTTGCGGTGGGACTGACCATGGGGATTTTTCGTCGTTCGGCGTAATCGGAACCGGCAATGGTGTTGCCGGAGATGGTCTCGCCAAGAATTGCAACAACCTTTTCCTTTTCGATGAGTCGAGAAACAGCGTTTGCTGAATCGGCCTTCTCAGATTTGGTATCGACAAGCCTCACCTCGACGGGTCGCCCCAGCACGGAGGGCTCCATTTTTTTTGCTATTTCGATGCCGCTCCAACACATTTGGCCAAATCCTGCAACGCTACCGGTCATGGGCATGTACGCCCCTATCACAATCGGCTCAGCCCCGAAGGTCGGCCAGACCAGAGCGATCATGCAGAAAAAGAGTGCTACACACCTTGCCATCACGTACCTCCTTGGTCACGACATAGTTCCTTGACGCCGGCTGCCTGCATACAGCGCCAGGACAAAGCAAACCACCTCAGGCCCCTATGCGTATCGACAGTGGATTCTATCCAGGAGCTGACAACAGCGCGCGCAGGTAATCCCGCGACGCTGAGGTATATAATCACGAACGATGCACGAAATCAAACACATAACACTCGACGTCGAGAAGATTGTGCCCCAGGCTTGCCTCGTCTATTTTCGAGGCACCTTGGAATGCTTCAATGACCAAAGAAAAAATTTTTTGTTGCATACGGCTCATAATTTTCTAATAGTTCTTGCCGATACTCGTTTCGGAATGCTCGGATTTTGGCTCTGCTGAGACGCCGCAAAAAACGAGCCGGATGGTTTTTGCCGCAGGCATTGGGAGACGTCGAGCAAAGGCCGATACCAGTGTTTCCTGACGTTATGTCCCTGCTGACTGCGAGCGACTCGGACGCGGTTGCCGTGCGAACAGCAGGTAACACAAGTAAATTTATCGCGCCTTTGATTCTCGAGACGAACACAACGCTGTTCTCGCAAATCTGTGAGCTCAAACCTACCAAGGCGAGGAAATGAAACGCCATGAAATTTTTTAGGTTAGCGGTATGTTTCTGGTTGCTGTTTGTGCTTCTGAGTTCAGCACGGACTTTGTCCTTTGCCGATTCCGTTCCCCACGCACGAGGGGTGATATTGTTCATTGGGGACGGCATGGGATTGAACATAGTGAGAGCTGCGGAAATATATTCCCAGGCGATTAATAGAGAGCCTCTCGCCTTTGACGCGATCCCAATACGAG
>CAYRVH010000027.1:18621-23353 GCA_964427855.1 uncultured Syntrophaceae bacterium
GTCACCGATTCCGCTGCGGCCATTACCGCGCTGATGTCCGGGAAGAAGACCAACAACGGCAGACTCAATGTACTGCCGGATGACAAATTTGCTTACACCATTCCCAAGGCCGCAAGAGCAAAAGGTCTCTCCATCGGCGTGGTCAGCACAACTCGACTAACCCATGCAACGCCTGCGGGAATCTACGGCCATGCAACCTCACGCAACGACGAACAACTTATTGCAAACCAATTCTTGGATTTGGCCCCGGACGCAGGTATGGCAGGAGGCCTTCAATATTTCACGCCTCCCACGGTATCCAAGAAGAGTAAAAGGACAGATCAAACAGACATCGTTGCCCAAGCGGCCCAGAGGGGCTACACGTTTGTATCTAACGCTTCAGAATTACACGCCTTAGATTTGGCGCATACGCAAAAGGTTCTCGGGCTTTTTTCACATTCCCACATGTGCTACGAAATTGACCGCCTCAACGACACCGCATGCAGCGACCAACCCTCTCTCGCTGAGATGACTCGTGTCGCTCTTGCAGTCGTAAGTAGGAATCCTCAAGGTTTTTTTGTCATGGTGGAAGGCGGACGCATAGACCATGCGTGTCACGCACACGATATTGCTGCTGCCATTCACGATGTCATCGCTTTTGACAAGGCTGTCAAAGCAGCCCTTGATTTCCAGAAAAGCCACCCTGATGTGCTCATCATCGTGACAGCGGATCATGAAACAGGGGGCTTAGGATTGGGACGCGGCGTTGAATATGCGCTGGATATTGCGAGCCTGAGGCCAATAAAGTCGAGCATAGAACTTTTGAACAAAAAATACGCCCAAGACCATGACGCGTTGGACGCGCTCTTGAAGGCGAAAGGCTTTGAACTCCACGATCGCGAAAAACAGTTGTTGATCAGCCAAGAGGAGGCAAAGAATCTGCAGGGCGCAACCCCCTTGGTTCTCCACGGAACCTTGGATCGCTACGTCGGTTCGTGGTTTGGATACGCCCTGAGCGAAATCATTTCGACTCACGCCAAAGCGGGATGGACCTCTTTTGTACACACGGCCGCTCCGGTGATCACGTATGCAGTGGGGCCCGGGGAGAGAGAGTTCTTAGGAACCTACGACAACACCGATATCGCAAAAAAAATCTTTAAAATCCTTGGCCTCAACGAATAGGGCAGCGGCGACGCGCCTCGAAGATAAACGCGAAGTCAAGCACGCCTCTCCGCTCGATCTATCTGAGCCCAGTGCTTCGTCGCTGTCGGCTCCTCGCAACGACGGGAACGCGATCATCGCGTCATTGCCAGCGAAACGAGGCCGTCTCCTGACAAGCTTTCAGAAAAACTATAGATCACGTGCGTGTCCACCTCCCCCGGTGGCGTGCTGCTGGGTAAACTGAATGAGCTCTCGCCTCAGGCCTCGTTTAATAGAAGCATAGGTTGCTCTGTCTTTTTGCGCCAACATGGCGGCATGCTCCATGACTTTCGAGAAGAGCTCATCTTCTGAAAAAACTCCGTCCACAATACCTCTCCTGGCGGCTTCTTCGCCTCCGAACCTTACGCCAGTCAGCGCCATATCACGCAGCGTCTGAGGATTTGGCAGCAGGGATATTACCGCGTGCATGAGAGGAGTGAACGGTATGCGAATATCGACTTCGGGAAAACAAATCCACCCTTTGTCTCTTCTCATGAACCGAAAATCCAAGGCTGCCGCGAGTATTGCGCCGCCCGCATAGGTGTGTCCAGTGAGGCACCCGATTGTGGGCGCGTCCAGTAAGGCGAGTCTGAGATAAAATTTGTCAAGCTCTGCTTTGAAAACCGAATACATCTCTGTCGGCTGCTGAAGGAGCCAATCCAGATTGATGCCCGTATTCCAGACCTTTGGATGGCCGCTGGTGATGACCAGCGAGCAGTTCTCCTTCGCTCCCTCCACTTCGTCAAGACATTCGTGAAATGCACGTAACACATCTGACGTCAGGGTGTTGGGCGCCTCGGCGTTGGTCATCGTCAACACGTAAACGGCATGTTCCCTACGAAGTTGAACGTACGGCACTACGCTACCTCCTTATGTTTTTCTTCCATAAAGGCCTTCCATGCGCAGTCGGTTTACAACACCACACCAAGCTCGTTTGTCCGGAAAGGATCTTTGTGCGCCATTGAGGCGCGCGTGATCTTGAGGAAATTGTTTCAATCAGTCAAGATAAAAGCGGCAGGACACGTCCTTCGCCCACCTTAGGCGCTGTCACGCTCACGTGGGACAAAAAAGAAGTCTCACAGGACCATGGGCGGCACGGACCTTTCAAATGCGGAGGCAAGAACGAAGGTCGTGCACGCGCGCCGCGTTTCACAAAGAAAGGGGGATACATGACTTCGCGCCGTCTTCAAGTGGTTTTCCATGAACAATATCTCACCGATTATCCGACGGCATCGTGCGAGACCCCAGAGAGGGTTGCCTCGATAATGTCTGTTTTGAGGCGGCATTTTGATGTGGTCGAGCCGGCCCTGGCAGCGGAAGAGGATATTTTGCGAGTACACACCTCATCCCTGCTTTTATCGGTTCAGGACATTCCATCCGTATATATGACTGCGTTAATGGCGGCTGGAGGGGCTATCAAGGCGTCGGAAATCGCCATGACCGGAATCCCTTGTTTTGCCGCCGTGAGACCACCGGGCCACCACGCGAGTCCTTCGAGCAACTGGGGATTTTGCTTCTTCAACAACATGGCCATAGCCATAGAGAGACTCATTCGGAAAAAGCAAATCACGACCGCCCTTATTTTGGATATCGATTTGCATTATGGGGATGGGACTGCGAATTTCTTCTCCGGCAGACGAGACGTGGCCGTCGTAAATATTCAAGACTCAGAACGGGGGAGCTTTCTCGCAAATGTCGATCTGGCCTTGGGGAGCCACGAGTATGATATTATCGCCGTAAGCGCAGGCTTTGACAGACACAGACAAGATTGGGGGGGAACACTTACCACAGAGGATTATTTCACTATAGGAGAGAGCGTCAGGTCGCATTCCCTGGCAAAATGCGCCGGCAAATGCTTCGCGGTACTAGAAGGGGGCTACAACATCGACGTCCTTGGAGACAATGCGCTGGCCCTGTGCAAGGGTCTTGATACATCAAATGAGGATTAATGACGCGTTCAGGGAGAATGCAATTGAAAAAGAGCGATTTTTATATCCTTGACTGGAATTTTCCGCTGCGCCTTGGGCTCACGTCGCTCCATCATTGCGTGCGGGATCCTTTACAGTAAAGGCCGTCAGTTTCGGCTCACATCTTTTTGCGGTGTATGGAGCTGAATCCGACGGCCTGTTTGTGCTGTACTCATTGTCTGTTAGTGAATGCCTCTCCCGCAGAAAGGCGCATCTCGATATTCGGGCGTGCCGCAAATTATCGTCCTTACGGGGTCTCTGTGAGCGGCCACCCAGCGGCCGAAATCATCTTCTTCGGGCCATATTTCTACGCCTGGCCTGGCATCTTGACCTGCGATTCGCTCGTCAAGACCTTCTCTTATATGTCCAAGGAATTCTTCTCTGATCGCCATTGTAAGAATCCTCCGTCATTCATTATTATTGCCTTCTGCTTACACAGATGCGCTGCCATGAAAAAAGATTCAAGAAAGTTGCAATGGAGTCGAACAAATAATCCACCACTCAGGAGGTTACATGGATCTCCCTTCTATAGGTAAGTTAATGGTGATGGTTGGCGTCGGCATTGCCGTGACGGGATTTGTCGTGTGGTTGGCGGGAAAACTCGGACTGCCGCTGGGAAACATGCCCGGAGACTTACACATCCAGAGGCCTGGGTTTTCGCTGAACATACCTGTCGTAACTTGCATCGTGCTCAGCGTTGTACTGACTGTGCTCGCAAATGTGTTTTTTTGGTTTTTCAGGAAGTGACGCGAGCAGACGTTCTACACTTGCCTCGAGGCGCGCCCAATCGTGTGTCCGGACAGCCATCGTGGTTGTCAAAACATATTTTCAAGAGGTGCTCGCGCTTGTTTGATTTACGACTTGAAAACGGTGACATCACGCGCCGCGCTATGTGATTGAGGTTGCCAGAATTAATCTCGGGTTCGATCATTTGGTTTTCATTTCGAGCGCCTTACCCTATGTTATTTCGAGCGAAGCGAGAAATCTTGACCCATAGGCCAAGATTTCTCATTCTCGATGCCTCTCACTCTCGTTTGAGCCTCGCTTCCTCGAAATGACAAAAGTTGCTCCCTCTTGGCGGTCACCGCTCTTTTCAAAGGTGCTCACGCCTTGATGCGCGGACCTCTTTCCGAAGCAAAATTTCAAGAAGAAGTGTAACATACATGGGGGAGGTTCTCGGGTCCCGACGAATTCGATGCGTGAGTTGTCACTGTTATGCACGCGGAGGTGGGGAACCCAAAGAGGCAACCACCAGATCGTGTTCGCAATCACAAGAACAGCGCCGCGACAGGCAGGTCGATAAAGTTTTGGCGCATCACAACGGGCTGGAGGATCATCATACTGATTATGCAGCGACCTTACGTCCAGTAAAACATTCGAGTTGTGCAAGCTGGCGGCAAAAGAGTTGATATTTCTCTGATACGCGAGCACAAAACTCACGTCAACGCCTGGGTGTTGCGGCATTCCAAGCAGCCATACCCCCGGGATTAAAGAGCTTTTCCACTGTTTCGGGATATGGCTGCCCCCAAGTAGTCGGCTCTAAAAAACTATTGGCGCCAGCGGGAACCTCGTCCACCACCGCCTTG
>CAYRVH010000027.1:23363-47323 GCA_964427855.1 uncultured Syntrophaceae bacterium
TCGATCCGTCCTCTCTGTTCGAGGCCGGGCTTCGTTTACTTTGATGCTGCGACCCATGAAGTCTCGCGCGTTCAATTCTTCGATCGCCTTCAACCCCTCTTCTCTTTCAGGCATTTTCACGAAGCCAAAACCCCTAGGGCGTCCCGTAAATTTGTCTGAGATGATCGTAGCTGACTCGACCTGACCGTAGCTTTCGAACAATTCCTTGAGCTGCTCCTCGTTGGTATCAAAGGATAAGTTCCCTACATAAATGTTAATCGCTGCCACTTCTAAACTCCTTTGGCATGGTCCCTGTAGGCCTCTCGCGGTTCGAGCCTTCAAGGGGTGTCATCCGTGTCCTCGTTGGGAGCGGAATAGTTGAACAAAAAGGAATGCCAGCACGAGCGTCTTCGTCCTAGATCCTGTTTCTTGCTTCGCGCCCGTTGGCCTTGTGGGACGGGAGGGAAAGGCAAGTTTCCATCGTTTATCTTGTAAGGGACAGTGCGCTTGTTGTCAAGAAATTTTGGCTTCACCCAGCCTGAACGCAAGGCTCTGGGGCTCGAAGGCTGTTCTCTTGAACAAGTACCAATTGAGACCGCGTCCGCACGTGGTCTTGATATTTACTAACTGAAAGGAACGGTGGGATGATCGCACAAAGGAGAAAACTTCATCCACTGTGGCAAATTCGTAGGGATAGCCCCCGAGCCAGTCCGTCGCGTCGGTGCGCCAGCTCATCCCTCGGTGAGATTTATACTCTCTTATGTACGTGTAAGGATTTTTTCCCATGAGGAGCAGCATGGCCACGTAAGCGGACAAGGCGACGGGTTCGAAAAGATACCGGCCGATCAACGGATGGCGGTTATATATTTTTTTGGTGGTGAGCCAAAAATGATGTCTCCACGAAACGCCCCCGTCTCTACCAACTATTTTGTTGTATATGGCTATATAGAAATAACCTCCCGGCGCGACGAGGCTCATCGCGTTTTCCATCGCCTCCCACATGTTTCCAGTGTGGTGTAATACACCCCACGAATAGACGATGTCGTATTCTCCGAGGTCCTTCAGAAATCGTTTATCAAGGATAGACCCCTGCTGAACGATCCAAAAAGGGGGCTCTTGAGCCAGGGCGCGCAATTGCCTGCAACATGCAACGCTATAGGGATCGATATCGAAACTCACCACAGGGGCCGCTCCTAAGGAATAAGCCGCATAGGAAAATAGACCGCTCCCGCAGCCGATATCCAAAAAGCTCTTGCCAGTGAGTTTCCGTTCGCCCAAGAAATCAGACAATGAGCGCGCCGCGTGGTCAAGGCGCACAGCATCATAGGCTTTAAGAAATTTTTGCCAGTTCGTTCCGAAAGAGAACAATTTCTGTTCCGAGTGCGTTGATCGATCAGTCATGGAGGTATCGCATTCTTTTCGTTGAGATATTCTCATTGTCGAGGTGGTGAAATTCTGTTATCTGCGGCTTCGTGATACATACCGTGCGCCATGCATTAGCACATTTTTCACGTTTGCCCAATGAACCTGCACCCTCAACCGGGGTGACAACTTTCGTGGCTTTTTTGGGTACGAGGACAAAAGCGCCTTGACAGGCAATCTCAGTAATGGTCTAATTATATGTTACGTTTGAGGAGGACAGTATGTACGCCATTGTTCAAACCGGTGGAAAACAATATAAGGTTCAGCCTGGCGAACACGTCAAGGTCGAACGACTCCAAGGCGACGAAGGCGCTCAGATTCAGCTCAGGGACGTCCTAGCCGTCTCTGAGGAGTCAGGACTCCTTGTGGGGAACCCCTTGGTGCCAAACGTGTCGGTGCAGGCAACAATCCTGCGTACCGACAAAGACAGGAAGATCATCGTTTTTAAGAAAAAAAGGCGAAAGGGCTACCACAAGAAGCAAGGCCATAGACAGTGGTACTCGCTGTTGAGGATCGATGATATAATTCGGACTGGCGACGCGGTTCCTGTTGACGTGGAGTCTCGGCCGGAAGCTGACTCCAACTCTGTATCCTGATCGTGGAGGTGTCTCATGGCTCACAAGAAAGCTGGCGGAAGTTCGAGAAATGGTCGAGACAGCCCAGGACAGAGATTGGGTGTGAAGCGTTTTGCGGGTCAGTTCGTCAAGGCAGGCAACATCTTGGTTCGGCAGAAGGGGACTGTGATTCATCCAGGGAACAACGTGGGAGTGGGGCGAGACTACACCTTGTTCGCCACGGTGGATGGCATCGTAAAATATGACAGGAAAGACCGATGCCACAGACGTGTGAGTATCGTTCCCATGGCGCCCACCAGCGACGAATAGTCATAATAATAGGAAGGCCCCGGCGCTCTCCAGCGGGGCCTCCTCTCAGCCTACAATGCTTCTCCCGTTTTCGACTCATGTCGAAGGCGCAACGATCCTCTTTGGTGTGCGAAGAGATTGCGCCATCCATCCGTGTTTTCCACACCTTTCGAGAGCTCACGTGAAATTCGTAGACAAGACAACAATTCGCGTCATCTCAGGGAAGGGAGGCCGAGGCTGTCTCAGCTTCCGCCGTGAACCGTATGTGCCAAAGGGGGGGCCCGATGGAGGAGATGGAGGCAAAGGCGGAGATGTGTACCTTGTTGCGGATCCCGGCCTTAACACGCTTCTCGACTGCCAGTATCAGCAGCTCTATCGAGCCGGCCACGGACAGCATGGGATGGGGAAAAATAGACAAGGAAAGTCGGCCCCTGATGTGTTCATCCGCGTCCCGGTTGGTACAGTGGCGCGAGATGCATTCAACGGAGAACTCATAGCAGACCTCGACAAGGCAGGAGCTCGAGTGCTCGTGGCTAAAGGAGGAAGAGGAGGCCGAGGGAACGCGCGGTTCGCAACCCCAAGAAACCGCGCGCCGCGCCAGTTTGAAGAAGGGGAACCAGGAGAGCAAAAAACATTGATCCTCGAGCTTAAACTCATAGCCGACGTAGGTCTTGTAGGCCTGCCCAACAGCGGGAAATCCACTCTGCTCGCTACAGTCACGAACGCCGCCCCTGAGATAGGGGCATATCCTTTTACGACGAGGCGGCCGATCCTTGGCGCGGTTAAGCTGCCCGACGGCCAGCAGTTCATCGTCGCGGACATCCCGGGGCTCATAGAACACGCACACAAAGGCGCCGGCCTGGGCCACGAATTTCTCAGACACGTGGAGCGAACTCGCATGCTGCTTCACTTGATCGATCCGGACCCGGAGTTGTCGCCGGATATTGAGACGAGATTTTCCATTATCATGAACGAGCTGAAATCATTCAACGAAGAGCTAGTCCAAAAACCTCTTATTGTGATTCTCACCAAGATAGATGTATCTAGGAACAAGGAGGCAGCCCGGCTGGCGAGACGCGCGTTTGAGACACGGGGATTCCTCGTCCACGAGATTTCCGCGCTATCCAGCCAAGGTCTGGATGAGCTCATCGCTGAAATAGCCCTCACATTACAGAGACGAAAACACCAAGAGAATGATCGCGACGAACATAAGACGTGACATGCTGCGGCCAGCGAAGCGCGTAGTCATTAAGTTGGGGTCAAGCGTCGTTACTACGGATCAAGGGCTTGACCACCGTGTGATCCGCAGCATTGCTGAAGATGTGTCATCTCACAAGAAGTCGGGACGGGAATTCATACTTGTGTCTTCCGGGGCTATTGCCGCGGGGGTTCGCCGTTTGAAGCTGAAAGAAGGGGCGAGATCGATCCCTCAGAAACAGGCAGCGGCCTCCGTTGGTCAGAGCAGGCTTATGGCCGCTTATGAGGCTGCGTTTGGAACGTACGACATTCGAGTGGGGCAAATGTTGTTGACCAAGGACGATTTTAGCGATCGGCGACGGTACCTCAATGCGCGTAATACCTTGACGACACTCTTGTCGTGGGGAGTCATACCAATCATCAATGAAAACGACACGGTGGTGGTGGACGAGATCAAGCTGGGTGACAACGACAATCTTTCAGCCCTTGTCGCTACCATGGCAGACGCGGATCTGCTCCTGACTTTGTCCGATATAGAAGGGCTTCTTGATTGCGATCCCCGCATGAACGAAAACGCCTGCCTCATACCCCAAGTCGAGGAAATTACCGAGCAGATAAGAAGCTGCGCAGGCGCACAGCCTGGAAAATTTGGCAGAGGCGGCATGCTCTCCAAGCTCGACGCAGCGGAAAAAGTCAGAATTTCTGGCATCCCAATGATCATCGCAAAAGGCAAAGAGCCAGGGATCGTCAACAAGGTGCTTCAAGGCCGCGAATGCGGGACCCTCTTTCTGCCGGCCAAAGAAAAAATTTCGTCGCGCAAACACTGGATTCGCTACAACTTGGTACCCGAAGGCGAGATTCAAATCGATTCAGGAGCAGTAAAGGCCATCATGACAGGCGCGAGGAGTCTCTTGCCCAGCGGCGTCACAGGCATATCCGGGGAGTTTGAACACGGTTCGTCAGTGATCGTCACAGACGAAGGAGGACGCCGGATTGCCGTCGGCTTAATCAACTACTCTTCGGATGAGCTGCAAAAGATCAAGGGCCGTCAGACGGCCGAGATAGATTGGATACTCGGATACAGGCGAAACGACGAGGTTATCCATGTCGATAATATGGTGATTATCTCGAATGCCCATGAGTTCTCGTCAACGGACTATGCGGCGGGCTGACCACCTCAGACGCAGAGAATTTGACACCACGGATACTGAGCTCAACGCCATTGCAGCAGCAGCATGTACAGGATTCAACAGGATACCCCACCAGGGATATAGCAGTCCGGCCGCGATAGGTATCCCCAATGAATTGTAAAAAAAAGCCCAGAAAAGGTTTTGTTTGACCACACGCATTGTCATACGGGAAAGACTGACTGCCTCAGCGACCAACCGTAGGTCGTCGTGGATCAACGTGACATCAGATGCTTCGACGGCGACATCCGCGCCAACCCCCATGGCGATGCCTATATCTGCGGTAGTCAATGCGGGAGCATCGTTAATTCCATCGCCAACCATGCCCACCCTATGTCCCTTTTCTTGCAACTCTTTGATAATCAATGCTTTCTCTCCCGGCAGCACCTGAGGCTTCACGATATCGATACCGAGCGACGAAGCGATCGCATTGGCGGCAGCGCGGTTGTCTCCGGTGATCATGCCCACTGTCAACCCCATCTCCTTGAGACGAGAGACCGCTGGGGCGGCCGATTCACGCGGAGAATCCGCCACCACGAAAAGGCCCAACGCCCGCTTGTCTTCTGCGACCACGATCAACGTGCTGCCGTCTTGGGACAAATCATCTGCTTTTACGAGGAGTTCGCCGAGATCGATCTGTTGAGCCTCCATGAAGTGTAGGCTTCCCATGCAGAGCTTGCGTCCTTCGAGCATCCCCGTAATACCCAACCCAGGTTCGTACGTCCATTCATGGATGTCGAGCAATTTTGCGCCGTCCTCTCGAACTTTCTCCACGATTGCTTTCCCTATGGGGTGCTCTGAATGCGATTCCAAAGAATACGCGTAGTCCATGAGCCTCGTCGAATCGGTACCTGGCTGCACGATGACATCTCGAACCTGTGGCGTCCCCTTGGTGAGGGTTCCCGTTTTATCGAACAGCATGATATCCAGGTTGTGCGCCCTTTCCAAACTCTCGCCGCCTTTGATAAGGATGCCATGCTCCGCCCCTACTCCGGTACCCACCATCACCGCGGTAGGCGTGGCGAGTCCCATGGCGCAGGGGCATGCGATGACGAGTACCGCAACACAGTTCAACAAGGCTTGGTTAAATCCGGCATGGGGCGCCAAGTAATACCAAATTATAAAAGTTGTAGCTGCAATAACGAGTACAATTGGTACAAAAATGGCGGCTAGTCTGTCCGCGACTTGTTGGATAGGGGCCTTCGACCCCTGAGCTTCCTCGACGAGCCGAATAATCTGCGCGAGAACTGTTTCGGATCCCACCTTCGTCGCTCGGAATGTAAAAAAACCCTCATTGTTTATGGTTCCTGCAAAAACCTCGTTTCCCGGCGCTTTGAGGACAGGCATGCTTTCCCCAGTAAGCATGGATTCGTTCACAGTGGATCTTCCCTCTAATACCACGCCGTCGGCAGGGATTTTTTCACCCGGCCTCACTACCACATGGTCTCCTCTTAGCAAAGCGTTTGCTTGTATTTCCAGTTCAACCCCGTCGCGGAGGATTCTTGCTGTGTGAGGCTTCAGGCCGATCAACTTCTTTATGGCAAGCGTAGTTCGACCTTTAGCCCGAGCCTCTAGGAATCGCCCAAGTAAAATCAGGGTGATTATCATAGACGCGGCATCGAAATACACGACGGGTGGATAAGACGCTGAGAAGACCGAAGGAAAGCACACCGACAGAGCAGAAAAAAGGTATGCCGACAGGCCCCCAAGAGCGACCAGCGTGTTCATGTCTGCTGTTTTATGCGTGAGCGCCTTCCATGCTCCCTTTATAAAGCGATCGCCTACCCAAAAAACTACAGGGGTAGATAAAAGAAACAGGAGCGTAAGGCGAAGCGGGTCAGGAACATCTAGAAGATGGGGCCATCCTTCATGCAGAGACCCGACGTGGATTGCGATGCTAAGGACAATCCCCACATACAGTTTCGTTTTAAGGTCCCGAATCTCCTCTTCTGCCATGCGGTCTGTTTGCTCATGGGTCAAGTGAGTCGCTAGCCCAAGATATTGATATCCTGCTTCGTCAAGAGCTTTAGCGACGGCCGCCAGATCGAGCTGACCGTCGTACATGAGCCGCGCCTGGGATGTGGCCAAATTGACTGCCACATCGGTTACATGGGGAACGTGACGGAGGGCATTTTCAACACGTCGGACGCAAGCCGCGCAGCTCATTCCTCCCACGCCCACCATGGCGGTCCCGGCCTCAGACTGTGCAACGGGTCCTATGGGAGCGCCTTCGTAACCAATGTCTTGCAGTTTTTGAACAATCTGCTCTGAATTTATGATCTCCGGATTGAAAACAACGACCATCGTCTGGGTCGCCAAATTCACGGACGCTTTTTCAACACCCGGGAGGACACTTATTCCTCGTTCAATCCGACCCACACACGCGGCGCAACTCATGCGCTTGACGAAATAACTTTGCTCAAGCAAGCTCGTAGCCAGCCTTTTCTACCCTGTCTTGGACCGCATCCATGTCCAGAGGTTCCGTATGTTCAAGTATGGCTGTACCGGCGTTCAAGTGTACCTCGATCTTTTCTACACCTGGCAGATCTTGCAGGGCCTTGGAAAAAGCCTGAACACAGTGATTGCAGGACATGCCGTTGATGTGGATAGTTGTTGTCATGATGCGTGCGCTCCTTTCGCCCGGTCACGTTCGTCAATCGCCTGAAGCAGGGTCAGAGGTCTCCATCCCACGCTTCCAAAAAACCATCAGACCGTCCTTTCCGAAGAACATTTGAACAAGCTCCCAGCCCTCGCCTCCACGTTGATTCAACATTTCAGCAAGAATTGCTATCTCGTGTCCGTGTACGTCCTGCAACGTACAGTCGCCACTCGCAGTGCAGAAATAGACTATTTGGCGAAATTCTTCTGCAGCGTGCGTCGTGATCTCGTATTCGAAAATCTTCATTGCCCACCTCTTTGTCGTCTCGGTGTACTTCTATTCATGTGCATGAAAGTAATGCATCATCAGGTCTCATACAATACTCCTGCGGGTTTTACGAAGTTATACGGAGGAGTTTTCATGTTGACTTTGGACACCATGAATGGCACCTTGGCGTAAAATCAAAGCAAACGGCCCAAAATGTCTCGAGCCCCGACAGACTCAGCGTAAAGCTACGAGACCGGCCGGCGCGAGCCTGTCGAACTTTCTGAAATTAATCACGGAATCGGCGCGTGTCGCCGCGATGTCGTCCCTATGAAAGTGGAGATCCATAGTGAGTTTTCCGGATTTCCATTTTCATGAGAATGACCATGCGATGTACGGCCATTTCGCGTTTTCCCTTGAGAGCAAGATTATAGCGTTGACAAATGTCTTTGAGACGAAACGTTGTCTCCCTGTGACAAGAGTCTTTTTTAGGAACCGAATGTGAGGAGCCTCGCATGCTGAAAGATTATCCAAAAACAATCGTCACAAAGGATGGCACTCTGGTGAGGTTAAGGCCGGTTGTGCCCGGGGATGAGGAAGGTTTGATGTCCTTCTTCTCGGAAATTCCTCTAGATGAACAGTGGTTCTTGAGAGAAAAACTAACTGACCCTATTTTTCTAAAGAAATGGTTGACGAGACTGGACTATGATCAAATGCTCCCCATCATTGCGGTAAAGGACGATGACAACACTATTATCGCGAACTTGACCCTCTACCGCTTCACATCACCCTCAATTCGGCACGTTGTACACCTTCGAACGACGGTTCATCCTGCATTCCGAGCGATGCGGCTTGGGAGCTGGATGATTCTGGACAGCGTAAAATTAAGCATCGATTTAGGCGTCCAGAAGATGATTGCAGAATTCGTCGCCGGCGTGGAAGAACCCGCAATAGCAGCAGCTCACAAGCTTGATTTCCACGAAGAAGCGGTTTTGAAAGATTACGTAAAGGACAGGCATGGAACGTATCGAGACCTCATTATAATGGTGAAGAATCTTCACCAAGACTGGAGTGATTTTTGAACCCGCTGTCTGAGGATGCCTCACAGGTCATTGAGGTTCCTTCGAAAATTTTGACTGCGGATTCGCCGCATGGCCGCATCACTGTGCGCGCCCAATATCCTCCCGGCTCTTTCAACACGTTGCAGATGGAATGTGGTCTGGGGCATTTTGCCCACTATTCGTCTATCATCAAGAACGTCAATTCGTTTGAAAAAGCGGCGCGAAGAAGAGGTGGCCGAGTCACCCTTGCGGTGCTCGAGCCCAATCTCATAGTGGGATACGGACTATGTTGGTATCCTGATGAAACAGACAGATGGAGTGTTCTTGGCGACCTCATGTATGAAATGGCGGCTGTTGAAGTCAGCCGTAATTTTCGAGGCATGCACCTAGCAAGGCTTATTATGGATGCCACCATGGACGACGATTTTTTTGAAGATAAAATAACATACATGGTAGGTTTGTCCTGGCATTGGGACCTTGAAGGAAAAGGCTTGACCGCAGCACAATACCGGCGACTCATGATGGATTTGTATAGACAGTATGGGTTTCGAGAAGTGTACACCAATGAGCCAAATATTGCGCTAAGACCGGAAAATGTCATGATGATACGCATTGGATCAAGAGTGTCGGAGGAAGACCAAAAGAGATTCCGCTATTTGAGGTTTGGCATCAAGCCCAAGAAATGACGAACATCCCCCCTACCAACTTGGAGTGCTTCCGGAAGTTGAAAAGTGAAATTGAAGGACTGTATTGACTCTTCGAGTTGACTATCATAAAATATTATAGGTTCACCATTCCTGTGACGCTGTCCACACGATCTTCATTCGGCCGTGAATGAGCCGAAAGGAGGGACGCATGTCGAAAGTAGGAATCGTCCTTATGGTGCTTGTCCTGAGCATGTCCGGGACGGCATTAGGTCAATCTCTTCTGGATTCGGTATTCGGACCGAGCGGACTCGGCATATGGGGGGCACCTCCGGCTGGGCAGCAGTTCGACGACCCCCGCTACTATGGCGGCAACGTTCGCGTCGATCCAAACCAGCAAGTACTGCAACCCATGCAGCCAGCGTACCCACAAGGCTACGACCAACAATATCCGCAGCAGGCCTACGGATACGGGCAGCAACCTCAGACTTCGCCGCCGCAGTATTATCCTCAAGTCCCGGGGCAGCCGACCACGCCCTCGCCCCAATATGGGCCTCCTCCTGTACAGACTCCCCCTCAAGGGCCTGCGAGAATGCAAAGACCATCTCAGGCGAGCGCTGGTCAGCCCCAAACTCAACGCAGCGCTCGACAGCGGGCGGCAACGTCGGCCCCACCACAGGAGACAGGGGGAAAATTTGGGGATCCTTTGCCTCCGGGAGCCGTGAGAATCACCACCACGACGCCAGAGGGGACCGTTGTGCAATACTATCCACCGTCTGGAACGGCGGAGGGCGAGCAGACGTACGCTCAACGACCACGTCCCCGAGCTGCTTCCTCGCGAGCCCCGAGGTCTGAGCAACAGTCGACGCAAGCTCAGCCGGAAACAGGACGCTCTTCAATTGCCATGCCAAAGCCTGTTCCTATACCCCAGGGGCAAGACCCCAGAAGCGGTTGGACCCCCAACCCGTAGCAATGCGGCGTACGCGGAACCTTCGAGAGATCATCAATGTCGCAGCGAGACGATGGCCCCCAATGGGGCCTTTTTCTTTGAGAGCCTCAAGGACTGTGTCGTCATGAGTGCATGGAGTTTTGCTTAGAACGTCGCTGCAAACGACAGAGGGAATTGCCCCACCGAATGCGCAGTACAGCGGTTCGAAAAACATCACGCGGGTTGTCAGGATGGCAATCCTTGCAGCAAACAGGGAATTAAACCGCAGCCGCACTCCCCGATTGTTATGAGCTGAGATTGCGTGTTCGCCTTCGGCTCCCTACAATGACGAAAAGGTCATTAAGGGGTCATTGCCGGCGGAACCCAGCAGTCCCGATGTATTTGACGAGAGACTGTAATTAAATGCGACAGCATGCGTGACGCCATGTCGATCCAGGGAGAATGAAAGACAGTCAGGCATTTTCTTTCGTACTTGTTGCAAACAAAGGCGATTGTGTTGCCTTGACGCCGGGTCAGCGTCGGCATAGTCTAACAAAGAGATCGTCAGCTCTCCTCACATTTTGATCAGGAGCGTCAAAGATGCATGCATCCCCCTCGAAGAGGGAATCGTGCGGTATTTTCGGGATTTACGGCGCCGAGGATACGGCTCGTCTGATTTATTTAGGATTGTACGCCTTACAACATCGGGGTCAAGAGTCGGCCGGCATCGTCGTCGCAAATGGGACGAAGGTCACCTCTCATAAGGGCATGGGGCTTATAGCGGACGTGTTCAAGGACGGATCGCTCGACAAACTCGTTGGCTGCATGGGCATTGGCCATGTACGCTATTCGACCACAGGGAGCTCAATGCTTCGGAATGCGCAACCTTTTCTGGTGGAACAGATCGACAGGAGCTTTGCGCTGGCCCACAATGGCAACATAGTCAATATCGCAGGATTGCGCCGAAAACTGGAATCACGGGGAGCAATATTTCAAACCTCCACCGACTCTGAATTGATCGCACACCTCATTCTCCATAAAAAGGGTAACTTGGAAGACAGAATCGCAAAGGTTTTCGAGGAACTAAGAGGCGCCTGGTCTCTTGTCTTTCTCACACCGAAACGTGTGTTGGCAGCCAGAGACCCTTTTGGCTTCCGGCCTCTCTGCATTGGAAGAAAAGGGGATGCCATCATCTTCGCGTCCGAGACATGCGCGCTGGACATCATTGAAGCTGAATATATTCGGGACGTGGAACCAGGAGAAATCGTCCTTGCAGACCACAATGGCATTGAATCGATCAAGGGGCTCAGAAAATCACACACCGCAATGTGCATCTTTGAATATATTTACTTTTCAAGACCTGACTCTACGATCTTTGGACATGGCGTGTACAAGGTGCGAAAACAGCTTGGCCTGCAGGCAGCCTTAGAAAGCAACGTTATGGGCGCGGATTTGGTCGTGCCTATGCCAGCCTCCGGCAACTATGCGGCCCTCGGGTTTGCTCAGGGCAGCGGCCTTCCTTTCGAGTACGGAGTCATACGTAATCACTATGTGGGGAGAACCTTCATTCAACCGTCGCCATCGGTCCGCAATCTAGGGGTGCGGCTGAAATTAAACCCGGTCAGAGAGATTTTAGAGGGCAAGAGGGTCGTTGTAGTGGATGATTCCATTGTGAGAGGTACGACGAGCAGACTCCGTACACGCGCCCTGCGGGAAGCAGGAGCCAAGGAAATCCACATGCGTATCAGTTGTCCGCCTATCCGCTACCCCTGCTTTTACGGAATCGATTTTTCCAGCAAAGGCGAGCTCATTGCGTGCAATCACACTGTCGAGCAAATCCGGGAATATATCGGCGCAGACTCACTTGCATACCTTAGTCTTGAAGGGATGTTCAAGGCCATGCCTCATCCTCCCGAGAGTTTTTGCACGGCCTGTTTCACAGGAAAGTATCCCATCAAAATCACTGATGACTCAACCAAACTATGCCTCGAGCGTTGCGTGGAGGATCCCGGCCATTGGAAATAATCACCGCCTCCTCGCCACGGTTTCTTCTGAGATCGATCGCGCAGGGGGACATCGTAAGTCAGAACAGCTCCCCAGCCTCGCAGCGCCAGTCTCGCATTCATGGAACCTCCGTACAGTTTTTTTGAAATCTGTAACCGCTCACGCAGTGCGTTTTCTTGCTAATACCGATGCGAGAGCGAGGTCAACGGGGGTCGTGATCTTTATATTCTCGTAGGAGTCTTCCACGATGATTACCGGACGGCCTGTTCTCTCCACCAAAGAGGCGTCATCCGTGGACTGAAAAGCCATCGCCAGCGCTTCCTCGTGGGCTTTTAGTATCAGACTGGTCTGAAAGGACTGAGGGGTATGGGCAAACCACAAGCTCTCTCGGCTCACAGTTTGCACACACTCCCCGATTTTTCTTTTGACCGTTTCTCGGACAGGTACAGCAGCAATTGCGGCCCCAGAAAGGTGGGCTGCATGAATGGTCTGCGTGATGGTTTCAGCAGTGACAAACGGCCTAACCCCGTCGTGAATCACCACTACATCCGTGTCCCTTAAGCTCTCCAGCCCGTTGTAAACGGATTCCTGCCGCGTATCTCCCCCTGCAGCAACTCGTATGTCCTTATCAGTTTGACATGCCGGTAAGATATGTTCCGCAAAAAAATCAGCGTGATCAGGCGGTATGGCTATGACGATCTTGTGTATGAGTGGATGATGTACGAATACCCTGAGAGTCCTGGCAAGAATGGGAACGCCTTCAACCTCCAGGAATTGTTTTGGGACGGGGCTTCCCATTCTCTCTCCTCTGCCACCGGCTGTAATAAGGCCACCAACGATCACTTTTCTGGCTTCCACGATGTTGTAACACGGTAGCAATAACGTACAAAAAGGGAGCTGTCAGCGACAAATCCCTTTTCGTCCGATCTTCAAGAACGCCAAGATAACGTAGGCGATACTTCAGTTCAATGAAAACACTCCATGATCAATCAGAATCATCATCTCCGCATGTGCAATGGGAAAGGACCCATGCTCGAATACGAGCCACACTAGGAAAGTAGTTTGGCTCCGCAAACCCCCTTTTCTTGCATTTTCGAATGGCCTCGTCCTCGTTTTGCACTGAAAAGTAATCGGAGCACTTGTTGCAGTTCTTTTCTGGCACATATTTCCAGCACACGACGTAAATAATTCTTTGGCTTGAAGCGACCTCTGGAAACATGAACACACCAAGGGCCACAAACGGAATGAGCACCTTCAAAAAACGTTTCATCTTCCTCTCCCTCCCTCAGTCGTTTGGTTCGCACTTGCATGCAGCTCAGCAAGATCGATTGTAATTGGGCCTGTCCGTATTGTCAATGTGGATAATTCAAGGGAATTCTGCTATGAGGTATGAGGGCCTGTGATGATTGACAAGACCAACTACCTTCTGTAAGAGAGAGTCATGACACCGCAAAAATCCTTACCATCAATGTTCTTGTTGGGGAATGAGGCCATTGCGAGGGGTGTTATCGAGGCGGGCTGCTCAGTGGCAGCGGCATATCCCGGAACACCCTCCTCGGAAGTGCTGGAGTCCCTGGTAAAATGGAAAAAAAATCTCTGTCATCCCATTTATCTTGAATGGTCAATAAATGAAAAGGTGGCTTTCGAGACTGCTTACGGAGCTTCTCTAGCCGGGTCGCGCAGTATGGCAGCCATGAAGATGGTGGGGCTGAACGTGGCCAGTGATTCCGTTTTGAGCGCAGCCTATTTAGGGGTAAGAGGCGGTCTGGTTGTGGTGGTGGCAGACGACCCTGGCCCTCATTCGAGCCAGACTGAGCAAGATAGCCGTTTTTTTGCATGGTTTGCAAAGCTCCCGGTTCTCGATCCTTGCAACCCACAAGAGGCAAAAGAAATGGCCATGCTGGCTTTTGATCTCTCCGAGCGATACGAAGTCCCTGTCATTTTAAGGCCCTGTCTTCGGGTATGCCACGCTCGCCAGAACGTGCATCTTGGTCAACCCCAGCCAGTGACAGACATGGGACAATTCAAGAAAAATTGGCAGCGCTGGGCTGCAATACCAAAATTTCGGCTCACGCTGCATGAAGAGCTCAATCAAAAGCTTTCCAGGATGCGGCTGACTGAGCCATTGGCTCAGCCCCAACACACGTCAGGAGACGGCCACGCTAATCTCGCAATCATCACCTCCGGGTCGGTTTCCTCTCACGTGAGAGATCTGGTCAGAACCGATCCGGCTGCCTATCCTGTTGACGTGTATAGGGTGGCCATGCCTTTTCCCGCTGACGCGGACGCCCTTCAGAACATTGTTGATACGCATGTAAAGACATTGGTTATCGAGGAAACCTACCCTGTATTGGAGCTTCATCTCAAGGATCGGCGCAAGGTGATTGGCCGGCTCACAGGAGATGTGCCGAACCAGGGCGAACTGACGCCTGAGGTCGTTCACCGTCTCGTCGCGAAGGCCTTGGGAGGAGACCACGGGGAAAAGACCGCGCCCGAGATAAAGGCGCGGCGGCCTTCGCTGTGCCCGGGCTGCCCGCATCGCTCCGCGTTCTTTCTGATTAAAAAGGTATTCCAAAAGGCCGTATACACCGGAGACATCGGCTGTTATACCCTGGGTATAAACATGGGCGCGGTGGACACCTGTTTGTGCATGGGGGCATCTGTAGGCATGGCGGGAGGCTTTGTCCATTCCCCCCTGGAAAGGGAAAATTCTACCGTCGTTGCGACGATTGGAGATTCGACCTTCTTCCACGCCGGCATCCCCGCGCTCATCAACGCTGTTCATACGAAGGCCCCCTTTGTGCTGGTCATCATGGACAACGGAACAACGGCCATGACAGGCGGCCAACCAACCCCCGCTCACGAAGAGCTCGCCGATGGAACCCCGGGTATTGCCGTGGACATCGAGCAGGTCGTGCGAGGCTGCGGCGTGGAATTCTGCGAAGTGGGAGACCCCTATGATTATGAGGCCTTCCAGTCGCTCCTGGCGGATGCCAAAGAGTACACGTATGAGACACGAAAGGGCGTCTCAGTGATCATCGCGAGACGCCCCTGCGTCCAATATGTCGGACTCGCTCCGTCAGCAGACAAATTTGTCGTCGGGGATGAGTGCGATCGATGCATGACGTGTGTTCGAGACCTGGAATGTCCGGCCATTTCCTTCGTCAAACCGGAAAAGAAGATTTCGATAAACTGGGACCTTTGCAACAGTTGCGGATTTTGCTTCCAGATGTGTCCATCTCACGCCATAAAAAAGGTAGCTGCGCATGACTGAACTGATACTCTGCGGAAGGGGCGGTCAAGGCATTGTGTTCTTGACACGGCAGCTCGGGCAAATTCTCACCGAATTAGGCCGAGATGTCATCTCGTCTGAGACTCACGGGATGGCTGTCAGGGGTGGATCGATCAATAGCCACTTGAGGATAGGCGCCTTCTTTTCGCCGCTCATTCCTTTCGGGAACGCGGATTTCCTTATATCCCTCGACCAAGGCGAAACCGGAAACAACATCCATTACCTCAAGCCCAACGGGTTGGTAGTAGAAAATTCGGTCATGCGCGCAGAGCCGGGTTTCAAACGGATCGACGCTTCCGGCATTGCCCGCTCCCTTGGGTCTGTCCGGTTAGAGAATGTGGTCATCCTAGGCTACTGCTCTACATTGCCAGGCTTCCCTTTGTCTCCTGAGGAAATACGATCCCATTTGGAAAAAGAATCCCGTGAAAGGATTAGAGTTCAGAATCTCGCCGCATTTGATGCGGGCTTACGAGCATCTTCAACGGCGTTATGTGTCTAAGGAGGTCGGCTTTTACCATTGTCGAACGAAAATTTGCGTCGGAGGAGTCGTGGGAAGAGAAGAAGTTTTAGTCAACTTGGCTGACAGGCTATTAGACTTTGACGAAGCCTCATTGGCCGCATTGCAAGAAAAATATCTCAAGAAGGTGTCTGACTTCACTCCCACCAGGGAGTGGGAACGGGCCGTGATTGTGTATTTTATGATCAACTCCGTGAGAGTAAAAAACAAGATATTTAATGAGAGGTTAGCGGAGAAATATAGCAAAGACACGCCGGCAACCATAAGAAATTTACTAAAAGTAGTAAAATAGATTTATTACTGCATATCTTTTATTCTAGTTCTGGCTATTATCTTGAAATAGCTTTTGATTGGCTGCTTTGGAACTTTTTTCTCGCTTGATTTTCTTACAAAAAAAAGTATAATATGCGGTGTGTTAATATAATCAGTCGTTCGGCGTGGATCTGCCAGGCGATGCCTGGAACGGAAAAAGACTTCGAACGCTGGTAGCCTCCTGCTGGGACGCTTCGGCCGAAAGGAGACTCGTGATGGATCGGCATAGGCTTTGGTTGATCGGGGTAGCCCTCGTCGTGCTCGCCCTCGGAGACAGCGTGTGGGCTCAATGGACTGACGGACAAGACTATTCAAATAGTTACAATACATCCAGTCTTATACAGGCGCCTTCTGGCAGTTTGGATGGGAGCTCGCCTCCGATTTACTACCCTGATTGGTACAACTATTTGGACAATCTCCAACGACAAGGCGGATATGAGGCCGTGACGAGCGACTATCCCAACTCGGTGCCGATAACAAGTTATTATCCCGCGTCTCCTTCGAGCCAGAGTTATGGCCAAACCGATCAAGGCGGGCAGTACGGCATGTATTCGTCTCCCGATCAGTACAGCTCGTACTACGGCGCGGCCCCTCAACAACAAGTATACCAGGGTTATCAGCAGGGCGGATATCAAGGCTATCAGTCCGCCGCGTCTGCGCCCCAAGGACAAGCAACCACGAGCAAAAAACAGTCATCCAGTTCAAAAAAGCGCACCGCAACAGCTGGTCAGCAGGCTGCCGCAACGGCGCCACCACAATATGATCAACAGGCATATCAGCAGTATCAGTATCCCCAAGGATATCAGCAGCAGACGTACCAGCAGCCGGGTTATGGATACTGGCAGCAGCAGCCCTATGGGCAGGGATATCAGCAGCAACAGAATTATTATGGGCAGGGGGCTCAGCAGCAAGCTTATGGCCAGCAACCGCAGGACGCGGCCGCAAGTCAGTCCCCGTACTCTTCTGATCCTTTGATTCAGGAGGCCCAGAGGAAGGCGTATGAGCGAGCCGTGGCGCGTCAGCGCGCTGCAGAACTCGCAGCACAGCAAGCAGCCGCAGCCCAGGAACTCCAACAAACACAGCAAATGTACCTCGCAGCCCAACAGAAGCTTCGCGAGCAAGAGCAAAGGCAACGCGCGTTGCAAGAGGAATACCACAAGAAGGCGGTGAGCGAAGCATACGAGCAATTGCGCGCGGCTCAGCAGAAATATTACGAACTGATGGGGGTCGCCGGTGATTCCGGCGCTGGTCAGTCTCCGCAGGGCGCTCAAGTGGCCAGTCAAGCTCCTCAGTCCGCGGGTCGATATCCACAACAAGGATACTCCGCTCCCCCTCAGCCAATGCAGTATCCTCAGGCTGCTCCTGCGTCTCAACAACCCCAGCCGGGGCAATCTGCCCAGCAGGGTTATCCAATACCTGCAGCCTCAGCCCCCACGAGCCAAGGAATGCCGTACGCCCAAGCGCCGCCAAGCCAGCCTACTCCCCTGCATGTCCAAGGAGCGCCCCAACAGCAAAGCGGCGGTGGACTTTGGTCTGCTCTCAAAGAGATCTTTTCCCCTTCCATGCCGGTCATGAATCCATCCCAAAGGGGGGGGTCTATTGGGTCTAAGGCTAACAAAAGTCTCGTTGAAGAATATTGAGACATGGAAGGGCATGCCGGGCTTCCCCTACGCATGCCCCTCTATAACCTCTCTAAAAAGAAATCATGAAGTGGCCATACGTCAGTTCGTCATACCCACGAACAGGGGAATCCAGCGAACTCAATGTGGATTGTTCCTTTCGTGAGGATGACACGCCCTCACACCCTGCGCCCAATGCGTGATTCGTTTGCAGATCTCCCATAATTGCTTATAATTTTTTTTTTTCTTTTCTCCGCACGTCTCGAATCACGCCGATAATGGTTTACGGAAAATCTATCCCACCTCGGCGTCACCTCGCTGGCCATGCTCCACAAAAGACGTTTTTCCCATTGCGCAGAACCTAAAGCGCTCTCGCGCAATCTCATCTCACATCGATCGGGGACCGAGACTGCTGTCTCTTGAACGAGCGGTTTCCATCGCTCATTGTTATAATACTACGCCTTCTGCTCAGGATTCGAGGGGCGATAGGTTTGTTGGATCATCTCATTGAGGTACTTCTCCGGGTTTTCAATGGCCTCCTTGGGGATGGTGAATTCATAGCTGCCGGTTCGTTCCATCACCAGCTTGAGGCCGTGGTGGTAGTTCTGAAAGATCTTTCTGCAGATAATCAAGGGTTCTTCCGAACCGTTCAGCACGAGGGCTATCAGATCTCGCAAAGCCTCTTCTGAAAACCTTATTTTCAAATTATAGAGAATGGCGAATTCTTGTTCAAATTTGTGGATTTGCTGTTCCACAGTGATGAATTTTCCGTAGGCTGTTTCCGGTTGAACGCCCTGTTTCGACGCCGCCTCCACCACGGTTTGCAGCTCCCAACCATGGAGCGCCTTCCCGAAGCGCTTTTCCAGTTCCCCCGACCTTGCCTCGAGACTCTTGATCAACTCGGCTTGCTCCACGCAGTCCACCTGGTCGTACAACTCGCAACGCGCGGGGTGGCATTCATCTTCAAGGATGTCGGCGAGGAACCCTCTAGGATTCAGCACCAATTCCTCGGTGACCACAAAGCGCCGCACGTCTGTGGACGGCAGGATCCTTTCAAATCCGACGAGGATCTTTTCCATTACGCTGATGAGGGCCCTTGCCCCGGTTTTTTCCTGGTAAGCCATCCTGGCCACCGCCCGCAGGGCATTATCGTCGAAACGCACATCTATCCCATAGGATTTGAAATCCTGTTTCTTCGCGGTGACAACGGACGAATAGCGATTCTTGAGAATCTTGAACAAATCATCTTCTTCTAACTCTTCGAGAACCGCAATAACGGGAAGACGTCCGACAAACTCCGATTCAAAACCGTATTCAATAAGGTCCTCTGCTTTCACTTCTTTGAGCAGGGCTGTTTTACTTTCCTTCTCCTTCAATGAGGCACCGAATCCCAAACCCTTGCGGGAAAGACGTTTCGAAATGATCTCGTCTAAGCCATTGAATGCGCCGGAGACTATGAAGAGGATGTCTCTTGTGTTTATGGTTCGCCGCAAACGCTTTCCCGTTTTCTGAAAATGCGCTGCAGCCTCCATCATAGAGACAGGATCGTGAGCAACTTTCAGATCGACTTCAGTTTCTTCCATGGGCTTCAGAAGGTTTCTCTGAACCCCTGTTCTGCTCACGTCGAGACCGATGACATTGCCTGATGAGGCAATTTTGTCTATCTCATCGATGTAAATGATCCCGTATCGCGCCTTCTCAATATCTCCGTCAGCCTCTTGAACCAGGTCTCGAACCAAATCTTCCACATCGCCGCCTACGTAACCCGTTTCGCTGAACTTTGTGGCGTCTCCTTTGACAAATGGTACGCCCAACTTGTGGGCGATAAGTTTGATGAGATAGGTCTTTCCGACCCCTGTGGGACCTATCAGTATGATATTGTTTTTGATCCGTCCAATGCCTTCCCTGTCAATCTGTTCTCCCTTTTCCTGAAAATATCGGATTCTGTTAAAGTGGGTGCAAATTTTCGTGGCAAGGATCTCTTTTGCCGCATCTTGTCGAATCACGAATCTATCGAGATATTCGTGTAATTCCGCGGGTTTCATGTCGAACCGAATTGTTCCCGGCCCCTTATCGTCAGAGACGGGGGTTTCGCTATCCGTTTCTTCGGCGCCTGGCCATGGCCCTATTTGCGTCCCCATCACACGAATTCTGTTCCCGTACTTGTTGGCGAGGAATTCGTTGATTTCTTTCTCTATTTCTTTGGGATCCGGTATGTTGATTCCCTTTGGTTTGTCGCTCATATCAGTCACACCTTTCAGTCCAATCGTCCGAATGAACGGCTCTAACTTATACGTGATATATATGTATCATCTGCTGCCCAGTCAATCTGGCATACGAGTCGTCGCGGATGAAGCTCAGAGACAGACGCGGGCATTGGTCTGTAGCGGACACGGCTACGCGTCGCGCCCCGGAACGCAATCTTAATTCGTGTGGGAAGACAGACAGGTGACCATTTTCAGGGTGAATCAGTCGAGAATAAGGCGCACATGACGGCGTCTTTTGCGTGTAGATCGCCTGCGCGGTAGCGGCAGCCGCCGCCGCATTCGTCCGAATGAATGCAACCGCGGCAGGAGGTATCAGAGATGGGAATATGTTCAACGCGTTGCCATGCCTCTCTCAAGCCGGTCTTTACGTGACCCACCACCACGTCGGAATAAAGAGCGCATCGGCAGACCTCTCCTGACGGCAGCACTGCAGCTAAATGGCGGCCGCAAGTCCAGCCTTGATCAGTTCCATGGTATGACCCCCCGAACCCGTATTTCATACATTGCGCTGCTCTACTCTGTTCTACGAAAAGGTCCGGGTGCAGTTCCCATCTGCCCCGCGTGCAGGGATAGTCGATGTTCCATTCCTTCACCCCGTACCGTTCAACCAGAGCCTGCATCTCGTCCCACTCGGAAAGGTTTTCGCGGTGCACCATGGAGGCGACCGAGAGGTCGAGCCCTGCGCTTTTCACGTTCTCCATTGCCTTCAGCACCCGCGAAAATGTCCCCTGGCCCCGAATAACCTCATGCCCTTTTCTCATACCGTCCAGGCTTACTTGAACTTCGTGGAATTTAAGGCGCTTCGCCAAAGAGGCTGTCAGGGTGATGCCATTGGTCAACAGCACGAAGCGCAGCGGATACTTATCAATAATATCATTAAGAAACAAAAAATGGCGATACACCGTCGGTTCCCCACCCGATACGAGGACTCTCAGGCCCTGCATGGCGCTGAACTGCGAAAGCAATGACTCGATCAACTCCCGGGGAAATTCGACGTCCACGGATTCGCCGAGGTAGCAATGGGCGCAGGTGAGATTGCATTTCTGCGTGACCAGCCATTCAAGATATCTTAAAGACGGCACAGGCGCCAACTCGGGCCAAACCCCCCTGCTGCGAAAGACCGGCTCCTTCTGCACGAGTAAGCCCTCGTCGATGCAATACCGGATAAATCCCGGATCAGGCTCGTGAACTGTCGACCGCTGACCCACTTCGCAGCTCTCGAGAAACCGAAATCCGTCCTCGTTCACTTCGTAAAGGTCGTCATGGGAAATGTGGTACACGTAGTACTTCTCGAGGCGCTTGAGCGAGCAGTCTAGGCTGAGTGACAAGGCCACATTCGGGTTCTCTAGTTTCTCTCGCGCCATTTGAAGATCGCTTTCCTGGATAGCGGCATTCTTGAGGAGGGAAGAAATAAGCACCAGTCCTCCGCAAGGCGTGGCGCCAGGAGGGCCATCGTCTGAAACAAAATCACACCCGTCCACAAAAAATGGACACTGCTCACACAGGATTTTTCGTATGAAAGATCTTTTATAGGAGGGATCAAAAGGCCCTACTGTGCTGCTTGTCGGTAGGGCCTTTTCTGAAAGGAGTAAGGAGGCGAGCTCGAACCCTCTGCACCGTTCCTCATCTTTGCGATTTGGTTTGTAATAGTTGCAATGGACTTGGCATATGTGCTTTTCTGCTCTCTCGTCATTCATTGGAAAAACGCCAAGCGCATTTCACCGCATGGACTGAGTTTTGTCCTCTCTCAGCAAGAGCTTTTGCACTTGCAGAGACCCTTTGACATCTTGACTACTTTTTTGATTGTCATGTCACCTCTCCTTTTGTAAAAAATAACTTCGTCTAAAAAAAGGATAAGGATGTTTGTAGGCGAGGTCAACTGCAATAAGGCATCGAATAGAAGAATTTTTATGAATATTGTACTGCTTATAGAATCATAACATGTACTGTTTATATCTCCCCCATTCATGCTATTGTGTAGTACCATTAGTAGCGTAGTGGCATCGCAGCGCGCTCAGCGCGCCTCTCCCCCCTCTGTCCCTGCGGTATACCATCTATTGGCAAGACGTCTCACTCATGCCGGCGTTCCCCTGTCAATACCCCCACCACCGTCTATAATTCTGTTCATAGCTCTGCCAATAATTGTTCACGCTCTGGCGATAACGATCGCCTGCTGCCTCAGCATAGGGGAGTATAGTCTCTCGGCCTTCCACTTCTTTTACTTCTGCAAGCGTTGTCACCGCTTTTTCGAGAAGGGCTTTGCGGTTTTTCTCAAGAGCCACCAATAGCTTATCCTTGCTGTTTCGAAGAGGCCCCATGCATTGCTCAACTTCCTCAAAGGCTTGTTTTTCAGCTTCCATGAGCTTATGGCAATCGAGTCTCTTCTCTGCAAGGAGGTCTTCCTTCACTTGCAAGGCTTCAGCGATTTGTCTCGCAATGGTTTTTCCGGAGGCAGTTGTAAGGAGCGGCCGTTGGATGATCTTTTCCACCGGCTGCTGCTGGATAGATACATATCCATGTAACTTGTCCTTAAGCTCTTGATGAAGTTTTTCCCACCTTTCACGCGTGGCGGCGCACGGTCCGTCCTTATCGAGACATATTCCTTGGGTTGACGTCGCGAGAGTCGCAACCAATATGAATGTAGCACCTGCGCACACCTTATATAGGACTGATTTCCACTCGCTCCTCAAGAGCTTGCACTCCTTTCCGCATTGGAAATATTCTACGACGATTACAAGGCAACCCTCTGTTTTGACATTATAATTGTAATTTATTTCGTGAGAGATTTCTACTAAATAATGGCCACGCCTGTTTCTTCCTCGTGAAAATTCTCTTCATCAGTTCACTGCGCTGGCGCCTTTTCGATATCTTTCAGCGACTTCCTGCATGATGGCCGAGATCTTTTCAGAGAGCACGTAGTTGATGCCTCCATGGTCGAAGGACTCTCTCAACAATTCAATGAGCGTTTCAAATGCGCCCTCAGTATTGAGTATCACAGACGCATTAGAGACTTCTTCTGGCGTGTAATCCCCGTCTTGATTCTCCATGACCTGAATCAAGGTTTCGCGCAACTCTTTCTTCCCGCCCCAAAACACGATCACGTTTTCATTGTAGTCTTCTAATTCTTGGATATGTTTGATCAGTTCTTCCCGACTCATACTGTGGTAATCCATGGTCTCCACCTCAACCTTAAATCCCATTCATTCATCACGTCAAAGCATGTGATTGTCGTCAGGCACCTTGGCACAATCCGGTTGCGCAGATAGGCATTGCCGTGAACTTGTGTTTCATCGAGCCGCGCCGACGGCACGCCATGCCTAGAAGCCAAGCGGGAGCTTCTCAATTTCCTTGCGTTCCTGCGCTTCCAATGTTCGTTCCATGGCCTGCTCCCATCGGAAAAACTGCTTGGCAAGCTTTTCGACCCTCCCTAAGACGCCCTCTATCTCCTCGACCAGTTCCGTATTTTTTTCCCGGGCGGCTCGGTTTCGTTCCTCTTGGAGATGCCTGACAAGCCTGCGCGCCTGTTCAGGGGATTCGAGGAACACCATTGGATCATAAGAGCTGCCTGGCCTTTGTTTGGGGCTCCACCTCGTCATGATATCGTTGATGTGCTCTTTGAGCATACGGAACTCCTCCAAAAAATACTGGCCTCCACGACTCTCCATGTCGGACAGCTCTGAATATCGAGGTCTTTTCAATATGAAGAGACAGAGCCTCGCCTTTTTTCTCTCCCTTGTGGGTATCATACACGAGCGACAGAGTGATTTCAATGGGGGGCGTATGGCGGGTGCGGCAGGTCCATCAC
>CAYRVH010000028.1:0-19207 GCA_964427855.1 uncultured Syntrophaceae bacterium
TTTCCTCTTCAGAAAAATCCTCAATCACCTACATGAAATCGTGCGGAATGTAAGCTGCGAGCGAAGCAAAAGAATCCCGTGGTAAATTTCCCGAAAAATTATCAGGAGGCCAGCCCGACGGTTCAAGGAAGACGTTCTACGTAACGCGTCGGGTCGGGCACCCCCGCCTCTTCGAACCCTTTTCGCCTGAGAAGACAGCTCTCGCAGTGTCCGCACGCCAAACCGGTAAGTTCAGGATCATAGCAGGAATGGGTCAAGGCGAAATCGACGCCTAATTCAATGCCCCTTTTGATAATCTGGGCTTTGTTCAGCCGCAGCAAAGGGGTGCGTATCCGAAAGGCAAGCCGTCGTTCCACGGCCTTTTGCACGGCGAGATTCGCCATTTTTTCGAAGGCAGTGATATAATCCGGCCGGCAATCTGGATATCCCGAATAATCCAGTGCATTGACGCCGATAAAAATATCCCCTGCACCGTGAACTTCCGCAAAGGCCAGGGCAAAAGAGAGAAAAATGGTGTTCCTGGCAGGCACATACGTGATTGGTATCGATCGGCCGATGCGGTCAATGGGGACATCTTTTGGCACCTCAACACTGGTAGTCAGGGCTGAACCACCTATTTCCCCCAGGGGGATATCCAACACAAGGTGGCGTTTCACTCCAAAAAACGCGGCGATGCGAGATGCGGCGTCGAGTTCTATAGAGTGGCGCTGCTTATAGTTGAAGCTCAGGGCGTACGGATCGTACCCTTCGGCGATTGCAATAGCTAAACACGTCGCAGAATCGACGCCGCCCGAGAGAAGGATGACCGCTTTTTTTCTGGCGCTCATACGGAAAAGATATTTTTGTGAGGCGGCCTTGTCAATCCACGCGGTAGTCGGCAGCCCCAATACTACGGCGTCGACAATGCGTCAGCGTGGCTGGAGATCCTTACTGCTCCCTCCGAAAAAATTTGCTGAGGCGTGGCGAACAGATTTTTCTTGAATGCATATCCGTTCACACGCATCTGTAAAAGTAGAAACTTCAAATAAGAGGGTGAACAATGTCTGAATGTTCTCTTACCACCTCCAAAGAATCCCAAAATTGGCCCGAAGCAACCATCTCCGTCAAGCTGACCATGAACCCCTATTTATTGGCCATGGCATTCGAGGACGCAATGAGCAAAGGGATGAAGCTATGGGAATTTATCAACATAGCTCTTTGGGAAAAGCTCGGAAAACCTGACGAAGACGCGCTTTTGGAATACGCGGCAAACATCGAACTCGATGACGAGGACCCAAAATGGAAAAAGCGGCTGAAAATTACAGCGAGGCACGAGATAGAGATGAAGAAGCTGAAGGCACAAAGAGAGGGAGGAAGGGGCATTTCGCCCGGGGCTAACGGAGAATAGAGCATGAATTAAAATTTGAAAAAATTCGTGAGGAGGTGCACAATGCCCATACTGAAATACCGTTGCAATACATGTGGGAAGGAATTTCCAAAGATTCTGATTTCTCCGGAAAAAGCGCCGAAGAAATGCATCGTGTGCGGCGCCGACACGGTCGAAGAGATCGGCGAAGCATTCACCAACAATGCGGGAACTCTTGAGCGATTTTTCTGCCAATCCTGCGATACATGTTCCGAGGACCACACGTGCGGCATTAAGTAGAGAGACAGCACTCTGTCCCCTCGGAGCAGAATGAAGGAATCCTCTCCCCGACGATGATGTCGACGCAAAAGCCCATCTTTTACAAAGGCCTCCTTGTGCTGGGTATTGTCATTGGGGTGGTGGGTTGCCTCGGCAAGCGCGGCGGTTACGAGATTAAAGAGCGTCCCTATCCGGTTGTGTATGAAGATGACTCCACTGTACGGTTAGGAAGCAAAGATGATAATGTACTCATTGAGATCAGATCTGCTGCTACCAGCAAGCCAATGGACAACCTCGCGATCTATTACCCTGCCCTTTTCCCAGGCGGCGAAATCATCAGACCTGGTGATCGTGAAGAGTACGTGAGGGTCAATGGTCATAACGCCTATAAAGTGGTCTTCCAGACCAAGTACATTAGGAAACGCAAACGCATCATCGGTTCAGAGGAGCAGGTAAAGAAATCTCTGCCACCCGGATGGACCATTATGACCATGGAAGACCCCATATCGGGCAAACCCATCCCCGTAATGTACGGTCCGATCATTCCTCAGCAAAAAATCCTCTACCTGGTTCAAGGAACGTCACGAATCTATTATGTACTCTTGAGAGCGGACGGCGACGCCATTGATTCCGCAGTCAAAACCTTTGACAGGTTCGTCAAGGAAGGGATTGATTATCAATAAAAATTTTGTCAGAGTATATTTTCATTACTCTGCTGATCGTCAGTGAGCGCAGGGAGGAGACGATTGAGATATATCGGAGCGGTGTATCGACCACCCAGCGAGGCCGGGAGTCTTATCATCCAGGCTACGCTTGGATGCAATCACAATAAATGCACATTTTGCGGAAGTTATCGCGACAAAACGTTCCGCATACGTTCGCTGGAGGATATCACGAAAGACCTCCAGGATGCCCAATATATGGGGCCGGTCGAACGCGTGTTTCTCGCCGATGGCGATGCCCTTTGTATACCACAAAAGCGGCTGGTAAAAATATTGGAAGCGGTGAATGAGTATTTCCCTTCGGTGAAACGAATAGGGATTTATGCGAACGCAAGAAACATTCTCCAAAAGACTGATGATGACCTGGCCCAACTGAGGGGACTCAAGCTAGGCATCATCTACATGGGGGTGGAGACAGGAGACAGAGATCTCTTACGGAAGATCTGCAAAGGGGCGTCCTATGAAGAGCTCGTGAATGCCGGCAGACGCGTCAAAAAAGCCGGCATTTTGCTCTCAGTCACCGTCTTGTTAGGCATCGGAGGAACTCATGGGAGTGAGCGGCATGCCAAAGGAACTGCGGCAATATTGACGGAGATGGACCCTGAGTACGTCGGTGCGTTGAGTCTCATTTTGGTGCAGGGCACCCCGCTGTATGAGGAACACCGTAAAGGCAACTTCCAAATTCCACCGCCTTTTGATCTCATTCAAGAACTCAGAATCATGATCGCGGAATCTGAGTTTACTGAGTGCGTGTTTCGATCGAATCATGCATCGAACTACTTGCCGCTAAAGGGTACGCTGCCGAGAGACAAGGACGCTATGCTGAAAGCAATCGACAAAGTTTTGAGGGAAAGGGATACAGCCTACCTCAGACCAGAGTTTATGCGCGCTTTGTGACGGACGAGTTCGTACGATCCAGACTCACTCAAGAGTGAAAGGGCGTTGCGAAAATGAAGAAGGCTACTTGCCTGAAAAATACCAAGCCAGTGTTTTTGGACCGACTCCCCGCGAAGGGTTCCAGGAAACAAGAAAAGGAGTATTCTGAATGCGAGTGATAACGGTGTGCGTGGGCAGCGCATGCCATCTCAAAGGTTCCCACGACATTATTGGATATCTCAAAGAGGCAATAAAAGAGGCAGGTCTTGAAGGCGAGGTCGAGCTCAAGGGCAGTTTCTGTATGGATCACTGTACAGAGGGAGCCAATTTGCTCGTTGACGATCAGCTCTTTCACTACAGCTCGCTTGATGATGCCAAAAAGATATTTGAAACAGAGATCCTCAACAAGGCTAAGTAAAAGGTAAAACCAGCTATGGAACCACAAATCACGCGTCGGAAACCGTGGAAGGGATGGAACGACTTTACCGGCTGGGCTCAAGATTTTTCCTTGAAGGCCAAGGTGTTGGGGGGGTTCCTTGGGGTGGCCATATTAGTGGGATTGGCGACCAGTTTTGTGGGCACTCGTCTCGCCAAGGAAACCATTCTCGACCGAGCTAGGATTCGTCTTTCGAGCGATCTCACGACCGCGAGTTTTTTGTTCAAGACGCTCCAGGAAAATCTTGAACTGAAATTACGTATGGCGACAAACTCCGAAAAAATCAGAGAGGCCGTCCAACATAAACAGACCGATAACATCAGGAATCGTTTAGCCGTTATTTCATTAGAGAACGATCTCGATTTCTTGACGGCGGCTGATGACCAGGGCCGGGTGGTCGCACGAGCGTTCGTCCCCGTGCTGGATCGTCCCGATGACGTTTCTTCGGACTCCATTGTTCAGAAAGCCCTTAAAGGGAAAAGCGCTGCGGGAGTGAGACTGATCTCTTGGGATCGATTGAAAGCGGAAAATCCCTTGCTCGAAAAAAGGCTCAGCGAGGGAGCGAATCAGTCCGGTATGGTGATAGAAGCGGCGTACCCTATTGTAGTGGATGACCAGGTAGTCGGAATTCTTTACGCCGGTATTCTCCTCAATAGCAATAATCTGATCGTTGACAAAATGTCAGAGAGGCTTTTCAGAGGCGAAAAATACAAAGACAGGGACATCGGCTATGTCGCGATTTATCAAGGAAAAATATCCATTAGCACTAGTCTTAAGAGCAAAACCGGGCTTTCATTAACGGGTCTAGTCGCTGGCGAGAAAATAGCCGAAACGGTCCTGCAAAAAGGTCAAACAGAGATAACGTGGTCAAATCAAGACGGCGTTGAATATCTGACGGCAGCGGAACCTATTTATGACCATGACAAAAAAGTGATCGGGGCGCTGGAGGTGGCCACTCAAGAAGAACCGATTATGCAGGTAGTGGATCGTTTGGTGGCCGCTTTTCTCATCATCGGACTGCTCGGCGTCATACTGATGGGGGCAATTAGCTATTTTCTGGTAAAATGGATTAATCGGCCCCTGGAGCAGATGCTCAATGCGGCGCGGCGAGCGGCTGAGGGGGATCTCAGTCATGAGGTCCCTGTCATTGCGCGCGACGAGGTTGGTGAATTAGCTGCCACCTTTAATCTCATGATCAAAAATCTTGCCGAATCACGCAACAAGCTGGAGGAATGGGGCAAACAACTTGCATCCAAAGTCGCTGCCCAGACCGGGGAACTCAATCAAGCGAGAGAACAGGTCGCACGTGTATCTAAGCTTGCCTCTTTGGAAAAAATGGCGGATGGAATGGCGCACATTATGGCGCACATCTCCGACCCCATGCTCAAATATCCCGGCGCAGATGAGGAAGCTTCCGCAAGCAGCAAGATAGTGGTCTTGGACAGCGACGAAGAAGTATTGGATGTCTGTCAACGGATACTCGAAAGCGAAGGATTTGAAGTAAAGATCACCCGTACGGTTGAAGAAGCCCTGAGTGAGCTGGAAAAAGACTTTTACGATGTCATCGTTGCCGACATCGACATGCCGGACGTCAGCGCTCAAGAACTGCTTAAAGAAATTAAGTATCGCCAGCCGGAAATACTGGTTATTTTAACCGCTCCTTTTAAGCTTACAGAGGCGGCGGTCGAGACAGTCAAACTCGGGGCATACGACTACATACCAAAACCATTCGGTCCCCATCAGATTCTCCTCATGGTGTACACCGCCTTGCAAAGTCGGGATATGGTGGCGCGAACACGGAAGCAACATGCCGAACAAAGAGCGGAAACCATTTTTCAGAGATTGCCCGTAGCTATTGCCCTCGCGGATTCTGCCCACCGGGTTGTGTACCATAACAGGGCATTCATTGAGCTGGCTTCCCAAGACGGGACAGAATCAGTTCTGGGTAAGACATTCGGAGAGTTGTTTGGGGTGGATCCCCTGGAAGGTGAAGAAGAAACAGGTGGATCCAAATGGCTGAAACTTGAAAAAGTAGGGCGAACAGCCAAGCTTTATAACTTTAAGCTTCCTGAAGAAGATTTGCGGGTGCTGATGCTCCTCGACATCACTGAAACGGTCATCAAGGACCAGCAGGCAGATGTCCTCAAGGCTGAAACGATTAACAAGGCCCAACAGGTTATCCACCAACAAATGAGAGTGGCGCAAGAAATTGCGGGCCTCTTGGGTGAGACGACTGCGGAGACCAAAGCAGCTCTGTTTGAACTCATTAAATTGGCGGGTCAACTGGGGGCTCAGCGATGAGTGTGCCGCTGTTCATCGAGTCGGGTGGCGCCCATGTAAGTAAGTATGGAGAGATCCTCTGCGGGGACTCCCTTTCTGTGGTACCCATCGCCGGGGGCAAATTAATGGTGCTATCTGACGGGTTGGGAAGCGGGGTGAAAGCCAACATTCTTGCCACCCTCACGACGAAAATAGCGACGAGGCTTATGGAAAGGGGTTTGCCACTCGAGGAAGTCGTGGAAACCCTTACGGATACACTTCCGGAATGCAAAGTCCGAAAGATTGCATACAGCACTTTCACGCTATTAAAAATACAGGATGACGGCAGGGTGTACCTCGCAGAATTTGATAACCCTCCCACATTTTTCTTGAAAAAAGGATACATTAGTCAGCTCAACTATAAAGATCGTATCATCGGAACACGAAGAATTCGTGAAGCGCATGTTCACGTGGATGCTGGGGACTGGCTGGTCACCGTGAGCGACGGTGAGATACACGCCGGCATCGGGGGGTTGCTGAACCTGGGCTGGGATTGGGACAAGATCGCAAAATTTCTGGAAACCCAGGTGTACGAGGACATATCAGCCCAAAAAGTAGCCCAAATACTCGTGGATCAAGCGCGACAGCTCTACGAGGACAAGCCGGGAGACGACACCACTGCCGGCGTACTTAAAATTCGACCAAAAAGATTTGCCGCCTTCATGATTGGTCCCCCCGTTGTACGAGATGCTGACGAGGTGGTAGTAAAAAAGTTTCTCGAAATTCCAGGAAGAAAAATTGTCAGCGGAGGTACAACAGCGGGTATAGTGGGAAAAATCTTGAACCGCGACGTCACAGTCGATTTATCGACCATGACAAACAAGATACCTCCCACAGGGAAAATGGAAGGCATAGATCTTGTAACTGAGGGCGTTCACACTGTCAATCATGCTCTCGAAATCTTGCAAAAGGTCAATGACATAGAAGAGCTTGTAGGCGAACGAGATGGCGCGAGCAGATTGACGTGGGAACTGCTTTATGCTGACGCAATTTACATCTTTTTAGGACAAGCAATCAATCCCGCCCACCTAAACCCGAATCTCCCCCAGGAAATGGGTTTCAAGAGTAGAAGCGTGCAGGCCATCGCAAACCTACTCAAGGAACGTGGGAAAGAAGTGTACCTTGAAATCCATTGATCGACACTGCGAAGTGATCTCTGTGACGCATCTTTGGTCGGCGCTCATGTAAGGACTCATTCACGATGGATAACGCATACCCTCTGTGTCGCCTTGAACAGCGACAACTCGACGGCTTTGATATGATAAAAGTATTAGGACTTATGAAGGAATACAACCTTCGTGAAATTTGGCGCTGTTATCTCAAAAAAGGGGCTCCCAAGCCGCGAATTACAATGTACGTGGAAGCCGAATACTACTTCCTCGAACTGCATCTTCAAAGAATGGAAAGGATCATTCTCTCAGAGAAATTCAACGCAAACCCTTTTTTTATGCAGCAAGTCGTGCAGCGGGCCATAGCGTCTCATCCACATAGTCTTATTCTTGAGAAGATCAAAAAGCAAGGTATTGACACAGGGGACAACCCCATCGCGTTGTCATGTTCTATGGGGGACGTCATTATCGATCTCCTTGTCAACCAAATTAATCCCCGAGAAAAAAATACAGAGGCGAGCTTTGGTGCTACCCCAGTGGAAAGAGAAGAGCAGCGTCCTTTAGATATTTACGACATATCGTCCATTCTCTATTTGTGCCAGCATGACCTCACGGACAGCATTTTTCAGCGTTACCAAGATTCGGAACATATGCCGCCCCTTAAGGCCCGGCCAAGTGTGGAGCTCGAAACGTGTTTAGGCGAGTATAGAGTGCAAATGTCTTTTCAGTACATCTCCACAAAAGAGAATCGCGTCATTAAACCGCCTGGAAATGTGTCCACGCATGTATTGCACCAAGTAGTGCAGAGAATGAACTTCTGTCATCCTCAGGGGCTTATCATGAAGGAATTAAAAGCTGTGGGTCTTTCGATCAGCCCCGAACAAATAGCAAGTAAGTTTACCCTGTCACGAATCACGAACAACACGTGGTTGAAAATGGATTTTGAGAAATCTGACTAACGTTTTGGTTTTGGATTGCAAAGGCAGCCGGTCATAGCTTTTGGCAACCATGGGGATTCAAACCCAGGCGCGCTATGGCAAGCTTGAGGAAAGGTTGCGCCCAGTGGAATGAGACGATGAGGCTACTCGATGACTATTTCATTCCTCACCCACACGGCCTCGCTGTACTTTTTGATACGCTTCATCAGCTCGCTGTGATACCTCTCTTTCGTAAACAACAACTCATCTGGATAAATCTTGTCCCATTGCTTGCTCTGATCTTTCACCTCTTGTTCTATTTTATCCCTGAATCGTTCGATGGGACGTATCTCCAAATGATAAATGACGTAGCCCGCTTTTTCTTTGCAGATATAGAAAATCTTGCCATTGTCTGCGATCTTGATTGACACAAGTTTCCCCGTGGTGGGCACCTTCGTGTACACGTTTTCAAAGCGCACAGCCCCGTATTCAGATAGGGCGTTTTCCGCCAAGCCAAAGTCGCCTCCCGCCCAACCATGATTGGCTTGTCCGAGCCAACACAAAACCACACCCAGTATGGTCACAGAAATCTTCATACAAAACTCCTCACGCGTGAATGTACTGTCTGGCGTAGCTGTCAGAGAAAATAGCGAATCCAAAGTTGGTCTCTCTCCTCCATTAATCTGAGCTGGTACTGCTTCGTCGCGCTCGGCTCCTCCCTTGACAAGCAGGCCGTTGATGCGCAGTTGCAAGAAAAGCGAAGCAATCTTGTCATAAATTTCAAAAAAACCCCATATGTTCCGCGATCCTTGTGAATATGCGATCCAATTAGTTCTTCAGCCCGAGAATGTCAGAAACGACAGGAACAAGGTCCATAAAATTATATTGGAGCTCACGACGCAGGTCACGCGATTGGCCTGACTCGTACATCACGCCGACAAATCGATGGATCGTCACATTGTGGGAGGCGCAATAGTTGATCAAAGAAGGCTTCGCCATACTGGCTATCAGGTGAATGTTTTGCCGGTGACCCCATACAAAGTGCGGTCCATCACCGCCACTATCGCCTATGGCGATGGTTTGCTCAGGAGCGATGCCCCATTCTTTCATTACATGCGCGGTGTTCTTGGGTTTGTCATCGATTTCAATAACCTGCATGGCGTAGCGGTTCCCGTCAGAGGGATCGGGAAACCGGATGAGCGGATTGGCCGCAATGACAGGTACTGAGGGAATCAATCCCTTTCTAATGGCGCGCTGAAAATATCCTTGGTTGCTCGTAGTGTTAATCATAAACAGAACATCGTGATCCAGGCACCACTGAAGAAAATCCGAAACTCCCATGTACGTACTGAAAGAAGCATCCAGATACGCGTCCATCTGCTCTTTCGTCGGGAGGGAGGGCATCATCCCTTGAATCTCACGCACAGCCTCTTGCAACGTAATCACGTTTCCGGTGTAGTTCCGAAAGACGCGCTCCAAATTTTTTTGTAGATCGGGAAATGCGAATGCCAATGGATCAAAGGGGCCATTGGGCGACAGGCATTCACTCCAATCAGAGGAGATAAGACCCTTGAATTTCTTCTGAGCATTCATGACGAACTCCCTGATGCGGACTGTTTGCTGCCCATGATGTGTGCGGCAAACCGAGTCGCTTTTTTTAATACCGTTTCCGAGCATACCTACTGCGCGTTTCTCCGGCATGCTCCAGCCGGTATGATAATGAATGTAAGCCCGAGAGTCTATGGTAAGTATTTTCATGTAAGGGGAGTGCGGTATATTGTGCTGGTTTCGTGGAGCGCAAATATCTCTCCAAAAGCTCACTGGGGAGATAGTGCGGACCTGCCTATAAAGACTGATTGCGCAGCGAGGTAGTGTAGCGAAAGTTGACTCGATTTAGGATATTAGATACTGGTCGCCTGCCGGCGGCAGCGAACATGGCCCTCGATCAGATCATTCTTGAGGAAGTGGGGGAAGGTCACAGTCCACCGACGCTTCGTTTCCTCCAGTTCGATCCTCCTGCAGCCCTTGTGGGATATCATCAGGACGTCGATCTCGAGATTAGAACAGATTTTTGCTCCGAAAACGGCATTGATATCAATCGCCGACTCACCGGCGGTGGAAGCATCTTCTTTCAGGACTCAGCGCTTGGGTGGGAGATCTATGGGCATGCTGGACGGACGCCGTTTCGAGGTTCATTCGAGCAAATTCTCCGATGTATTTCCATGATAGCGGCAGACGCCATTTCACGGGTTGGGATCCCGGCCCAATATAGGCCTCGTAATGACATTGAAGTTCACGGCCGCAAAATAAGCGGCACAGGGGGTGTGTTCGCCTTGGGCGCCTACATGTTTCAAGGCACCCTGTTGGTCAAGAATGAAATCCACCTCTTTCTCAAGGCCCTGCGCGTCCCCGTGGAGAAGCTCAAAAAGCGTGAGATAGAGTCGCTAATGGAGCGGGTGTGTTTTCTAGAGGACCTTGTCCAACCGCCCCCTGAAGTGTGCTATCTCAAGAAAGTCATCGCAGAAGAATTTTCTCGACAACTCGAGCAGGATTTTGAATACGGAGCGCTGACTGTGCGTGAGGAGGCTCGCTTACGACGCGAACTGCCGTATTTTGAAAGTCCGGCATGGATTAAACGCACCAAAAGACCATCAAACGAAGGGATACCGTGCAGGTCCATCATGCAGACGGACGCAGGAACCCTGCGCGTACACCTATGGTTGTCCCCAGGGGGCAAAACGGTAAGGCAAGTCCTTATATGCGGGGATTTTTTTACCACGCCAAATCGACTTATTCACGATTTGGAAGCCGCGCTCGTGGGGACCAAGGCCAATCCTACCGCGCTGCGGCTGGCGGTTACCACTTTTTTTGAATCGTACCAAGGCAATATACTGGGCATAGGTCCCGTTCATGTCGCTGAGGCGGTAGCAGCCGCCGCACAGAGGGTATCTCTCGTCGGGAAAAGCTTTACCCAGGCTGAGGTGAATGAACTTTTCTTTGTCAATGTGGAGCCGCCGTCTCTTCGAGGCAAGAAAACGAGGTGGCTGCTCTTGCCGTACTGTTCTAAAGACCTTCTCTGTCCATTTCGCACAGTCCCAGGGTGCGACCAATGCGGTGCATGTGAAATAGGAGCCAGTTTCGTGTTAGCGAGGGATTTTCAAGTAGAACCAATCACCATACAGAGTTTTGAACATCTCATGGAGGTGCTTGAGTCGCGCTGTAAGGGAACAAATGATCTGTTTGTTGGTTCATGCTGTGAGGCTTTTTACGCAAAGCATCAAAAAGAAATGGAAGCAACGGGTGTACAGGGAGTGCTCGTGAACTTGGATTCGACCACATGTTACGACCTTGGCAAGGGCAGCGCCGCCTATAAAGGTCATTTTGACAACAAGACTACCCTGAATGTGGAACTTATTAGAAAGACCTTGACGTTTCTCAATGATGTGTGAGCTTTCTCAATGTGATGTCTTGGTGGTGGGAGCAGGGCCAGCGGGTTCCATGGCCGCTGCGCGCACAGCGTCGGCAGGCTTACATACATTGCTTATTGACGCTAAGCGCCGCATAGGCGCGCCCCCACATTGTGCGGAGTTTGTTCCATCAAGGATTTTTGCCGAGTTTGACATAACCCCAAGATCTGTCGTACAAAAAATCGAGTATATGGAGACCGCAATCCTCGATGAAGACGCCATCCGCTTTTATCAGCTCAAGCCTTGCAAAACGCATTTTCACCACGTAGGCGACGTTCATGCAAGTCCGTCACCCGCCGTATTGCCTTCAACACGAACTCCCTCGCCTGGTTTTATGATAGATCGTGTGCAGTTCGACAGAGAGCTAGCCCACAGGGCTGCACAAAAAGGCGCTATTGTCCTCTGCGATACAAGACTCGTCGCCTTGGATGAAGACCGTTGGATACTTCGTAGAGGCGCAGTCGTACAGGCTGTCAAGCCGACGTACGTGGTGGGTGCTGACGGCGCGCTGTCCACTGTGGCACGGCTTCTACGATTGCCGCGGCTGAAATTCCAGCTCGGCGTCCAGGTACAAGCGCCGCTGTACCAGCCTTGTGCCGACACGATGGTATTTCTGCACAGGTCATTTGTCGGGGGCTATGGGTGGCTTTTTCCAAAAAGGCTTGGAGCAAACGTCGGCGTTGGGATGGAACCTCGCCCCGGCGCGCGGCCTTGGGCTGTTCTACACGCTTTTGTGGAATACTTACAGCGTCAACGCATCATTCGCCCCGGCGTGTTCGCGACCTCTCGCGGGCTCATACCGGTCTCGGGGCCGCGGGCATCGCTCTTCTTGAAAAATGTCCTTTTCTGCGGCGACGCAGCAGGTTTGACCCATCCTGTTACAGGAGCTGGGGTATCCCAGGCGTTGATCTCGGGAGACTCAGCAGGGAGGTGCATTGCCGCAGCCATGACTCATGATGGACCAGACGCAGCTACGGCCTATGACACGGAAATGAAAAATCATTTCGGCCGCGTCATGCAGCACGCGCTTTCCAAGCGGCATTGCATGACAGCACGCTGGGATCAACATGACTTCGAAGCGCTTTGCCGGGAATGGTGGATTGCGTATAAGGGATACAAAAAAAGAAACACACGCGCCAAAAATGGCGAAGAAATGCATGTTGAACGAGCCATCTGAAAACTTTTACCCCTATGCAGGGGAAAGGAATTTCTCCATGCACGAGACTTCAGTCGTTTCAAACTCTCTCCAAACCGCCTGGAACCTTTCTCGCTCCTTGTTCGGTCATGTATTGACTGCGCACCTCCCTGGCATGTTCGTCGTGAATGGCCGCAGAGGCGGGTACAGAGCTATCTCGATAACGGGAAATCATTGCGCACTGCAGTGCGATCACTGCAAAGGGGCGCTGCTGAAAACCATGTGCCATGCGACAGACGGCGCCGCGTTGAGAAAGATCGGGCTGGACGCATATGCTCGCGGGGACCAAGGTATCCTAATTTCAGGGGGTTGCGATGCGCACGGCAGGCTCCCCTGGCATACTTTCGCACACGATATCAAATACTTAAAAGACTCGACAAATTTGACGATCACTGTCCATGCGGGGATTATAGATGCAACCGCGGCATCTTTACTGAAAGACGCGGGTGTCGATCAGGCGCTGGTCGATATAATCGGCGATGATCGCACCGCGTTTCAGGTTTATCACTTGCCTTGGGGCGTGTCCGCCATAAGAAAATCCCTTGAACATCTATGCGCCGTCGGCATACCTACGGTACCGCATATACTGTTTGGACTGCATTACGGCCGCGAGAGGGGCGAGAGAACTGCGCTGGCCATGCTCGGGGACTATGACATTAAAAAATACGTAGTGGTCGCTCTCATGCCTCTGTCGGGAACCCCAATGGAGTCCGTTGAACCGCCTGATCCTAAGCGGGTTGCTGAATTTCTCGGAGAAGCTCGACTAAAATATCCGAAGCTGCACGCATCTCTTGGATGCGCCAGGCCGCGTGGGCGTTACAGGAAGTGCCTCGATGTCTTAGCAATAGATGCCGGCGTAAACTCGATTGCGCTTCCTTCAGATGCCGCTCTTGAATATGCTGCCCAACGAGGGCTCGAAGTAGTTTTTCGAGACTGGTGCTGCTCGCTCGGCTGACACGCGGAGCACGCCGGAAAAAGGGCGTCAACGGATCCATCGTTGAACGACCGTAGCGTAGATTGCTTACAATAGAAGAAGAGCAAACGAGGAGGAACGGTTCATGCATTGCGCAATTGAGGATGGAGCCGCTCAAACGCAGCAAAGTCCAGAGTATGTCAGACTATCCCTGGCGGCCGCCATGACTCTTGGCTTCAGTCAAGGATGGTTTTTCCGGAACGCCAAACTCGGATGCATCAATGTTCTCTTGACCTATCCTGGGGGCTGCAAGGCAAACTGCGCGTTCTGTGGGCTTTCATCCGAGAAACAAGCCGACGCCTCTGGTCGCAACTTTATACGCGTTCCATGGAAGACGTATAAGACAGCAGAGGTCATACAGGGCATTAGAAATGCGCCCTCTCATGTTCATCGAGTATGCATCTCCATGATTACGCATCCCGCGTGTAGGAAAGATGTGATTCAACTCTGTCATGAAATTCGCACAAAGACTAACCTTGGCATCTCTCTTCTCATTTCGCCGTCTATTCTCCGCCGGGATGACCTCAACGCCATGAAACAGGCGGGCGCTGATCATATCGGGGTGGCCATTGACGCCGCCACCCCGGAACTATTCGAGCGTCTCAGAGGAAAAACCGTTGGCGGCCCTCATCGATGGCAACGCTACTGGGATTGTTATCGAGACAGCCTCGAGATATTTGGGGAAGAACGCGTGGGCGTCCACCTCATCTGTGGGCTCGGTGAGACAGAGAGAGAGCTGGTCAGCACTATGGACAAAGCGCGCAGGATGGGGGGGGTTACGCATCTCTTCTCTTTTTTCCCTGAAAAACACTCGGCCATGGAAAACGTCACCCCGCCGGCTGTCAGCCGATACAGACGAATTCAATTGGCAAGGTGGCTGATAGACCATGACGTGACGCGGCTTGACAAGATGGATTTTGATAAACACGAGAGAATCCGCGGATTCGGCGTTGAAAGTGCAAGGCTTGAAAACATCATCTGGTCTGGTGAACCATTTCAAACCTCGGGGTGCCCTGGAAAGGATGGGAGAGTTGCCTGCAACAGACCCTATGGCAACGAAAAGCCGGGCCCAGACATCAGAAACTATCCCTTTCCGCCAGAGAAAGAGGATCTGGAGAGGATTGTGAAAAAGCTCTATGATTATAACGGTTCGTAAATCTCACCACCAATTCGATGACACGCCCGCCGTTTTCGACAGAAATATCGGAAGTCGTTTGACGGCTGCATAGGCAGTACGCAGCCTCGGGGCATCCAGGACATCTCCCAATAATGCATGGGCGGTAGTTGATTCATAGAGTGATGGAACGGGCTCGTCGCTTTCTGGAGAGGAAGAAATCACGAAATGACCACATATCAGATTGTCATTCCCATGAACATCGGAATCCAGGAGACTCACTATAGCGCCCCACTTTCGTGAGGATGATAGTGCGCCGCACTGCGCCCCCTTCGTGAACCATTTCCAGAGTTCCAAAAAAATGGGGAAACTCCTTGTGGGGCATCTAGCCGATCAAAAAGCAAAGAGCCCGTTCACGCGGGCTCTTTGCTTCAAGATTACTCTAAGCGCCGTCTTCAGTGCTCAAACAACTTGATGCTTATGCCATTGGGGTCGTTAATGGAGGCATAGGTGACGCCATCTCTACGTCCCTGAGTTTCTATGAATGTAATTCCCTTGCGTTTCAGCTCTTCCACTGAACTTGCCAAGTCTTTGACCTTGAAACTCATTCCCGACACGCCGCCAGCCAACGGGCCTGCCTCGCTGAAACGGTTGTGGCATATCTCAAGTTTATATGGAGTGCCTTCCTTCTCCATGCACACCTTGTCGAGTCCTCCGGTGAAGCCCTCAGACTGCTTAAACCCAAGTTTGGTGTAGAAATTGATTGTTCGTTCAGGGTCCGCGGTGGGTATGCCTATGGTCAGCGGATAGTCGTCAAGAGAACCTCTAGAAAAGATTGCAGATTCAGCTTCTGTATTGTGCGCTATGAGTAAACCAAAGGCCACAAGGAACATGATGGAACAGGTAAAACCGAGGAAAAGCCGTCTTGCGTGGCCAGCCGGCAACTTCGTTTTCATCCAACCTCCTTACACCTCTTTCAACCAACTACAATGTAAAAGCCTTCCCCGTCAAAGGCAAAAAGGAATATACACGAAATGAGCGCCAAAATCAAGGATTAAAGCTTAGAAAAGAGATGGAAAAGGCGATCGGCGGGGCATTTGTCCGTGCATCAGGTACGCGAGCGCCGCGTTCACCACAGGGTCCGCCTCGATATCGCTCGCCTTGAGCGGTCCCACCCTTGGCGCGACGCGGTCACCGTGCTCTTCAAAAAACACATCTGGATCAATGCCCCTGCCCTCGATATCCCTACCGTCCGCAGTATAATAGTGGGCCGTCGTGAGCCGAAGGGCTAAGACGGTGGTTAAAGAGAACACACCTTGCACAGAAGCTTTCCCGAAAGTGCGCTGTCCGATTACCTTGACATTCGGCATCCCCTGGAGCGCGCCCACAAGCACTTCGGACCCGCTTGCAGATCCTTTGTTTGTCAGAAGCACGAGAGGCCCTTCGTAAACAGACGCGTCCAGTGAACTATAAAACTCCCTTGTAATTTCCGGATTCCTTCCCTTCAAAGACGTCAACTTTCCATGTGCTTTGAAAAGGCCTGCCGCTTTGATCGCTTCTTCAAAGAGCCCCCCTGGGTTGTCTCGAACATCTATGATAATGCCTCTTAAAAAACGACCGGATTGATTCTTAAGTCGGGAGAGAGCGCGCATCAGTTCGTAGCTAGTATCCTCCTGAAAATTAACGATTCTTATGTAACCAACGCCGGGTGAAAGCATAATGCTTCGCACCGGCGCAATTCGTATGGTTTGTCGTCGAAGCTTGATTCGTCTCAATCTATGGTGAGGAGGGCTCTCCACAAGGACCGTCATGACGGAGCCCGAAGGCCCGCGCACCATTGATAAGACCTTAGGCAGGGGCAGACCATCGAGAGGCTTTCCATCTATTTCAACGATGGCGTCGCCAGCCTTGATGCCCGCTTTTTGGGCAGGAGACCCATCCAACGCTGAGACCACAACGTATCGATTGCTCTTAGAAGCGACAACCATGCCTACGCCCCCAAACGTTCCGGATGTGCTGATCTTGAGTTCGTTCAGCATCCCTTGATCCAATAGAGAGGAATGCGTATCCAATCCTGTTAAAAGGAGCTGGACTGCCTCATTGATCATGTAATCGCAATCGATGTGGCACTCTCGACATAATTCAACGATGGAATCTAAAAAACATTTCTCCGGACTGGATTGGCAATCAGCGTACCCATGGTCGTTGTCCACGCAATCAGGCAGCAGGCCAAATTGTAACCGAGTCCAAACGGAGTCTAGCGCGAACCTGATGGATACGTCCTTGACATAATAACGATTAATCATGTCTATGACTTGTAAGAAAATCTCCTTGGGGTCTGCCTCGCGGATCGCCCGGTTATTGGCATGCGTTCGGTCTTTGGAATCGTCTTCAGGAGAGGCGTGTTGAGCGATCAGCACATTCGTTTGTGGAAGGGCCAAGAGGCCAAGATGCGCCCCTGCTGCTCCCATCGGTATAGCAACGGGAAAAAGGAGCGCTGCGAGCAGGCAACTAAACCTATTGACGCCCATCTTTTTCAATACACCGCCATACACTGTTTCCCCCCTATCCTCATGGATTCTCACAATCGTCAGGGCATGCTTGGTTTACTGATGTGGTGAGAGCTCCCGCCAACTCCCCAATGACTGAAACCTTCAAGATCGTGTTGGTATGGAGGCTTACCGGCGCGGCCGAGCCCCTCCGAATGGAGGGGATCCATATGATTTCGTTATCCTTGGCCACCAATGGGATCAGATGCCGTAGGTGGAGGGGTACTTTGCTCTCAATGAAGATTTTTTTTAACTTGCGACTACCTCGGAATCCCCACGGCCGCATACGATCCCCTGGTCTTGGGCCCCGTACGAGCAGCGGAAAGGGAACTTGCTCTGCATCGAAGTATGCCATAAAGGGGTTCGCAAAATCCAAGGACTCACCCCGGACCGCATACGTCTCGAATCGCAGCTGCGCACGGATATGTGGAACATCGACGATACCCGGCGAATCGATCCTCACTTCATACTGCGGTTTTTGGCAAGCAGTTTCGTGTACGCCCACATGAATGATGTCGTAAATTCGTCTTACCCGGATGCCGTGAGGCAGTTGAACGTATCCAGAGGGTTTGTCCCTTGCGAGCAATGCCTCGATCAGACATACATGGGGTTGCCCAAATCGGGATCGGTGCTTCGCGACAGCGTACAAGGCTTTTAGCAGGACTCGCCTCGAAACGCCCTGCGGTGCGCTCACCAGGCTTAATCTGTCTAGACATATACCACTATCGTGAGTCTTGGCAGCACTCTGATAAAGTTCCTGAGCCAATTCTTCCAGTATTTGATTTTCGTCCTGTAAGACTCCTATGGCGCGATGGATCGCACCTTGAAAACCGTGGAAACGTCTTTCCACAAGAGGAAAAACGACGTTCCGAACATAATTTCGTTCCGTAGCGTCTTCAAGATTTGAAGAATCAACAACAAAAGAGATATGTCGTCGTTCTAGAAACGCAATAATCTCATTTCTCGTGATTCGAATCAGGGGTCGAACAATATTCCCCCTTACAGGCGGAATGCCGCAGAGTCCCTCCAGAGAAGCCCCTTTCAAGAGTCGCAAGACAAAAGTTTCCACTTCGTCATCTCTATGGTGTCCCACCGCAATCACTGGTAGTCTCGCATCCTGTCGTACACGTTCTAGAAAATCATACCTCAACAATCTTCCGGCTTCTTCTACACTGATTTTTTGTGAACGGGCATAGGCGAGCACGTTTTGCCTCTCCGTCCTATACGGGAGTCTCAATTCATCAGCCAGGCCGGCTACAAATTCAGCTTCATGCATAGATTCAGGACGCAACGCATGGTCGAAATGCGCTACCACAATACGGAACCCCATACTTCTGGATAAAGCGACCAGCGCATGCAACATCGCGACGGAATCGGGTCCTCCAGATACCGCGGCAATCACACCCGTACCCTGCGGAACCATGCGGTGTAGCACGATAGTTGACCTGACCTCTTGGAGAAAAGGATCCTTACAATGGCTGAGAATCAAAGACATGCCTGCCTCGATCCAGCAATCCAACGAAATGCGTGTATCAAGCAATTGCCAAAAGCATGGTTTTGCAAGAGCATACTCCACACGCTACATGTTGTGAACCGGGATTGCCACGTCGCGTACAGGCTGTGAGCGATGACAAGTTGTCGATTCCTGTTATTTGACCGCGAGCGGAAGCACACTCCTGTGTATTTTTTGTGACAAGTATAATCTTTATTGCCTATTCGTCGATACTCTACAATGGGAATCAGTGGGAGTGGAGCATGAAAATCGTGAAAATGTGGTAGCATCCGCGAGACAATCGGTATAATCTCGAATGTGAGAATGTCCTACTGAGACCGGTGGAACGGGAGCATGCTCATGAAAGCCGAGCTCACCGCCTGTCTTTGCTGACAACAAAAAACGGCCGCTCTG
>CAYRVH010000028.1:19256-46633 GCA_964427855.1 uncultured Syntrophaceae bacterium
AGATTTTTCGGAAAATTCGAGTGCAGCGCGGCAATACGCCTTGGAGTTTGCACAGGTCTTTGATGCTGAGCTCATTGTGCTGCACGTGGTCAACTCCTCTAGTATCGGCTATCCCTCTTTAGAAAGGGGGGTGCCTATAGACATCCAGGCAATATTGACGACCATCCAGGAATCGGTGGATAAATCGCTTCAGATTCTCGCAAAGGAATGCGCCGATAAGGGTGTCAAAGTGCAGGCCATTTCGCGCTTGGGATTTCCTGCCCAAGAAATCGTCAGAGTCGCCCATGAGCAGGCGGCCGGGCTTATCGTCATGGGCACCCACGGCTGGACAGGCTTCAAGCATCTCATACTGGGCAGCACTGCGGAAAATGTGGTGCGCACGGCCGTGTGCCCTGTGTTGACGGTGAGATCCCCTAATGATCACTCGCGTGAGGATAATCCGTCTTCGTAGGCGATGTCATTGTGCTGCCATCCCGAAGAGCGCAAGGGCGTTTTGCGTGGTGATGTGGGCTACGGCGTCCAAATCAACCTCCCAGAGTTCTGCTACTTTACGAGCAGTATAAATGAGGTGAGCTGGCTCGTTATCTCTTCCTCGCAGAGGCTCTGGCGCAAGAAACGGACAATCGGTTTCAAGCAAAATTTTGTCCCTTGGAATGCACTTCACCATATGCCTGAACGCCTCATTCTTCTTGTACGTCACGGTTCCGGGGATCGAAATGTAAAATCCGAGTTCCAGAGCGCGGTGCGCGTGTTGAATAGTCCCTGAAAAGCAATGAATCACACCGTCCCTGGGAAACGGCGCAAATTCCTCCAGAATGGCCAAACCCTCTTCATAAGCGTTTCTTAAATGGATAACCAACGGCAGGCCGAGCTCTTTGGCTAAGACAATTTGATCTCGGAATGCCGTGACTTGTTTTTCCCGAGGGGAAATATTACGATAAAAATCCAGTCCTATCTCTCCGTACCCGACGACTTTAGGATGCTGCGCCAACTCACGCATCTCAACAAGACTGTCGTCAGACACCTGTACAGCGTTGTGGGGGTGAAATCCCACGCATCCAAAGGCGCAGGCAAATTGCTCCACAATCCTGATCATATTTTTGGAATCTTCAAGGTCAATGCCGACGGTGATAATGAACTTGACACCTTGGGACAGCGCGCGGCCAACAACCCCGGACGTGTCTCGGAAAAGGGGCTCCAATTGGAGGTGAGCATGGGTATCAATCAAAAATAATCCATCTGTGGGCAAATTATTTATTGGTGACTGCGTATCCATCCACCCTCCTTTTCTCGTCCGATGGGCAATTCCAGATGCGCCGAAAAGCTGTGAACCGACAGGAATCTTAAAGCTCTACGAACAGCGATCCATTCCTTTTCAATGGAGATACTGACTGGAGGGCTCAACGTGGATGCGAGCCAAAATAGACCTGATCACATCCGGTTCAATCACGCTCATCTGAGTTTGAGCATCGATGCGGCTTTCAATATACGATACCAAGGCCTCAAAGTCTCTTTTTGAAACAATGGGGAAGCGCTGAGCCGAGTCGGGCCCGGGATAGTCCAAGGCCGTGAAATTGCCGGTTTGGGGATCAACTTCGCCTGATATCTGCACTACTTCTACACTATTACCGCACGCACGTCTCCCGATGATGGCAAGGCCCCTCGACCGAGAGAAATAAAGAATCGCTACCTTATATATCCCTGAAGACTGAAAAAGCTCAAACGGATTCATCTGACGCTCTCTCATGACATGGATAAACGCCTACTCTCCACTTCACAACATCCATAATATAACGAATCTAGCGTCGGAATCCTGGAAAGTCAATGCGCCGTTTCTCTGAGTTCTTGAGGCTATTTTATACTTCCCAAGGGCATAAATTATGGTATATGATCGTACTGCCCCACGCAAGGGCAACCAACGACAAGCGTGTGCACACACGAGCCAACGGTAGGCCATGAAAAACTGGAGAGTCTTAAGGAATGTCGTTCTCACACACTAGTCGTACATGTCTGATACGATCCATAGACGAAGACCGCCTCCCTACCTATATAACCTTTTGGAAAACCATTGGATGTGGTCAGGGGTGACCAGCACAATTCTTGGTTTGTCATGATAAACTCGATCTGGGTTCCAATGCACGTATATGTAATCTCCGCTGTTGACAGAAAACGTGACATGAGCACAGGCCCGCACTTGGTTGTTCTGTGCCAGGACAGCGACAAAAAATGACCTTGGTAAACGAGGACGGGTATCCACTTAGAGGAGGCAACCATGAAACAGGTCCTAGGGGGCCGCTGGGGCAAACACGTCATTTTCGAGCCAACCGCGCCAGGAGAGATCTCCCGCAAACTCGGAAGCGACTTTCCTCTCCCTCACCACTTTCCTGACAATGTGATCGCGCTCATGAGCGGGAAGGGGTTTCTTCAGTTCGAAGAAGGGTTCGATTTCGTACCAATGATCGCTGAATACGTGCAACAGATCCAATCCAAATACTGCTGCGGGAAGTGCATCACCGGAATTAAGGGCTCCAAGCTTATCCTACTTACCCTTAACAGGATCATGCGTGGAGAAGGCAATGAGGCCGACCTGGAGTTACTCGCCGAGATGGCGGAGCTCCTCAATGACGCAGCGAAATGTTCGGTGTGTCAAAGCGCCGGCGAGTTGTTGCTGGACGGCCTGAAATCTTATCGCGCGCATTTTGAGCGAGCCGTCGCCAACGGGGTAGAAAAGGGATCGATTTCTTACCAAGGCAGCATATCTGCCCCGTGCATGAATACCTGTCCATGTCGCATCAATATTCCCGGCTATGTCGAGATGCTTCAGGAACTAAGGTACGCAGAATCGTTAGCCATTATACGTGAAGAAATGCCGTTTCCTGGGATCACGGGCCGCATCTGCCCAGCACCTTGCGAAAAAGCGTGCAGCATCGCCAACATGGGCGATGAAGCCATCCCCATCAGGACCCTGAAAAGGGTGGCGGCTGACTATGAATACATCCATCAATTGGAGCCGCCGCTGGCAAAGGTTGATCTGACAGGGAGCCCTGTAGCTGTTATTGGAGGCGGCCCGGCAGGGTTCTCGGGCGCCTATTACCTCAACAGGCTTGGTCATCCTGTTACGGTCTATGAAGACCTGCCTTTTCCCGGAGGCATGGTGGGAGTGGGTATTCCCCCGTACCGTCAACCTAGAGATGTGCTCAGCAGAGAAATAGACATTATAGTCAATTTGGGAGTGACCCTTGAGCGAGGCAAGCTAGGCAGAGATTTCAGGCTTTCCCAGCTCTTTGACAAGGGGTTCAAAGCCGTGTTGTTGGCCATCGGGTCTCACAAATCTATCCCCCTGGGGCTTGCAGGCGAAAAGGACGGCATCGCAGGCGTATTTTCCGGCGGCATCGACTTCTTGAGGGAGATCAACTTAGGGTACGATGTGAGTGTGGGCGAGCATGTGGTCATAGTGGGAGGCGGCAACACAGCAATAGATTGCGCGCGCACGTGCGTGCGTATGGGCGCCTCCAAGGTATCAATCATTTATAGAAGAAGTATGGAGGAAATGCCAGCCGATCCTCTCGAAGTCGAAGACGCTCGAGAAGAGGGCGTAGAGTTTCACTTCCTGACGCAGCCCATAGAAATCCTTCACGCTCAAGGAAAGATGAGCGGTCTCAGGTGCATTAAAATGATGTTGGGCGAATCGGATGCCAGTGGAAGGCGACGTCCCGTGCCTATCGAAGGCTCTGAATTTGAATTTCTTGCAGATACCCTTATCCCGGCAATAGGACAAGGCTCTGATCTAAGCTGGTTGTCCCCAGACGACGGTGTTGAAATAACGCGAAGAGGCACAGTCAAAACAGATCCATACACCATGATGACCACCCGGCCGGGGGTGTTTGCGGCCGGCGACCTTGTCAGCGGCCCCTTGACGGTGGTTCATGCCATAGCGGGCGGTAAGCGCGCTGCACACATGATTCATCGATACTTGCGAGACGGGGTATGTCAAAGATCAGAAAGTGAGTGGATGGACGACCTTATTACGGAAATTGAAAAAGACCGGGGAACATTGGTGACCGCACGCGTACCGGCGCGGGAACCAACCCGAGCCGCACGCTCTAAACTCGATATTCAAGAACGTATCTCGAGCTTTCGTGAGGTGGATTCTGGTTTAACGCAGAGGAGTTCCGTGATTGAAGCAAGTCGCTGTCTAAGGTGTTTTCATTTGATATTGCTCGCGGTAAAAAGCTCCAATTGAGCCGCCAATACCCGACGAGAGAAAAACTGTGAGGATCAAGGCATGCCGGTTCTTTTTATCGACGGAATAGAAGTGGATGCGTCAGAAGGAATGACAATCCTCGAAGCAGCGCGGAGCGTGGGAATCTGGATTCCCACCCTTTGTTACTATTCGAAGATAAGCCCGTCGGACTCGTGCCGCGTGTGCGTCGTCGAAATAGAAGGCATCGATCGCCCTATGACAGCGTGCAACACGGTTGCACAAGAGGGGATGATAGTCAAGACTGAGACGCCTCGAATTCGAAAGATTCGAGAGGAAGTGATGAAGCTGGTCCTCATGGATCATCCATTGGAATGCCCTGTGTGTCCGGCAGCCGGTGAATGCGAAATACAGTTCCTCACCCATCGCCTCGCGCTTGGAGAAGAAAGCTACGAGATGGAGAGGAAGACATGGCCGGTCGTACGGAACTGGCCCATGATCCAGTATAATCCCAATCTCTGCATCACGTGCCTGAGATGTGTGAAAGTCTGTCACGAAGTGATAGGGGCCAGCGCCCTTGCACTTCAGGATGTTGGATACAGCGCCAGGATAACGACCAAAGACGGCGGAATCCTCAATTGTGAATTCTGCGGGGAGTGCGTCGAGGCGTGCCCGACAGGCGCCATGTCATACAAAGAATCCAAGGGATGGGTCCGTTCCTGGGAGTTGAGGAAAACCTCGACAATATGCCCCCTGTGCTCGGCAGGCTGCCGACTCGAACTAAACGTGAAGGCCGCGAACATTTTTCGCGTTACCACAAACGACGAATCACACAATAACGGAACCCTTTGCGTGGGCGGCCGATTCGCGTACGATATCGTGCAGAGCACCTCTCGTCTTACTGCGCCTTTGCTGAGACAGGATGGAGATTTGCGGCCCGTCTTTTGGGACCAAGCAATCGGCCGAACAGCTCAGACATTCCAACGGATTATTAGGGAATCCGGACCAGACAGCATCGCGGGACTGGCGTCTCCGAGGCTGTCCAACGAGGATTGCTACGCGTTTCAAAAATTTTTTCGTACGGCAATAGGGACGAACAATATCGACAGCGAAGCTCGCTTTACTTTTCTCCGCGTCCTCCGCGCCCTTGAAATAACCTATGGGACGCCGGTTTTTTCACGCGCGCTGGGAGACCTCCTACGCGCTGACACTTTTGTAGTCGTGGGGACAGATCCGGTTCAAGAGACCCCTGCCCTCGGGTGGAAGATAAAGCTCGCAGCCCGAAAGTTCGATAAAAACGTCATTGTGATCAACCCACGTGAAACCAGTCTGGACAAATTTGCACGCATGAGGCTTCGCATAAGACCCTATTCCGAAAGCGAGCTTGTCCTTGGTCTTATGAAGGTCATACTTGATGAGAATCTGTGGGATCACAAATTTGTAAGAGACCGCACTGTCAATTTTCTTCCTATGAAAAACCTTGTTGATAAAATTCCCTATACGGCTATACAGAGACGCGCCGGCTTGACTTTGGAGGCCCTGCGGGAGGCCGCGCGCCTCATCGCGCAAGCCTCGAGCGTGGCAATCATCTTTGGCGGGGACGTGATACTTCATGAAGACGGCCCGCAGTGCGTTATGAACATTATGAACCTCGCGTTTCTTACGGGAAACGCCGGCGCCTCTACGGGAGGTGTGTACCCGATCTTCGAGAAAGGGAATATGGTGGGCCTTGGAGACATGGGAGTGATGCCTGAGTATCTGCCCGGCTATCAGGACCTCGCCTTGGCCCGTCCCTTGTTCGAAAAAAAATGGGGCAAAGGTCTCCCTTATAGCCGCGGAAAAACGGCAAATGAAATTGTCACCGGCATAGAAAGTGGCGAGATCAGGGCGCTGTATCTTGTGGGCGCTGATCCCATCACGGATTATCCCAATGCCGCAAGATGGGAAAAGGCCTTGAGGAAATGTCAGTTCCTAGTAGTCCAGGACATATTTCTTTCGCCGTCGGCGACCCTCGCCCATTGCGTCTTTCCAGCATGTTCATACGCTGAAAAGGATGGGAGCATGACCAACATCGAGCACCGGGTGCAACGCATCCGTCAGGTAATCCCTCCGCTTGAACCTACAATGCCTGATTGGTGCATCCTGGAGGCGGTTGCCGGAGAAATGGGCTCATCTATGGGATACTTCCATGTCCACGACGTGTTCCAAGAAATGACGGAGACAATCCCTCTATATAAGGGCCTGTCTTTTGAAACGCTGCCCGAAGATGGGGTGATTCTCGATCCAAAGCATGTGCCGAGACAGCGCGACCCCGAAAAAAGCCTTTTCTCCTTTGCTCCTGTGAGAACGCGAGAAGAACCGGAGACCCTGGCAAAGAGTTATCCTTTTGAACTCATGGTGACAAGCTCAATGTACCATTTCGGCTCGATGACGACGCGCTCAGAGAATATCCTTAAGCTAAGCCCCCACCCCTACGCTGAACTGAACTACAAAGATGCACAAGATCATGGCCTATCCGATGGGGACGTGGTAAAAATAGAATCGCCAACCGGGTTCATCGAAACACCCATCAGGATCGCGGACCGGTTCCCACGAGGTTTGATCTTTGTCCCGGTTCATTTCCCTGAGTTGGGGGTGTACCGTCTTTTTGACGAAAATACAAACGTCTGCAGAGTGAGGATCTCGAAGAAGGATTCGTAATAGAGCCGCGCAAGGGAATAACCGCAGAATATGAACGCGCAGGTTTTTTGCCAAACGCGATTAAAATATGACGCCAGGATCAACGAGGCTCGGAAAACATGACGGGCAACCACAAGTGAGGATGGATGCTAGATAAAAATCGACATCCTAGACCGACCACCCTCTTGGTGGAGAGCCTTTGTGGACTTGCAATGCAATGTTGTTTGAGGCACGGTAGAAAAGGAGGCCAACAATATGTGTGCAGCGGAAACACCAAAAAGGACAATCCTCGTCATTGATGACGAGCAAATTGTCCACGAAAGCGTCAAAAGGATTTTAGAGCAAGAAGCGTATGAGGTACACAGCGCAATGAGAGTGGATCAAGCGCTGGATTTCCTCAATCGATATTCCTATGATCTTGTCCTTACCGATCTCATAATGCCTGACCGAAGCGGTATGGAAGTCGTGGAGGCAATTGGCCGAGACCATCCTGACACGGGCGTAGTCATGTTTACGGGCTTTGCCACGGTAGATACGGCAGTCCAGTCGATCAAGCTGGGAGCGCTGGATTACCTCCCCAAACCGTTCACTCCTGATGAACTACTGGAAACGTGCGCAAAAGCTTTGGCGACGATTGCCAAGAAGCGGTCTGATCTCGAGCTGGAACGCCTTTATGACAATGCTGAGAAGGCGCTTCGTTCAAGCCTTGACCTTCAAGAAGTCCTCAGGCTCATTTGTTCCAGTGTGGTGAATCTTTTCAAGCTGAAAGGCGCGTCGGTTTTGATTCTGAGAAAAAAGGATCAGATTCTTGAACTCGCTTCTCATTATGGGTTGAGCGACGAGTATATCACTAAAGGAGTGTTGAACAGCGACAAGAGTGTCGCTGAGTTGTTCGAGGAAGAGCAGCCTATTCAGGTCCTAGAAAAGGATTTTGACGGCCGATTGCAATTTCCCGCAGAGGCTCGCAAGGAAGGCATCGCCTCGATCCTGTCCATTCCTTTGAAGATAGAGAAAACAATACTGGGGGCGCTTCGCATTTACACCAGTGAGCCGAGGACATTCAGCCAAGAGGAGATGGATTTTCTCCTCAAATTCGCCGACAAAGCCGCACGCGCCCTGGAAAATGCCATGGCGTACCACAATGTGCGAAAGGACATTGAAGGACTAAAAAAATACATCCCTGCATCCGTGGCAAAAAATATGGCGCAGGAGACGTGATTCCATCCTGGCAAGCCAACGTAGTACCGTCTCTTTTTCGTTCGTTTGAAAATTCTATGAGATTCTGGAGAGGAGAACATGGATAACATAAAGGCGAACATCCTAGTGCTCGACGATGAGAAAGTGGTACTGGAAAGCGTTTCTCGAATCTTAGAAGAGGAGGGATATCGCGTCGTAACATGCCAACGAGGACAGGAAGCCATAGAAGCCCTCAAGAAAGAACGCTTCGATATCCTCATCACGGACTTGAAGATGCCCGGAATGGATGGACTACAGGCCATGGAAACAGTGCTCGGTATTGATCCCGATCTCTCCATTATCATGTTCACCGCATATTCCACTGTTGATTCAGCGGTGAAAGCCATGAAAATGGGGGCAGTGGATTATATTCGAAAACCGTTCACGCCGGATCAGCTCACTGAGCTGGTAATCAAAGTGATGGGGGAGAGAAAAGAACGCTTCGAAAAACGTTATCGCGAAGATACCTTTGCAGAAGTGATTAACACCATCAGTTCGACACTCAATCTGAGAGATGTACTTGATCTCATTGTGCAGGGCGTGGTCAAAGTGATGAAGGTGAAAGGAAGCACGTTGAGCCTCCTAGACAAGAATCGCGAGAAATTGAAAATCTTTGCCTACCACGGCCTCAGCAAGCAGTACGTAGACAAAGGGCCCCTGGAAATTTCTAAAAGCCTCTCGGACACCGTGCTCAGCGGAAAACTTGTGTGGATTGAGAATGCGGCATCAGACCCGAGGGTGCAATATCCCAAGGAAGCGATGCGGGAAGGTGTCGCGTCAATCTTGAGTGTACCGCTGATCGTACGAAACAAAGTAATTGGGGCTCTGCGCGTCTATACCTCCGAACCACGATCTTTCACGGAAGAGGAAACCAGGTTTCTCTACAGCTTTGCTGAGCAAGTAGCCCTGGCAATAGAAAACGCGAAGTCATATCAGGATGTAAAAGAAGAGTTTGAAGCCATGCGCGATGACCTTTGGGATTATTTTGATAAAACTGGCTGGATGTAAAACATTGAGAAAGGTTTAGGCATTACATGGGGATCATTAACCTTGATCATTCCATCATGACGGAGATGGCCATCGGAAAAAGGTTGTACTGACGTATACTGGCGGGACTGGAAGCGTCTCCAGCCCTTAAAGGCATGAGTAATTCGATCACAAGCACGTGGCCGCGTCCGATGCGGCGAGGTAATGCGCCATGCCAGGCAGTGCGGAAGACAAAACATATGCTGGAGGGGGGCTCGCCTTCAATCCGAATACGTCTTCGCAGACCTCTGAAGGACCAAATCAAGACCGCGAACCGCAAAAAGAGAAGAACGACGCAGAGCGTATAGCCATCATCGACGACCTTATTGCGCGTCAGATCGCTCCAAGGGCGAGATTGTTCGCCTCCCTCAAGAACAGAATCCTTGTGAGCACCCTTTTGGTTGTCATCGGCGCCGTCGTAGTGATGGGCGTCGTGCTGCAGCTCACGATCTTTCCCAAACTACGCGGGGATGCCAGCATTATTACCAATCTCAAGGCGCTCCACTTTGGAGCGAGTATCGCAATCATCGTGTTGAGCTGGCTGTTTATAGAACGGATCTCCAAGACCATTGCGTCCCCCCTGTTGGAATTGACCAAACGGGCAGACGAAATCAGCAGGGGCGCAGGGCCCTGTGCATCGGCCGTGAGCCCGAGACCATGCTCTTGGGAGGGTTCAGAACAGGGCGAGACTCCAGACCGGACAGGCCAGGATGAGATAGAGAGGCTCACAAGATCTTTCAATCGTATGCTTGCCCATCTTAAAGCATCAGAAACGATGCTGCGAGAATCCGAAGAAAAATATCGCTTTCTTTTCGACAATGGACCATCCCCCATATTTGTCATTGACGCTGAAACCCTTCAAATTCTTGATCTGAATGCACGGGCTGAGGAGGAATATCAATTCACGAGGGCTGAATTCCTGGACATGACATTCTCTGATTTGGGCATGCTAAGCAACAAAGCGGATACCGATGCGCATATCCGCAAACTCCTCGCCTCTGACCATGATGCGCCCATGCCCGTGATGCAGCACAAAAGAAAAGACGGATCGATTTTCATGGTAAACTTCCATGCACGCACGACGCGTTTCCAAGATCGGCCGGCGATCATTGCCGCAGTCTGGGATGTTACCGAAACCCTGGAAAAGCATGCCAAATTGATCCAAGCGGGCAAAATGGCTACCCTCGGTGAAATGGCTACCGGGATAGCCCATGAGTTGAATCAACCGCTGGATGTGATCATGCTCGGATGCGATTTCATTGCAAAGCGCTTAAAGAGGGGGCATGAGATCGATGTCGAGGACCTCCACTACGTCACTGAGGAAATCAGCGCCAGCGTCCAAAGAGCCGCGAAAATCATCAACCACTTGCGGCAATTTGGTCGTAAAACTGACGCAATCATGAATCCCGTGGATATACGGGAGGCGATAACCAACGTATTCGGTCTTGTAGGAAGACAGCTCACAGCGAGGAACATTCAGTGGGACCTTGATTTCCCCGAAAAAGTGCCGACCATCATGGGCGACCTCAACCGGTTGGAACAGGTCTTTATCAACCTCGTGTTGAATGCGAGAGATGCAATGACATCCGCTGGAGACCAAGTATCAGAAGCCGGTGATCCGAGGCCGAAGCGTATCACCATAAAATTGTTTGCTGAGGCGGATCGATTAGTCGTGATTGTCTCGGATACGGGGCCGGGCATCCCCGAGAATCTCCTCGAAAAGGTCTTCGACCCCTTTTTTACGACTAAAAAACCTGGCGAAGGTACGGGTCTCGGACTTTCTATCACGTACGGAATCGTGAAAGACCATAAAGGCGCCATAGAAGTCGAATCCTCCCCTGGAAAAGGCGCAACATTTAGACTGACATTCCCTATCGTTTCAACGGAGATCCATAATGACAAAGATTCTTCTTGTGGATGATGAAGTAAGTATCCTCAACATGATGAAAATGACCTTGCAAATCGATGGATACGAGGTCCTGACGGCGACAAACGGCGCTGAGGCCTTGAAGATATTTCACCACGAGGCCCCTGACGTCGTACTCCTGGACGTGAGAATGCCAGGAATGAACGGCATCGAAGTTCTAGGTCGAATCAAGGATATGAATCCGGATGCCGAAGTAATCATCATCTCGGGGCACGGGGACATGGACATGGCAGTAGAATGCCTCCGTAAAGAGGCCTCGAACTTTCTCACAAAGCCTGTGTCGGACGAACTCCTTACCCTGTCCATAAAACGATCGCTGGAAAAAGTGGCACTCAAGAAAAAACTTAAACAGTACACAAAGAATCTTGAAACACTTGTACGCGAAGCCAATTTAGAATTAGAGCGTGCCTATCAATTTCGCGAAAATATTATTGAAAATTCACCGGATGCAATTGTGTGCATTCGCAAGGGCGGGGAAATTATTATCTTCAATTCTGCTGCAGAGAGGCTCACCGGTTACAAGAAAGAAGAAGTGATTGGTAAAATGAATATCGTGAATCTATATCCCCCGGGAGGTGCTCGAAAGATTATGAAGGACCTGAAATCTCCCGATTACGGCGGCAAAGACATTCTCCAGAAGAGGCAAGTAACGCTGATAGACAAAGACGGGCAAGAAATACCGGTGTACATCTCCGCGGCGATTCTCTATGAAAACGGAATCGAGGCCGGATCAGTCGGCATATTCACCGACCTTAGGGAAAGGTTGAAGCTCGAAAAGCAGTTGCTGAGGTCGGAGAAGCTCTCGTCCCTTGGCAAGCTGTCCGCAGGCATCGCCCATGAGATCAACCAACCTCTCACAGGCGTGCTCACGTTTGCTCACCTCCTTCTTAAGAAATTTCAACATGATGAACAGACGAGAAAAGACCTTGAGATCATCGTCCGGGAGACCACCAGGATTCGAGGGATCGTTCAAGGAATCCTGGATTTTGCCCGTGAAATGCCCATGCAGAAAAAGCCTCGAATTATTCATGAGATATTGGATCAAACACTTGAAATTATCATACATCAGCAAAGATTTTTCGGCATAACATTGGTCAAGGACTATGCGCCGAACATGACGCCAATTGTGGTGGATTCCAACCTTATGGAGCAGGTCTTCATGAACATTATCCTCAACGCGTTGGACGCCATGCATGGCTCGGGGACCCTCACCATTCGAACCAGGGATCTGCCAGACGGAGTCGAGATCGATTTTCAAGACACGGGCGTTGGGATGCCGGAAGAAATCTTGGACAAGATATTCGGCCCCTTGTTTAGGACAAAGGATTCTACCGAAGGCATGGGAATGGGATTAGGACTCGCAGTAAGCTACGGCATCATAAAGAACCACAATGGAGACATAGCGGTGACCAGCAAAGAGGGAGAGGGTACTACCTTCACCGTGCGGTTGCCGAGAGGGACAGACTGAGGCCGGCGACGACGCCGTGAAAGACACGTGGGTGAACGTTGACGTCCGCAATCCTTTTGGGTAGAGTAACAACGGGCGCCCGTAGCTCAGGTGGATAGAGCGCAACACTCCGGATGTTGAGGTCGGACGTTCGAGTCGTCTCGGGCGCACCAAAATGACTAGAGCGTGGTCAAGATTTGGACCGCCTCTCGGCTCAAGCGCGTCTTAACACAGGCACGTTCAATATCATTTCTCGCCTTTTATAGCGGTTCAGGAACAATGGCAAAAAAAACGAAAGGCACTCCACCGTCGTGCACGCAATGTCCCCACGACCCGCCACACATGCTCTGTTTAGAAAGCAAAGGTAAAAGCTACAAAGGGTGTCCGACGGTTTTCCACAAAGATGTGCTCGAGAAAGCCAATCACGAATATGACCAAGCTGACGTCGGCTTTTTCGCCCAGCACGCGTCGGTTCAAGAAGCAGCCTGCTACGCAAACCGTCACGAGCGTCCATACGTCATGCAGCCCACTAAGACGCGTATTCAGGAGATATGCGAGTTCAGCCAGCGCATGGGATATACGCGACTCGGCTTGGCCTTTTGCGTCGGGCTGAAGACCGAAGCAGCGATCGTGGAAACCATACTGAAAGAGAACGGTTTTGAAGTGGTTTCCGTGTGCTGCAAGGCCGGCCGCACTTCCAAAGACCTTATCGGCGTCGCAGACGAGGACAAGATCTATCAGGGAACAGACGAGTCCATGTGCAACCCGATCTTTCAGGCGAAAGTTCTCAACCACGAAAAAACCGACTTCAACATTCTGCTCGGACTGTGTGTGGGCCACGACTCGCTGTTTTTCAAGTATTCACGCGCAATGACGACGGTTTTGGCCGCCAAAGATCGAGTCACGGGACATAACCCCTTGGCCGCGATATATCTTCACCACTCGTACTACCGTAAACTCCATAAGCCGGCATCCGATGGCTAAGGAGACGGCGATGTCCGCTGCTTATTAATGGGCGTGGCGGCCACCTTGACCCGGTTTTTCATGCTCCATCTTGAGCATCTTTTTTTTTGGCTTCACATGGTCCAGGGTGACCTCGCCATAGGCGAGAACCGCTTTGCCTGAATGTTCAGCCTTGAATTTCTCGGCAGCCTCTCTCGTGGAGAAAGGTATGGGTTCAGGTCCCATTCCACTTGTCACGTTGCTCCCCAACACGTAATAGGCCTTTGTCGCGTCGATAAACGTTTTGCCGACATAGTCAGTGACAAAGAAACGCGTCATGTCTGCATTCGAGACGCCGTACTGGGATGCCGCCAAAACGAACAGGAAAAAATCCCTTGGCCCGTCGAATAGCGTGATCGATCCGTTAGCCAACACCACAGCCGCAGGACCCAGGGTTCCTGCCTCTACCTTCATATGACAGACAGGGCATTGGGAAGAGAGGTCTGCTTTTGAGCCATCCGGAAGATCAACGACCGCGGCCTGCGCACCGCTGATCGCCGCAGCAAGGCCGAGCAGGGTCGCCGCTGCACACGCCATGAGTGCCGTTCTCCAAGAGAACTGCGAATTCGACAATGGGCTGGCGCCTGGATTGCTTTGCGTTGACATTGCGTCGCCGCATTCAGCTCGTCGCAATGACCAACAAGCCATTGCAGCGTCATTTCCAGCGAAGCGAAGCAATCTTATCGTAGATTTTGAAAAAAAATATAAACCTGTTCTCCATATCATGGCTTTACTCCTTGCTCGAGGCCACCAGCCCCTTTTTTCTTTTGAATTCAAACTCCTTGACCAAACAGTAGATATTGGGGACCACAAAAATGGTGATCATATCGATGCACATGCCTCCAAAACTTGGCAACGCCATAGGGACCATGACATCTGCGCCTTTGCCCTGGGAGGTGAGCACAGGGATGAGAGCCAGAATGGTGGTAGCGGTTGTCATGAGCGCTGGTCTGACTCTCTTCATGCCGGCCTCAACAGTCGCCTCCCTAATTTCTGCCAAAGTATTGAAGCGGTGACGCGCAAATACTTGATCGAGATACGTGGAATAAATAACCCCGTCGTTGGTTGCGATGCCAAAAAGGGCCAAGAACCCTACCCATACGGCAACACTCAGATTATAGGGTCGCACTTGAAACAGCTCCCTCATGTTGACGCCAAATACGTCAAAATTCAGAAACCATGACTGGCCGTAAAGCCACAGCATCAGAAAACCGCCTGACCAGGCTACGAATATGCCCGAAAATACGTTTAAGGATGTAGGGATGGAACGGAATTGGAAATAAAGTACCATAAAAATAAGTAGTAAAGATAAAGGGATAACGATGCGAAGGGTTTGCTCCGACCGCACTTGGTTTTCGTAAGACCCAGCAAAGGTGAACGAAGTGCCAGGTGGTATCACGAGCTCGCCGGAGGCCACTTTGCTTTTCAGATAATTCTCGGCTGCTCTCACCACATCCACCTCGGCCACCCCTGCCTTCTTATCGAACAACACGTAGTTGACGAGAAACGTGTCTTCGCTCTTAATGGTCATAGGGCCCGGGGCATATCTGATGGTCGACAAAAGGCTCAGAGGGATCTGAACCCCTTCATGACCGGGGACAAGAATATTTCCCAGAGCTTCGATGGAATCGCGTAATTCCCGTTGATAACGAATCCGCACTGGGTATCGTTCCCGGCCTTCCACGGTAGTGGTGATGCGTTTCCCACCGATTGCTATTTCGATGACATCTTGGACATCCTGTATTTTGATGCCATACCTAGAAACCGCTTTTCGGTCGATATCGATTTCGAGATATGGGCTGCCGATTACCCTGTCGGCGACGACTGACGACGATTCTACCGTGGGGACTTCCTTCAATAGTTTTTCGATTTGGAACCCTACCTGTTCGAGCTCCCCCAAATCCTTTCCCCGTATTTTGACGCCCATAGCAGCTCTCATCCCGCTCTGCAGCATGACGATCCTCGCGGCAATTGGTTGCAGTCGGGGCGCGGACGTCGTGCCTGGTATTTTGGCGGCCGTGACGATCTCCTTCCATATGTCCGCCGGTGACTTTATCTCGGGCCGCCAATTCCTGATAGGCCTTCCTGTCTCAGGATCAGTGACCCTCTGGCCGGTATGGGGATCCGTTTTGTACTCAGGCAGGTAGGTAATCACCGTCTCGATCATAGAAATAGGCGCGGGGTCAAGGGCGCTCTCGACACGTCCAATCTTTCCCACGACAGACTGGATTTCAGGTATTGAGCGTATGGCTACATCCTGTTTTTGAAGCACGTCCAGGGCTTCACCTATGGATGCGTGGGGCATGGTGGTAGGCATGAAGAGAAAAGCGCCTTCATCTAGGTCTGGCATAAACTCTTTACCGAGACCGGGAAATGCATAGGACAGCTTTGACCAGACCCGATTAGAGCGCACCCAGCTCCATCCTGGAGGCTCGCTTTGATCTCCGACGCTGGTTTTGATGTGATCCCCGTGGCCGGACAACGCCGTTGCCAGAGCCTGAGGTGTTCCGACCACATGACGCTCAACCCACGGAATGAATCCAAATACTGTGTCAAAACCGAGCCATACGGTGAGCCCAAATACAACGAGAAAAAGGGGTATCGTGAGGAAAGCCGCCTTGTGATTCAGGCTCCATCTCAAAAAGGGGCGATAAAAATGGGTGAGTCCTTTTCTAATCGCGAGGAGCCCAAACACGATTCCTCCGGCAAAAATTAGGTTGCGAAGGAATCCTTTTTCCGGCCCAAGTGGAAGCCAGTGTTCGGTGAGCAAGACGATCACGAAGGCAAGCGCTGCCAGGTTGAGGACCATTTGCAATTGCGCTGCCATGGCAGTAGGAAGCCACAAAGACACTAACCGGACGCTGCCCACAAAAGTCACTGGAAGCCCTACCCACCACGACCATGAAGAACCGAGCCAAAGACCAGCGACAACGACTGCCCCGTTTACCATCACAAGGGTATTCCGCTTAATGTTTTTCTTGGGGAACATCGCGTGAGCGAGGGGAGGAATGAGCGCCAAGGCCAGTACGAGCGACGCCGCCACTGCAAACGTCTTGGTAAAGGCGACGGGTTTGAACAGCTTTCCCTCAGGACCTGTCAAAGCAAAAACAGGTAGAAAAGAGATAATGGTGGTGAGCGAAGATGTCACCACAGCGCCTGCTACTTGACTGGCCGATTCGCAAATGATGTCAAGCAGACTCTTGTCCGGCGGGTCCTCTTCGATATGCCGCAGAATGTTTTCGCAGAGAATGATCCCCATATCCACCATGATCCCAATGGCAATGGCAATGCCAGAGAGGGCCATAATGTTTGCGTCAATGCCAGCGCCCTTCATGAGGATAAATGTGAGCAGCACCGCGAGGGGAAGGACCGTGGAAATCAACATGGATGATAAGAAATGATTCATCATCACAATGACGACGATAATGGTTACGAGAATTTCTTCAGTCAGAGCCTTTTTCAATGTATCGAGGGTTTCATGGATCAGGCCGGTACGGTCATAAAAGGGTACGATCCTCACCCGAGAGACCTGTCCGTCGGCAAGAGTTTTTTTGGGAAGACCCGGAGAAATCTCCAGAATTTTCCTCTTCACGTTCTTGATCACCTGCAGTAGATTTTCACCGAATCTCACCACAACTACGCCGCCAACTACCTCCGCGCCTTCTTTGTCGAGAACTCCCCTTCTCACCTCAGGACCAATCGTGACGGTGGCCACGTCCTTGATGAGCAAGGGGACTTTGTCGTTCACTTTGATAACGCTGTTTTCCAAATCCTGCACAGACCGGATGAAACCCAACCCCCGAATAGAGTATTCGACCCTGTTTACCTCTATGGTACCTGCGCCTACATCCAGATTGGCGCCGCGAACTGCGCTAAAGATTTCCGGCAGAGTTATTCCATGGGCTCGCATGGCCTCTGGATTGACGTCAATCTGATATTCTTTGACAAAGCCCCCAATGGATGAAACCTCGCTGACGCCGCCAGCGGATTGGAGCTGGTATCGGACATAAAAGTCTTGAATGCTCCTGAGTTCTTCAAGGCCAAAACCTTTGCCCTCCAAGGTGTACCAGAAAACCTGCCCAAGTGCGGTGGCGTCTGGTCCGAGACTCGGCTGAACTCCTTGGGGAAGAGTGCCCGAAGGTAGGGAACTGAGCTTTTCGAGGATGCGAGAGCGCGACCAGTAGAAGTCGATATCATCGTTGAAGATGACGTAAATAGCGGAGAAGCCGAAAAACGAATTACTCCGAACAGCCTTTACCGCGGGCAAGCCAAGGAGCGATACTGTCAAAGGGTACGTGATTTGATCTTCAACGTCTTTCGGAGACCGTCCCTCCCAGGTAGTGAAGACAATCTGCTGGTTTTCTCCGATATCCGGAATCGCGTCCACAGGAACGGGAAACCTAGGCAGCCACGAAATGTCCCAATCAAAAGGCGCTACGGACACGCCGAAGAGGACGGTCCCCAAGAGAACGACGGACATGAGGAGCTTTTGCTGCACCCAAAACCTCATGCACCTGGCGAAGATCGGTTCCACTTCGGTGGATGAGCCGTTTTGCCGTGGTCGTTGATCGGGAGTCATTTCGATGTCTCCGCATCTCTCGCACGACCGTCATGCTGCCCCGTTTGGGTGTTGCCGTGCGATGCCTTTTGTGTAGGGAGCGCCGCGTTGGAACCAGCGTCGGGGGGAATCTTTTCCACGAGCTCGCCGCATCGCAGCATTTGTTGGTTTTCAACTGGTTTACGGCCATAATAGGGGTTTCGGATCTCCTCGCTTGTGTCCAGCCAATACGCGCCTTGTCCACTAAACGCCATGGGGCAGAAAAAGACGAGCATAGGTTCCGCCCTCTTGTGACGGAAGGTCATAAGAAGCTTCACAAATGCCTCGGACAGAGGATCAAATGCCTTTCGCCGCTGTTGAATATCCTCTGTCGAAATGACGCCCTCGATGCCACGTCTGATTTCGGTGGATAAACCGTGCCAGGCGTCAAGACTCGGGGCGGCCAGGTCTGACGAGGAGACCTTGCGCAAAAGCTCAAGAAATCTTGCCGCAGATTTCTTGATCGCTTCATGGTCTTCATCGACCAACCCATCCTTTAATGCCAGATACTCGGTGATCAAGGGCGTAAGCGATTGGAGGAAAACGCGTGAAGCCTTGAGACGCTTCACAATTTCTTCCCCTTTTTTGGGACCAGCTTCAAGTTTGCGATCGTTGGTCTGGTGCATCATGCTGGGCCTTCCCAATATTTGCATGGCGCTGTCTATCTTGAAGGCCCCTCGGGTGACGATGCGCTCACCTTCTTTCAAGCCTTCGTACACGACGTAGTGATCGCCGGCCCTAGGCCCAAGGGTGATCTCACGCAACTCGTATAAGGGTCTGTCGCTCTCCGTTACTGCGACATACACGACCGCTCTCTTGCCGGTGATAAGAGGCGCCGTGGCAGGGATGACCAAAGGCGGCTCCGACTCTGCTCCCTCGGCATAGCCATAAGACGATGCCGGCCTCATTTCCATCCCGCTATCTGGACACACGCCGGGTATAGGACTAGCGTCGGCCCTAGGGTGCACGGGACAAATGTATTTGCCAGTCCACTCGGATTTAATCACTTTCCCGGTTTTTCCGATCTCAGATTCAAGCTCTGCGATCACAAACATTCCCGGGCGAAGTTCATAGTCGGGATTGGGCGCTTCGACCCTAATCTTTACCGTCCGAGTCTTTGTATCCAGGACTGGATCTATGAAAAGCACTTTTCCCTTAAACTTCTTCCCGGGGTATGCGGCCGCGACGAATGTCACGTCCTGGCCGTAGCGTATCCAGGGAATATCTGTCTCATACGCATCCAGCTTTATCCACACATGGGACAGGTCGTTGACGATATACATCTCGGAGCCCTCTTTGACGAACTGCCCCAGCACTGCCATTTTTTTGGTCACTGTGCCGCTGATCGGCGCCTTGAGCGTGACATACAGGATGGGTTTCCTCTTCTCTTTGATCTCGTCAACCTGTTCCCTCGTCAAACCCGCTTGAATAAGTTTCTCTTCCGCGCCCTTGACGACTGACTCGTCCGCCGCGCCGCCTCGAAGCGTTTCAAAGAGCTCCACCTGATTCTTGATCAACGTAGGGCTCCATATCGTCACCATTGGGTCTCCTTTAGTGACATGCACGCCGGTAAAATTGACATAGATTTGGTCGAGACGACCTTCCACCCTCGACGTCAATACGGCTGCCCTCGTTTCATCTTCGGTCACCATTCCCAGCATGCGCACGAGCACCTTGGCCTTTTCCCTGCGGACCACAGATGTCTCGACTTCCGCCAAGGCTTTGGCGGTTTCTGACATAGTCAAACGAGACGCCGACGACAGAGACTCGTCCCCTGAGTCTGTTTCCAGGGGGATGAGATCCATGTAGCAGATAGGACATTTACCGGGGCCGGGAAGCCGTATCTGAGGATGCATCGAACATGTCCAAATCTGCTGTTTTGACGCATTGTGAGCGGATTTCTGCCCAGGAAGTTCACTGGCCGCCGGGGCAGCGTTTGTCGTGGCGCGATACGGCGTTGAAAGCCAGCCTACTCCGTTTAAAAAATAGAGAACAAGTAAAACAACGCCTATCGATGTCGCAACGGCAATGCCTCTCCACATCGCGTGGGAAACTGGAGGTAAAAGATCTCTAGGTTCCATGACAGCCTCGAGAACGATGTCTCTCAAAAAAAGGTGATATGTGCGTCGTGACTAGTAAACGAGTGGTTGCATCAGCGCCGAGCAAACTCACCCAAGTCGTGCTGCTCGTGCATGGTTAGACGAAAGGCTGTAAGCCGGAGCTCGACAGCCAAGGAAGAATCAAAAGAGGAAAGAGCAGGTCTTGAGGTTAGCTTTCAAGATCAGGGGCGCAATCGATAGGTAAGGGGCGCCGATGTGATGCGGCAACAGCAATGATTCGTCGCGTTCCAGTGGCTCCGAATTGAACCCCTGGGAGGGCTGCACACTTTCGCTTCCGCCCGAACCGCCAGTTGCGCCTACCAGCTTCATCTGTTCGATGCACCGACATGATGAACATAAAGGAGCCAACGAGCCGCCGCTTGCCCCACGGTCTTCAGGAACACAGCAGGGAGCGTCGCGCTCCCCGCAATCAGCCATGCAGGTGGATGCCGCGCCTCGTGTATGAACTGACCGTGAACACCCCTCAAGGCCGACATCCTGTTTTGCTTTGCAACAGCATGGGAGCCAAGAGGCTGGCACAGCATTGATGCCCACGATACAAATGCACATGAATATCACAAGGACGCGGTAGGTCATGGTCTTTCTATTGACGCCTTATTGTTTATAATATTATAATATATATAACCGTCTCTCCTGTCAACGCTTTTCCCACAAAATATATCCAGATACCAAAAGGCCAGACAAATTCACTCCAACGCTTCCACCAACGAAAGGGTCGTAGCTGCTCTCGAAGACAGCCGAGAACTTACGAGAGCCTCTCGATTGAGGTGAGCGGAAATAGCTTTGTCACCCTTCGTTCTTTGCACTGACGAGAAGGGCTTTGATGCGTCATTGCAGGCCAGTCGAATGACGTCGTCGTAGATTGTGACCAATACTATAGGAATTCTCGAAATTAATCACGAATTGAGCGCGTGTCCTACAATTACGCCATCCTCAAGACAGTCGGTGTCTATAGTGCGTTTACTCGACTCCCATGTTCATAATAGGAAAACTTGACGAATGCCATTTCGCCTTTTCTCTTGAGAAAGGTGATATATGAGACCGCTACACGTCCCCACAGCGGATGCAACCACAGTCGCTCAGACTCTTCTTTTGCGCCGCGACATTGATTGAAAGAGCCATCCATAGTATGATGAACATACAAGCGGTGTGCGGAAAACTGTTTCCGAAGACTTCAGAAAAGAGTTTTGTATGAAAAGGATCGCGAGCGCGTTGTGTTTGAGTCTTTTCGTTCTGTTGTCGTTCACCCAAGCAGAGACGGACATTGACAAAGTATATTGTTGCGTGAAGGGTTGCGGCGGTTGAGCGAAGACAAAGCCGCAGTGCATCCGTACTACGGCTGAGGACTGTAGGCGGCGAGGCGGCGAAGTAGTCGGCGACTGCTTATTCTGTTCTTCGCAAGGGATGTACGACGATCGTACTGACAATTATTGACGACAAGACCGTTGTCAAATGGTCTCTGGGCGAATCTCTGTCGTTTCGAAGGGACGCGCTCGAACTTTAACCGGTCTCAAAAGAAATCAACAAACGGCCATATGTGCGATTATCATTCCCATGAAAAGGGGAATCCAGGAAGCTCAGTGTGGATCCCCACTTTCGTGAGGACAACGTAACGATGGTTCACGCGCTCAATTCACAACTAGTTTCAGGAAATCCTGGTAAAATGTGGCGTCACACAACATGACACACGCCAAACGATAGCTTAGACGAGTTTTGCCGGGAAATCTTTTCCAGCGCCGGCGCTTGCGGGCCTAATCGAATGCGATCGGGACGCGCCGTATTCGACATCAACGGAAAGCCCCGATGTGGCAGTAAAGGCGGGGGTGGTGGCGGGATGCCGGCAAGGAACGTTTCTCGCTCATCGCTCAGACGAAATGATCATCTCATCCACAAGGATGATCATAAGGCCTGCCTTTTCTCCGAAGGGCGAGGTTTGGGCTGCTCTGCCTTGGTCGCTTTCGAACTCACCATCGCCACCTCCTGTCGGCCAAATGTTCGCTGGAACACTATTTTCCCGTTTTCCCCGTAGAGCAGAATCGACACGGCCGAGAGGGAAGCAGAGGTGCGTGGATCCCCATACGGCAGTTCAACACGTGAGTTGAACTTAAAAGCTATCATTTCGCCATCCCGAAAATCGTATGGGAGGTCGCCTTCGCCCAGCCGAGTTTGCTTTGGATAGACGTATATTCTGTTCTCTCCTCTTTTGTCCTCCATTTCCACATACACAAAAAGATAGCCGGCAAACTTTATGTCTGGCTGGTCTTTCACGAGCCTGAAACTCAAAGTCCCACTGTTTGGGGTCTCAAGCGTCGCGGTGACCTGCTGGGCGTCGAAGTTAATGAGAAAAGGCTCAACTGCGGGCTGGGGTACTGCTGGGTTCGAGGCGTCGCCGCTTGTCGCTTGGCCAGTCTGATCCTTGGCGGTCGGTTGCGGCGCTGTTTGGTCGCCCGTTTTCACGGATGCCGGGGATTCTTCAGAAAGCGCACGGGCTCCTCCTAGTCGTGTGGCATCTTGCGGGGCCGCTGGCTTTTGCGAAGGAAGGGAGTCGGTCGTATTCGGTGAGGATGCCGGCGTCTGATCCGGCCTGGCCGGAGCTTGCTCAGATGATGCCGAGGGCTGAGACGCCGTAGCCGTCGGGGAGACGGCGGCGAGACGCTGCCCAGAGAAATATTTCACCATGCCAAAGGAGAGGATGACCAAGAGCACGAGAGCGCCAGCGCTGATCGCCGCAATAATCTTCAACCGAGACGTGCTCAAAGCCACCTGTTTTGCCTCCCCTGATTCAGGCAGCACCAGCACGGTGTACCGATCCTTTGGCCGCTCTCTGGGCTGCGGCGTTTCCGGAAATGGAGGAGGCGTTACTAAGAGAGACCTCTTGGTTCTTTTCTCTGGCAGATGGTTTCGGGGAGTCGTGCCGCGTGTTTTTGCAGCGAATTTATTCCACAAAGCCACAACCTGTGTCGCCACTCTTTTTCCTTGCGTCCAGTGCATGAACCCCATGTATGTTGTCGATCCCTTCGTGTTCATTGATGGCAGCGTGGGAACACGTCTGCCAGCGTCTCCTGCTCTATTCCATGTGCATGGCATGCGCAAGAGAGTGCTTGTTCTGACCGGCGCGGCCTCTCTTGATCAAAAGCCATAAAATGTCTGGCAACCTGATGATCAACTGCGTACCATAGGGGTACGAGCCATTCTAAATCCTCACTTATAGTCGCCTCTCGGAAATGTCAAGAGATTTTACCTGAATTATCAACTATAACCTTTGAACAAACATATTAAAAAACCCGTGCAAAAATGGCGTCCACCCACCGAAGAGCGTGGTCAAGTCTAAATGCTCCTTCTATCTCAGTGGGATTGAGGTGCTCGAGTATTTCAGAGTCCTTCATAAGTAAGTCCTTGAAATCTATTCCTTGTTCCCAGGATTTCATCGCGTTGCGCTGTACCAGCCAATACGCGGATTCCCGGGTGAGCCCCCGATCCACGAGCAGCAACAGGATGGCCTCGGAAAAGATGAGGCCATGAGACAACAGGAGGTTCTTGAGCATCTTTTCGGGATACACCTGCATATTGCGAATCACGGATGCAAGTCTGTGGATCATGAAATCAACGAGCGACGTTGCGTCGGGTCCTATAATTCGTTCGACTGATGAGTGAGAAATGTCCCTTTCGTGCCATAAAGGAACATTTTCCATTGCAGCCAGCGCGTACCCCCGGATCAGCCGCGCTAGACCGCTCAAATTCTCGGTCAACACTGGGTTGCGTTTGTGGGGCATGGCAGAGGAGCCTTTTTGACCGGCATGGAAGAATTCTTCCAGCTCTCCTACTTCAGTGCGTTGCAGGTGTCGAATCTCGACGGCTATTTTTTCGATACTGGATGCGATGAGAGCGAGCGTCGTAAAATACGCGGCATGTCGGTCGCGTTGAATGATCTGATTTGAAACGGGCGCGGGCCGCAATCCCAATTTTGCCAAGACAGTTTCCTCCATGGCTGGATCGAGGTGTGCAAAGGTGCCGACAGCGCCTGAGATTTTGCCGACGGAAATAGTATCCAGTGCGGCATCCCATCGGCCAAGATGTCTTTTCATCTCGTCATAATAGAGGGCCAGCTTGAGACCGAGCGTTATCGGCTCCGCGTGGATGCCGTGGGACCTCCCCACCATAGGCGTGTATTGAAATTCGAACGCGCGCTCTTTGAGAGTGGCCATGAGATCGACGATGCCCTGCCTAATGATAAGGCCTGCTTCTTTTAACAAGAGGCACAGGGCGGTATCTACCACATCGTAGGAAGTCAAGCCACGGTGGATGTACCGAGAGTCCTCGCCTATAAACTCCGCCACTGACGTCGTAAACGCGATGACGTCGTGCCGAGTGGTTTTTTCTATTTCATCGATGCGCTGAGGATCAAAATTTGCGCGGCTTTTAATGCGTTCCATGCTGTCAGGTGGGATTACACCCCGCTCCGTCCACGCCTCGCACACGGCGAGTTCTATGTCGAGCCATTTCTTGAAACGATTGCGCGGCTCCCATATAACGGCCATTTCTTGTCTGGTGTATCGCGGTATCATGATCTTTTCCTTTCCGGCGGCGTTCGTTGGTATGGAGAAATCAGCGATAGCTCAGTCATACAACACAACCGCGATTCATGCTACTTTTGCCGAAAGAGCGATGAGGCGGCTCCTTCCTGTTGGATGCCACTAGGGTCGAGATTAGCCGCTCAAAACTCGAACGCGTGCAGGCATGATTGACCTTGAAGCATCGCCGTGATATTTTCAAGTTAGCACAGAGGAAAATCAAAAGAATACTCTTGCAACGTGGATCTCTTTATGGTGGGATCCCAACAGCCCATCAGAACAGAGGATCAGCCTGCTGCGAGGGTGGGCGCGTACTCATAATGGTCGATTCAGAACTCAAGTCCAGCTGACGCTGTGAGGAAGGTATGGCAACAAAGGATCGAGAAACACTCTTGGAGACTGACGAACAAACACTGACGATCCCAAGGTCCTGTTTGCCGCATTTTCCAGACGAAGCCACGATAATAGCGGCATTGCGCGGTTCAGCGACTCAGGGGCTTTGTATTGAAAAAGCGGCATTCCTTTCATGGGTCGATTTCACCCTGGAACATGCTGATGAAATTTGGGAAACTGAAGTCACCGACGATGGATCTCTCTTCCACTATATTTCCTTCTTTGGCGCTGGCAACAACGTACCGGTATTCTCGGTAGAGGTCTTTGGCACAGAGGAGGCCCTTTGGGTGCATGACTACGGATTGGTCGTCCGTGAAGACGATTTGGTAGCGCTCCGCCTCGGCAGGCTTGTGTATAGCAGAGTCTTGGAATGGCAGCGAGAGACTCTTGTGAGGAATCTCAATGAGAAGGCCCTGTCGAATTACGACCAAGGCCAGCTCGAGGATGCGAGGGAACTCATCGACGTCGCCATCCGCTACAGTGGGCAGTCGGCCGCGTATTTGTTCAACAACAGGGGCTTGATCTGCTGGAAGATGGGAAAAATAGAGGAAGCGAAGCAGGATTTTCTCGCTTCGATCAAGCTGGACCGGAATAACGGCGATCCTTATTTCAACATCGGCCTTATCTACTTTGACGAGTCTAATTACCCCCAGGCGCTGCATTATCTCCGCCGAGCCGTGGAAATCGATCCCCATGACAGCCAGTTTCTCACGGAGCTGGGACACTTATACCTGGAAATGGATCGTGAAGAAGAGGCCATGGCCCTATTCCGTCAGGCCTTTCAAAGCGATCCGGACGATGCCCAGGTAGATTTCCATTTGGGACATTATTTCCTTTACAAGAAACGGGACCTCAAGCACGCGGTCAAGTATTACGAGAAAGGCCTCAAAAAAGATCCGGAAGACCAATTCGCTCTTGCCGACTTGGCGGTAGCGCACTGGATCCGGGGAAACAGACGTAAGGCCTCGACTATTTATAAGATATTACAGCGGAGAGGACACCTGATGCCTTATACCATGAGCAGGCTGGTGTACCTCAACGCTGAAATGGGAAATTACGAAAATGCCCTAAAATTTTATCGCAAGGCGCTCAGCCAGTCCGAACTCTTCGAGCCGGAGTGGCTCCACTATAATGCCGCCGTCGTCTATGCCAAGACGGGGATGTCAAAACAAGCTCTCGACATCTTGGTCCTGGCCGTCAAAGAAGGGGGGCAGGCAGTAGTAGAGAAAGCAATGTCGGATACGGCGTTGCAAGGCCTTACCAACACGGCACATTTTCGCAAACTCTTGAAGATGGCGGCTCGCAGACGAAACCGTTGACCATTTCACATCTTGCTATGCGCCTCGAGCTGGGCTTGCAACTCTTCCCACCGTAATTCAAGCTCGTGAATCATGTTATCAAGTATTGGGCTTTCCGCGAGGAGGGCGCTCAATTTTTCCTTCTGGTCATATATGGTCGGATCAGAGAGGTGGGTTTCTATTTCCCTTTTTCTCGCTTCTTTTTCCGCAAGGAGCGCCTCGAGCTGCTCGATTTCACGTTTCAGGGGCTGTTGCTTCTTGAAGAGCGTAGAGCGTTCCCGAGCCTCTTTGCGCCGGCGATCTTTTTTGGATGTTTTTTCAATGGCTGTACCCGCACAAGGCGTTGCGTAGAGAGGCTGGAGCATGCGCAGCTGGTCATTCTGGGGATTGGCTGCATTCTTTTTTGAACAGTAATCGGAGTAATTGCCGACATAGCGCTCTACCTTCCCCTCTTGCACTTCAATAATCCCATTGCAGACCTGATCCAAAAGTCTTCGGTCATGGCTGATGAGGACAAGCGTTCCTTGGTATTGCTTGAGCGCCTGCTCCAATACTTCGCACGCGGGGATATCCAGATGGTTCGTGGGCTCGTCCATGAGAAGGAAGTTTGGGGGATTCAGCAGGATCTTCGTCAGCGCCAGCCGACTCTTTTCACCGCCGCTGAGCACCTTGACCTTCTTCAAAACATCATCGCCGGAAAAAAGAAAAGCGCCGAGAAGATTTCTCACGTCTTGTTCAGGGAGCTTGGGGCCGATCGAACATGCTTCTTCCAGCACTGTTAACTCCGAATGCAGACTTTCGGAATGGATCTGAGCAAAATAGCCGACGTGTACGTTTTGGCCATATTGTATTGAACCCTCCTCGTACGGAATAACGCCGC
>CAYRVH010000029.1:0-4802 GCA_964427855.1 uncultured Syntrophaceae bacterium
CAGAGGTATGGCCCGATTCACCGCGGCCGCGAAGCCTAGGTTTCTCCCACTTTCGATCACGTGCATTTGAGGATATTGTGCCGACGCCGTGTGAATGGATTGGTCTGACGAGCCGTTATCCACAACGACGACAAGCGGCTCTTCCTTGAGGCGACTGTTGTACACATGGTCAACACACCTCGCCAACATGTCCCCCGCATTCCTGTTTACAATCACCACTGCGAGGCGCGCCTCTGGCATATTCATTTACCACAGTCAAATCATAGGAGATTCATTTCGTGGTCCCACCCGTGATAGTGACTTATCCGCCTATCATATTCATGGCGTCATTCAAGGAATCGGCGCTTCGATTCTTGCCCACGGGCTTTTCCAAAACCGCTTTGCAGAAAAGAGTCGCCAATTCCGCGTCAGTGGCGCCTGACCGCAGAGCGGCTCTGATGTCTATTTCATGCGGCGAGAGAAGACATGGCCGGAGCGTGCCGCGTGCCGTCAAGCGCAGCCTGTTGCACGACCCGCAAAAATGCCCGGTGACCGGGTCTATGACGCCGATTCTCCCCAACGCCCCTTTCAATCGGAACATCCTTGCCGGCCCGTCCAACGCGTCCCTTTCCAGAGCCTCCAGCTCCCCAATCTGGGAGCGTACCAGACCCAACACGGTATACGCGCTGAAAGAAACCGGCGCGTTCGGGAGCCCACCGTTCCCGAAAGGCATGCGTTCAATGAACCTCACGTCGAGCGCACGATCGATGGTCAGCTTTGCAAAACCAGCAATATCGGTTTCATTAAACCCTTCGAGCAAGACAACGTTGATTTTCACCGGATCAAGTCCGGCTTCGAGAGCCGCTTCGATCCCACGGAGGACATCTTTCAGATAATCCCTTCCCGTGATCGAGGCGAAAGTATCTCTCCTGAGACTGTCCAGGCTGACATTGATTCGAGTCAAACCAGCTGCGCGCAGATCGGCTGCCATGGATTCCAGCAAGACGCCGTTGGTGGTAAGACCGATGTCTTGGATGCCATCCAGGTGCGTCAACCGCTCTATAAACGTCAAAACGCCGCGGCGCACCAACGGTTCTCCGCCTGTAATTCTGAGCTTACGAACTCCCAAATCTCGCGCGATCCGAATCAGCCGGAGAATCTCTTCGTACCGCAAGATGTCGTGGTGGGACACTAGTTTGAGACCCTCCGGCGGCCGGCAATAAACGCACCTTAGGTTGCACAAATCGGTGATGGACACCCGTAAATAATCTATGACACGACCGTGGTGATCGACGAGCATGACCCCATCTGCTCCTGAGCGCTCAGTCTCATGATCTTTATATGTATCGTGTGGAAAGGTTCTGCTGACCTGCTCATGTTACTCTTCAGTAAACTATCCCCCTCAAGCCGGAAAAGCAATCTTCCTGCTAAAGTTTTGCGATAAGATTGACGATGGAACGAGGGTCCGTCCCGAAAAGCCTGATCAACGGGACTTTCCCCACTGCACCTCTATCGAAGATGGCGTCCGGCACTCTGCCCAATTCCTCCATGACATCCTGAACGCCCCAGGCGAGAGTGCTGCCTTCTTCCTGTTGCAAATCCGGCGGCGTCCTATTTCGATCGAATTCCGCCACCAGATAACCGAGGGATTTGATTCTTTTCACCAAGGTATCGGAATACGCGATCGTCATGCAGGCGCGTCGAGTTGGGTCATATTCCATCGCAGCCAGGACCAGGTGATGTATCTGTCGAGACGCGCCGAATTTCGGGCCCGCCAACGTCGCGATGGCGTCCACCACTCGAACGATGCGACCGGGAAAAGACGCCACGTCTTGAACTGTTTCAGCGAACGGTATTGCGTAGGCAAGATTTGACTGCACTTCGGGAATCAAATGTCCAATGTTGAGTCGTTTGAGCCGCGCCAAGGCCTTGTCCAATTCCTCGATGACCTCCGTCCTCGCCATTTCACTGGTGATAGAGGCAAAATGGTTAATCGGGCCAATGCCCTTGCCTATCCCTAGGGAAAATCGTAGCGCTTTGTAGAGGTATCTCTTAGCCTGATCTATAGACGAGATAAGAGGAGCTCCTTTGGCCAACAACGTCGCCACCGCCGCTGCAAGGGTGCAGCCGGTACCATGGGTGTGTACGGTGCCTACTCGCTGGGTTGAAAACTCATAATGCTGAGTCCCGTCATACAAAATGTCCACTGCCGCCCCGGGGAGATGGCCTCCCTTCACGAGCACAAAACGCGGCCCCATCTTGTGCAGCCGTTTCGCTGCCTTTTTCATGTCGTCAACACTGGCGACCTTGCGCTCGCAAAAGACTTCGGTTTCAGGGATGTTGGGCATAAGAAGATAGGTAATGGGAAATAGATCTCGCTTCAATGCCTTGATCCCATTGTTGTCGAGTAGTACAGTCCCTTTCTTGGAGCGTATCACAGGATCGACAACGATCTTTTCCACTCTCCAACGCCGCAGGGCTTCTGCGACGGTAGTCACAATCTCGGCGTTGCCCAACATACCCGTTTTCACGCAATCGGCGCCAATATCGCCCAGCACGGAGTCCATTTGGGCATCGATGAGTGTCGGATTCATGAGCTCGATGCGCTGCACACCCAAGGTATTCTGAGCCGTCACTGCCGTCACGACGCTCGCCCCGTAGCCTCCTAGGGAGAGAATCGTCTTGAGGTCGGCTTGAATGCCGGCGCCCCCACTCGAATCAGAGCCCGCCACCGTCAACACTTTATGAAGCATGGGGCAACTTAGAACCTTTTCTTCCTACACAATTCAACGGGACTTTGTCATGCCTCTCCTATTGTTAGCAGTTCCATGGATATGTTGGCAATACATACTGACGCAATTTCGTATTCCTAAAAAAAGGCATGGCTGCGAGAGCTGCGATTGACAAGGCCGCGGCCCCGCGTTATTGATCAATTGTCGTGTGAGAAATTCTTATTCGACGGAAAGGAGGCCGCCATGAAGAGATTTACCATCCCGCGTGTGGCCCACTGTTCGGAGGGCTGCCCTATGGAGTCCTGAGCATGACGTAAAAAGGCTCTAAGGACCATCGATCGAGTTCAAGGCGCACATGCAGCAAAAAGAGTGTTCTAAGCGTTGTGCGCCTCGTACTTGATCCGACACAACGCGCACACAAAGAGCAACAAGGATTATCACGCAGCAATGATACATCGAAGCACCCATGTTGACGAGAGTCTCATAAAACGGCTTAAACCTGTTCCTATACTCGTTGCCGGGGATGTCATGGTGGATGAATACATCATAGGTGATGTGGAGCGTATATCGCCTGAATCTCCCGTTCCCGTGCTGGTCGCGAGGGACCGAGTGAGAAAGCTCGGCGGCGCTGGTAATGTGGTAAGGAATCTCGTGACCATGGGCGCGAAGGTGGCCCTGTTCGCCACCGTAGGGCTCGACAATGCGGGCAGATGGTTCAAGCGGCATTGCGAGGAGATGGGCGTCGATACCTTCTGGGTCAAAGATGACAGTTCAAGGCCCACCACAATAAAGACTCGCGTCGTCGCGCGTAACCAACAGATAGTGCGAATAGATGAAGAACAAGTAAATCCCATCGATGAAGAGCTGGAAAAAGCCGTTTCAGAGGACATCAAGTCCGTAATGCCCCAAGTGCAAGCAGTCGTCGTATCAGACTATGGAAAAGGATTTCTCACGAGAAATTTGCTGCAAGTACTTCTCCAGGAGGCTCGAGACAAAAAGGTCCCCGTACTCGTTGATCCCAAAGGAATGGATTACTCCCGATACAAGGGCGCCACGTATATCACCCCGAATGTTCGTGAAGCATCGATGGCGTCCGGTATAGACATCTGCAGTCACGAATCTCTGATTGAAGCGGGCAGAGCACTGATAAACAACGTCGCGGCAGAGGCGATCATTATCACGCGGGGTAAAGACGGCATCACCCTTGTCACACGAAAAAAATACGAGGACTTTCCAGTGAAGCCGGTCGAAATAGTCGATGTGACGGGCGCCGGAGATACCGTGATCTCGACGCTGGCATTGGCGACTGCGAGCGGCCTCTCCATTGAGAATTCCATTACATTGGCCAACCTCGCGGCGTCGCTTGTGGTCGCTCGATTCGGCGCCGCGTCAGTGACGCTCAATGAGATGCTGGAAAGCCTGCGAGACCAAAGCCTCAATAACAAGAAGCAAAGCATCGAAGACATAGAATCAACCTTGCGAAGACACCGTATGCAAGGCCACAAAATCGTGTTTACCAATGGATGCTTCGATCTGTTCCATGCCGGCCATCTCAAAACATTGCGGAAGGCTGCCAGTCTGGGGGATGTTCTTGTCGTCGGGATCAACTCCGACAAATCCGTTTCACTGATAAAAGGTCAGGGTCGTCCCGTCGTCCCTCAGACGGAACGCGTTGAAATGCTCGCAGCGCTGGCCTTTGTGGATTACGTGGTACTTTTCGATGAGGAGACCCCCTACAATCTCATCAAGGCAGTACGACCAGACGTCCTGGTGAAAGGAGAGGACTGGCGGGGTAAAAAAGTCGTGGGCGAAGAAATCGTCAAGGCTCGAGGAGGCAGAGTTGAGTTCGTGAAACTCGTGGGCGGGCTATCCACCACAGAGATAATCAACAAGATCAAGAGTAATCACTGTTGAAGAAAGAGATGACTTCCGGGGGGGCTTTATCGAGCCTGGTCACCAATGCATCGGGTCACAAAGCTCAGGAAAGCCTCTTCTTCTTCCACGAGCAGCTCGATGCGCAACGCCCAGGTATGTTCAAGCCTTTGAAACCAGGGGGGCAGCTTCACCCAGTCCTTCTCGGTGAAAACGAGA
>CAYRVH010000029.1:4812-45133 GCA_964427855.1 uncultured Syntrophaceae bacterium
TTATGCTCACTCAATAGTTTTTGCAATTCCCTCTCGGTAAAAAAATGATGGTCCCGGAATGTCTCGTGCGAGACGACATTCCACCCAAGCTTCTTTGCGGCGGCGAGAAACCGCTCAGGCCGGGCGATCCCAGACGCGAGCGTCACCCTCTTGTTCGCAATTTCCTCGACGTCAACCGTTTCGAAGGGAAGGGGGCTTTTTATGAGAGAGAAGGCGCTCAGGCGCCAGCGAAACGTGGGAATATGCTGCGGGAGCCACCAAGGATCAGGACGACTGTCATCCGGCCAAGGCATCAAGAACGCGTGGGCGCGACCCAGGCCAGACAATGGTTCTCGCAACTGGATAAAAGGGAGCATGTGATGCTCCGAGCCAGTGAGAACGACAAGATCGAGGTCTCTGGCCGCCGCGAGATGCTGAAAGCCGTCGTCCAGGAGCAGCACGTCGATTGGGAAAAGGTTTTGAGCTGCCTTGAGCGGATATATTCTTTTCCTCCCCACCAAGACTGGAACCTGCTGAAGCCGACATGCAATCATATACGGCTCATCTCCCACCACAAACGGCCCGTGGAGCGGTCTGTCGCCTCTGCCGTCTGAAGCGACAAGATAGGGCTTTTTATTGCTTCCTCCATACCCACGACTCACCACCGCGGGCTTGAATCCGCGGGAACAGAGGCGAGCAGCGAGCCAAATCACCAAGGGCGTCTTCCCGGTTCCCCCTGTCGCAAGATTCCCTACCGATATTACGGGTACGCCGGCTTCGTAAGATCGGAACACGCCAGCCTTGTACGCTGCTCCACGCGCGGCGTGGACGGCTCGAAACGCAGGCTGGGCTGCGATCGTGCACAGTCGTAGCATGCTCTGTCTCCAGGACATACGCACCATATAACCCTTCTCAAAAGAAAATGCACAAAGGCAATGAGTCAGGTCGTCGTTCCCATGAAAATGGGAATCTAGGAAACTCGCTGCGGATCCGCGCTTTCGTAAGGATGACATCGTGGCGAGACACGCGACCCATTTGTGAGTAATTTCCAGAGGTGTTATAGTTCTTGTAAAAATTTGTCACGAGATTGCTTCGCGTCGCCGCGATGTCCCATCCATGGGCCTTTCGTCATTGCGAGGAGGAGAAGGCGAAGACGCACTGTCAGCTCGCCTCGATGCAGCAGTGAGGCCGCTGTCGGACTCTTGGAATTCTTGAAAGACTCCTCTATCGTGTCCCGGTCATGCTACATGAGAGAGGCATCTGCCAGCCTACCCTCGGGTATCTCCGGATGACCGTTAGCAAACTGCATCTTGTACAGACGGGCAAATTCCCCATCCATCGCCAACAATTCGTCATGCGAGCCAACTTCCGTAATTTCTCCGTTGACCAATACGTAAATCCTGTCCACGTTCCGAATAGTAGAAAGCCTATGCGCGACGATGAGGGTGGTGCGCCCCTTCATGAGTCCATCCAAAGCGGTCTGTACAGCCTTTTCCGAGTCTGAATCGAGATTGGATGTCGCTTCATCGAGTATCAAAATAGGGGGATTCTTTAACAGGGCGCGAGCAATGGCTATGCGTTGGCGCTCGCCGCCGGACAACTTGATGCCATTTTCCCCGATATGGGTGTCGTACTTCTGAGGCAGAGTCATAATGAAATCGTGGGCATGCGCGGCTTTCGCAGCCTCGATAACTGTTTCCATCGGCATGTCTGGGCGTCCATACGCGATGTTGTTGCGGACGGTATCGTCGAACAAAATAGTTTGCTGCGTGACAATGCCGATTTTCTCCCTCAAAGACCGCTGCGTGACATCCCGGATGTCTATGCCGTCGATCAGGATTCTTCCGTCCGTCACATCGTAAAATCGAGGCAACAAGTCCAGCAGCGTGCTTTTGCCCACGCCGCTTTCTCCAACGATGGCCACTGCCTCGCCCACTTGGACCCTCATGGTAATGTCTTTGAGCATCGGCTCCGAGTCATAAGAAAAAAATACGTGGTCGTAGCGAATATCCCTTTCCACTGACTCGAGCGCTTTCGCGTCAGGCTTATCGACGACGTCAGGAGGCGTATCCAAGAGGCTGAAGATCCTCTCGCCAGCGCTGATACCCTCTTGGATGGTGATGTTTACTTCATTGAGCCTCTTGATGGGCTCGTAAAGCATGAACAAGGCCGCCAAGAACGAGAAAAACGTGCCCTGGGTAGATTGCCCGTTAATCACCTGATAGCCGCCATAAGACACGATCGCACACACTCCGACGCCGCCTAGCGTCTCCATGACGGGATTGGACAAGGCTCGCACCTTGAATCGCCGCATGAACGCGTTGAACAGCGTCTGGTTCACGTGGTCAAAGCGTTCGCGTTCGTAGTCTTCCATGGCAAAGGCTTTCACGATCCTGATCCCGGTGATAGTTTCATTGAGGCGTCGGGTGATATCCTCCAAAGATATGAGCATCCTGCGGGAGTATCGCTTCAGGCGTTTGCCGAAAGAGAGTAAGGGATACACGGCTAGGGGGAAGACGATCAAAGCTATTAGCGCCAGCGTGAAATCTCGATAAAAAACCACAAATATCAACGCCGCCACCGTAAGAGCGTCTCGCACCACGCCGGTAATGGCGTTTGTCATTGCTCCCTGAACCATGGCCACATCATTGTTCATACGAGAGAGGAGTTCGCCAGTAGAATGACGCACGAAGAAAAGGACTGACATCTGTTCAAGCTTCCTAAACATCTCAGCCCTAAGGTCTTTGATGACGCTCTGGCCTACATACGACATGAGATAGTACTGTCCGAAGTCGCACACGCCTTTCACGATGTACACCAAAACAACCGCGGCGGGGATCAAATAAAGCATCTTGAGCTGCTTGTGAAAGAAGATCTCATCAAGCGCGGGTTTGACCAGGTACGCCAACGACGCGGTGAGCAGAGCGACTCCAACCATGCACAGGCCGGCGAGCGCCAGCTTGCCATAATAGGGTTTCAGATACGTGAGCAATCGACGATAGATATGCAATGGTGTCTCCGCTGTTGCCTGATGACCACCATCCTACCACACTTGGCGGCGAAAAGGACTATACGCAGGAACATCGGCGCTATGGGAGCTGAAAAAGAGATTTTACGCTTCTCAGCAATACACTCGAATGTGATTATGCGGACCTCATTGCGGCGGAATTTCAAGCATTATGTCTCTTCCCGAGAGTTCTCGCGAATTCAACGACGTTCCCGTGGGCGTCATTCCCAACAAAATGGGAATCCAACAAACTCACTATGGAGTCTCAGCGAGCACGGGGCCTTGAGATGGTATGCCCATCACACAGATTCCCGCATCGTTGGCTTTGCCGATCATCTCATCCATATTGGAAATCATGGTTTTCCCTGCCTCTACAGCAAGCGCCTGCGCTCTCGCGGCGATCATGCTCTCAATGGTTTCAGGCCCTATGCCGGGGACGTCGAAACGCATGTCCTGGTTGGGCTTTGCCATTTTTACCACCACGCAATCAGGGATGCCCAAATCCCCTGCACGGCGTATGGCTTTGTCTGTCCCCTCGATGGCCTCCACGACGATCACGGCCTGCTTACGGACCAATACCGTCTGGCCTATATCGAGGGCCCCAATGCCCTGCGCCATGGCCCGGCCAAACGCAATGTCCTTTATTTGCTCCGGCGTGGGGAACTTGCGAGTCAATACACCCATCGGCGCCATCAATTTCGATGCCCAGGTCGTGATTTCGTCCACTATGATCCCGTCCAGGGCGAGCTCATTCGCGATGCCGGCCAACACCGTGTCATCGCGCCAGTCCTTCAATGATCGGATCAGTCTGAGGGCCCTCCTGTCCGGCATGATCTTCCAAAGTTTCAACAGGTTGCTTTTCTCTACCTTGCCGGCCATAACCACCCGAGCTATCCCAGAGGATTTCAACACAGAAATGGCCTTCTGAAGCTGCCCCAACTTCAACCAATGAATTTCGGCGACGAGATGCTCTAGCGCGGGATTGGTAAATCCCGGGAAGGCTATGGCCAGAACGCGATATCCCTTTTGCACGGCTTCTTCGGCGATATGCAGCGGGAGCAATCCTGCCCCGGCAATCATGCCTACCTGTGTATGCTCTTGATCGCCTATCTCCATGGGAACTATCAGCGGAAGGACGTCACACAGAACGGAACGCATGGCGGCTAAGAGAGACCCTTGCCATGCCCCTGCGCGACGAAATGAGGAAGTTTGCGAATATCATGGCCTGGGGCACATCAGACATTTCCTCGCGTATTCGTTCCACCGCTTCCTCTATCCTGAGGGATGTGCGGAACGCAATACGAAACGCGCGTTTCAAACAAATGATCGTGTCTCGGGAAAATCCGTTCCTCCGAAGCCCTACTTCGTTTAAGCCATACACGTAGATTCTCGCGCCGGAGGCGAGGGTGTAAGGGGGTACATCTTTGGCTACGCCTGATACGCCCCCGACGAGCGCATATTCTCCCACTCGGACGAATTGGTGAACTGCGACGATGCCCCCGAGGATTGCCTTTTGCCCTATCTGTATGTGCCCTCCCAGATGCGCTGAATTCGCCATCACAACACCATTACCCAGCGTGCAGTCATGAGCGACATGGCAATAGGCCATGAGATAACAGTCGTCGCCAATAACCGTCTGCCCTCCACCTCTGGGCGTGCCGCGATGGATAGTGACGTACTCACGGATTCGAACCCTTTCGCCAATCCGTACTTCTGTGTCTTCGTTTTTATACGAAAAATCTTGAGGCGGACCGCCAATAGACGCAAATTGCGAAATGAGCGTATTTCTTCCGATGGTCGTTCGGCCTTCAACAACGACGTGCGGCCCCAGTTGACACTCGTCCCCTATCTCAACATCTTTTCCTATCACGGAATAAGGTCCAATGGATACGTCTCGTCCGATCCGAGCGCCAGGGTGCACTATCGCAGTAGGATGAATCATATACTGTCCTTGAACTTCTCGTGAATAATGGCTTCCACCTTCCTCACCCTTTCGAAGATCTCGGGAAGCCGCTTGAATAAAGATTGGGCTCGCAAAAAAACCTTGTGCGGCATTGCGGGGACAGACCCAGCCATGACGGAGCCGTCCGGCGTGTTGCGGTATATCCCCACCCGGGTGGCCAGAATAACCCTGTCGCCTACTTTTACGTGGTCTTTGACTCCAGCTTGCCCGCCTATCACGCAAAATGCCCCTACAGAAGAGCTTCCGGCTATGCCCACTTGGGACGCTATCACGGTACCATCGCCGATTTCGACGTTGTGGGCTACCTGCACAAGATTGTCCAACTTGACCCCGTTTCCCAGCTTCGTGGCGCCGGCGAAGGCGCGATCAATGGCGCACAGCGCTCCGATTTCCACGTCATCACCGCACCACACGCTGCCATGATGATATTTCTTGATGTTTACCAGCGTACCATCGGGGAGCATATCTCTGGCAAAACCGAAGCCGTCCGCGCCGATGACCGAGCCGCTGTGGATGATCACTCTGTCTCCCAATCTCACCTGAGGATACAGAACCACCTGAGGAAATATGCGGCAATCGCGACCGATAATGACGTCGCGCATGAGCACCACGTGGCTTTCGATGACCGTTCCATCTCCTATGACGACGCCTGGCCCCACGACCGAATAGGCGCCGATGGAGACATTCTGCCCGATCTGAGCTTCGTCGCTCACGTCCGCCTTGGGAGAAATACCGGCCGCAGCTTTTTTGTAGCCGTAAAATAATGCTGTGACGCGAGCAAAATCCGCTTCCGGATTTCGGGAGCGTATGTGGGGCAAGCCGTCATAAGACACACCCCAAGGAATTATCACCGCTGCGCAGGTGCTGGCAGGAAGCTTCTTTAGATATATTTCGTCTTGCACGTAGGTGATGTCCCCGCCGCCGGCATATTCTATCGGCTGCGCGCCTGAAATAGCAGGGCCTGGAATGTGGGACGCCTCTGCGGACAAGAAGCTCGCCAATTCCTCAAGTGAAAAAGACATCACGCTGCGTCCTGAGTCATGAACTCGTTATTTGGGGGCCTTTGGCTTTGCAGGCGCAGGCGCCTGAGTCGGCGCCGCAGGCTTCGGCTTTGCAGGGGCTGCCGCGGCTTGATCTGGCTCTGCGTCGTACAACTTGACGACTTGGTCGGTGATATCTAAAGCATCGTCCGCCGACAGCAACGCCGCTGAATCAAAGATCATGGTGTATTTGTGGGCCGTCCTAATGTCGTTTATGATCTTGGTGATGTCCCTCCGGAAGATCTCTTGCTGCTCTCTTTGCTCGTTCTGCAGCGCATTCTGGGCCTCCTTCTCCGCAAGCTTGAATTCCATTTCTTTGATGCCAAGCTGCTTAATCTTTTCGTTGCGGGTCTCTTCCTTAAGCATGGGCCCCTGCTTCTGAAGCTGTTCGTTGAGCGCCTCCATCTCTTTCTTTTTGTTTTCCAGCGCGGCTCGTTTTGCATCTACCATTTGGGCAAATTTCTGCTGCTGGTTTTGTGCTCTTTTGGATTTTGCCGCAAATTTCTGGAAATCGACAAAGGCAAACTTCGCTTCTTGCGCAAGACATTCATGAAGTGGGGCGGAGAACAACATCGCCGCGAAGCCCATGGACAGGATGACAAGACACTTCTTCATCGCTTTCTCCTTAGAATAAGTTCATTGCTATTGTACATATTGTTGAAACAACGGGTTGACTAACTCAAACGCGCCGAAAAAGAGGCCGCCTCCCCGTAACGCCTGACAGCCTCGTTAGGCAAGACGTCATATCAGAATAACTGTCCCATGGCAAATGCTACGGCGCCGGGTTCTTCACCTTTTTCAGGATTGATCTTCCATCCGTACTCTATACGAATCGGCCCCATGGGGGATATCCACCGCACGCCTATACCCGCGCCGGCTTTGACATCCTGGAGAAAAGGACTTCGAGACACGTTCCAAGTATTTCCCGCGTCAAAAAAAACAACCCCATTGAGCTTGAGCTGTTCAAGCAAAGGAAACAGACACTCCACATTGGCAAAAAGGGAGCGATCCCCGCCGATAATGTTACCATACTTGTCCTTGGGGCCTATGTCTCCTACTTTGTAGCCCCTGATGCTTTGAATACCGCCGAGAACGATTCGGCGATCGAAGGGAATCGGATCCCGTCCGGATTCTTGAAGCATGGATGCATTCGCGCGTAGTTTTACCACCGCTTTCCAAAAGAGGGGATAATAATACATGGCCTCGGAATAGTAGCTGTTGTACGCGACATCTCCCCCAAGTCCTGAAAAACGTCCTCCAAATGAGACCTTGCTTCCACCAGTGGGTATGATGGAATTGTTCCTCGTGTCACGAGAGAAATTCAGCGACACCGAATTTTCGGAAATGTTCATGTACTTTTGGGCGCTTGTCCCATACTGGTTATAATAATCGATGACGGATTGCGCGAAAACTTTCTGAAAACCCGATAACTTGTTTGAATCTCGAGAGAAACCGGTGGACATTGACCACAATCCGTAGATGGGGTAACCCAGATGCACGCTAAATCCATCCGTCTCTCGGAGATAGTATGTCTCTTTCTGTTGAGCTCTGTGCGCTCGAATGCTTCCGGTGAGGGGATAGTCGAACATCCACGGATAAGTCAAGGAGCCTTCAAAGTCGTTTCTGCGTCCCGATATGTTTGACCGGGCGTTTGCGACTATCCCCAGGCCAATGAGGTTTCTTTCTTTGAGGTTGATGTTTCCCATGGCCCCATCCTGCGACGAATATCCCAAGCCCGCCGAGAGAGAGCCGGTTTTCTTCTCCATCACCTCGACAATCACATTCATCCTCTCAGGCTTCGAAGCCGGAGATGTCTTGATCTTGACGGCTTCGAAGTAGTCCATGGCCTCCAAGTTGTTTTTGGTGTTCTCGAGGGCGTCCGCGTTGTATAAATCACCTTCCCCTAGGGTGACAGCCCTTCTTATGACCTTATCTCGCGTCCTGTCATTGCCGACGATATCGACCCTTTCGATGGTGACCTTGTCCCCCTGGTTGATCTTGTACGTAATATCGAGAAACTTATACTGGTCGTTGATCTTTTGACGAGGCTCTACGTCTGCATACGCATATCCCTTGTTATTGTATAATCTCGTAAGTTCTTTAATATCTTCGGCAGCCAGTGAACGTTTGAACCACGTGTGCGGCTTGGTCTTGAGGCGTGAAATCAACTCTTCTTTTGACGCAATAAGGTCGCCTTCGACATCCAATTTTCTTACTTGGTATCGGTCGCCTTCACGGATCGGAAACGTCACCTTAACCTTGTTCCCCTTGATATCGACTTCTGGCACTCCCACTTGAATATTTATGAAACCGTTGTCCAAGTAGTAAGCCATAATCCTCATACGGTTTTCTTCCAACTTCTCTTTGGTGAAAATTCCGGATTCATCGAGGAACCAAAACCAACTCTTCTCTTTGATAGAGAGTATTTTTTTCAACTCCTTTTCAGGAATCTTGCTGCGGCCTTCGAATACTATGTCCGTGAGATAACTCTTCGGGCCTTCGTCGATCTTGAAAATGAGAGAGGCCTCGTTTGGGGACGCCTCCTTGATCTCATGATCGATCTTAGGCTTATAATAGCCTTTCCTTTCATACATTTGCCGCAACTTTTCAATGTCATTACGGATCTTTTCTGTACTCACCACGGAGAACGATTTCGTCGTCAAGGCGTCGAGTATCTCGTCTTTGGTAAGTACCTTGTTCCCCTGGAGCTCGATATTTTTTATGGATGGTCTTTCCTTGAGCGTGATCTTAAGATCGACTTGGCCGTTCCCCACATCCTCGGCCGTTATTTTGACGTCATCGAAATAGCCCATGCCATATATCTCTCGAATTTCGTCGCCTAACGCTGATCGCCGGAATGGAGCGCCGGCTTTCATTTCGAGCTTGTTGAGGATGGCTTCTCTCTGGATGCGCTGGTTTCCCTCTATTCGTATAGCGGCTATCTTTGGTTGATCCAAGACGCTCGTACCGATCTCCACGGCAAGCTCCTGCACCCTTTGGAGCAGTTCTTCCATAGTCTTGCCAGTGGCAGAAAACAATTTCGGTTTGCTGCGAGGGGTCCCTTTCATTGCAGAGATTTCTATGGAATATCCATCGCTGAGTTTAGTTACCGTCCCCCAGATCAAGGCGCTGGCGCCCACTCGTTCGGCTATCCTCACCAATCGCTCGGGGTCGGGGCGCAGTCCTTCAAGGGCTGACAAAAACGGACGACCAGAAATCATCTCCAAGTTGCCCTCGCTCGCCAATTCAGACCCCAAAATTGCGGCAACCTCATTGCTGTATGTCGGAGAAGATCCTTCGGACACCATCTTGAAAGGAAAAATCATACATTTGTGTGTCCGATGTTGCTGCGCCATCAGCGTGAGCGGCAGCAGACAGACGAAAATGATTCCGAGACAAAGCCTCTTCATTCCAGCTCCTCTAATCTTCCGCCGACGAGTCCCACTCTGCGGTCCATGGATCGAGCGAGAATATCCTTGTGGGTCACCACAATAAGCGTGGTATTGCGTTGCTCATTAAGGTCTTTAAGTAGTTTCTCTATTTCTGCTCCGGTTTCTGGATCCAGATTTCCCGTCGGTTCGTCGGCCAACAGCACGTCCGGGTCCATGACCAAAGCCCTTGCGATGGCGACCCGCTGCTGCTCGCCGCCGGACAACTCTCCCGGTCTGTGGCTGATCCGCTCAGAGAGTCCTACCGCTGCCAAGAGGTCCAACGACTTAGTCCTTAATGTCCCACGGCGTTGGCCGGCGATGAGACCCGGCATCGATACATTCTCGAGCGCCGTGAATTCCGGCAGCAACTGAAAGAACTGAAACACAAAGCCTATTTTGTTGTTGCGCACCTTAGCCTTGTCTGCGTCGGTGAGCTCTCCGACATTGATGGAATCCAACAGGATAGTGCCGCTCCCTGGACTGTCCAACAGCCCAAGAATATGCAGCAGCGTACTCTTCCCCACACCAGAAGGTCCTGTGATCGCAACACTTTCTCCGCGTTTGACCTTCAGATTGATTCCTCTCAGTACCTCGACCTTCTTGACTCCGTTGGTATAGCTCTTCCACACGTCAGTCACTTCGTAAATGAACTCATCATTCATACCGCAAGGCCTCCGCCGGCGCCAGCCGCGCCGCCCTCACCGACGGATACAGCGTTGCCAAGAAGCAAATGCTCAGCGCAACGCCGCAAATGATCATGACATCAATAGGGTGTACAGCAACCGGAAGCTTAGAAATGGTGTATATCTCCTCAGGAAGCTCAATGACGGGGTAGCGAGCCAGCAGAGCTGAACCTACGATACCGCCCGCGGCTCCGAGGACTGTCCCCACCACCCCTACGATCATGCCTTGCACAATGAATATGCGCATGATCCTGTCTGACGTAGCCCCCAATGCCTTCAGGATGGCAATGTCTCGACTTTTTTCCATAACGAGCATGATCAGCGAGATGATAATATTGAAGGCTGCAACAAGGACGATGAACGTCAAAATGATGAACATAGCGATCTTTTCCAGCTTTAATGCGCTGAAAAGATTCCTATACATATCTTTCCATGTCCTCGTCCAATAGTTGTGCCCAAGGGAAGCCTCGATACGATTTCCTAGTTTGGGCGCATAATAGATGTCTTTCACCGCAACCTCGATCCCGGTGACGCCGTCTCCCATCTCAAAAAAATGTTGAGCCTCAGTCAAGCCCATGTACACGAGGTTCGCGTCGAATTCGTACATTCCAGACTTGTACACGCCTACGATCCTGAAATTCTGCACCTTCGGTACTGCGCCAATAGGCGTTCTCTTACCTTGTGGGGAGATGAGCTGGACCACATCCCCGTCCCTCAAGGAGTTGGCTATGGCAAGTTCACGACCTATAATAATCCCATGCAAACCGTTTCTTGTCGTCCCAAGCTCCTGAATGGATCCACTCTGCAAATATTTCGGCAGTGATATGACTCCGCCCGCGGTGTGGACGTCGATGCCTCTGATGACCACTCCCCGCACCCTCCCCCGAGACGAAAGCATGGCCTGACCATATACGTAAGGGGTAACCGCTCTGATGCCGTCGAACGCCTTGATCCGCGAGACGAGCTCCGGCCAGCCTGTCATTGACCGACTCGAATGATTCATGACTACAAGGTGAGAGACTGTGCCAAGAATCTTTTCTTTAAGGTCGCGTTCAAAGCCGTTCATGACCCCCAACACTATAATAAGGGTCATGACTCCCAACATGACTCCAAGCACGCCAAATGCGCTGATCACCGAGATGAACGCCTGTTTCCGCTTCGCCCTCAAGTAGCGAAGACCTATACCGATTTCAAAAGGCACGTTCATGCGCTGCTTTTTTCCGGCCTCATGTGTGGAAATATGATCACCTCACGAATAGAGGCAGAATTGGTCAGCAACATCACCAATCTATCGATCCCTATGCCTTCTCCTGCGGCGGGTGGCATTCCATATTCCAATGCGCGAACAAAATCCTCGTCAAGAAAATGAGCCTCCTCATCGCCGCCGGCCCGTGCGCGAACCTGCTCCTCAAAACGGCTTCTCTGGTCTATGGGATCTGTGAGCTCCGTAAAGGCGTTTGCGGTTTCACGGCCGCAAATGTAAAGCTCGAAACGGTCCGTCACCGTGGGATCTTCCTCATTTCGTCTGGCGAGGGGCGAGACTTCCACCGGATACTTATGTATAAAAACAGGGCCCCACAACCTTTTCTCGACCAATTCATCAAACAAAGCCATCCACAGCCTTCCCAAAGAATGATCTTGAGGTACATCCAAACCGCATTCGACGGCTTTGATGAACATGGAGTTCCTGTCATCTATTTCTTGCTCAGACAGCCCTGCGTACTCGACGAGGGCCTCCCGAACCGTCTTCCGAGGCCACGGCCTGGTGAAGTCCACTTCGCCCTCCCCATAAGGAAATCGCAGTCTCCCAAAGAGGTCCATGGCAAGGCCGCACAACATTTCCTCGGTCAGGTCCATCAGATCCTCATACGTGCTGTACGCCTGGTAGAATTCCAACATGGTAAATTCAGGATTGTGTTGCGTCGAGATCCCCTCGTTCCGAAAATTACGATTTATCTCAAAAACCCGATCGAATCCTCCCACGAGCAGCCTCTTCAGATATAGTTCCGGCGCTATCCGCAGGTAGAGCTGTCTTCCAAGCGCATGATGATACGTCTCGAACGGTTTTGCCGTTGCGCCGCCCGGAATTGGTTGCATCATGGGCGTTTCGACTTCCAGATAACCACGGCGTTCCAAAAAATTCCGTAAATAAGATATGATGCGGCTTCTCGTGACCACGATCTCCCGTGCGTGGTGATTGACGATAAGGTCTAAGTAGCGCTGTCGATATCGAGTTTCCACGTCTGAGAGCCCGTGCCATTTCTCTGGCAAAGGTCGGAGCGACTTGGTAAGCAGCACGAACTGCATCACCATCAGGCTGAGTTCCCCGGAGCGTGTTCGGAATGGACCCCCCGCAACGCCTATAATGTCTCCGATATCCAACTTCTTGAAAAGCCGGTAATGCTGATCTCCCACAGTGTCGCGAGCGATGTATATTTGATAATCCCCGGCAGAATCCCGCAATCGCGCAAAGGATGCCTTCCCCATCACACGAATGGCGATGATGCGGCCGGCCATCTTCACGTGATCCACCACTTCCTCGACCGCTTTCACGTATCCAAATCGCGTCGAAAACTCGGCGGACGTCAAATCCGGTACAAAACCCGTTGCGTAAGGATTCAACCCCGCTTCGAGAAATTCATGAACCTTTCGACGCCGAATTTCCACGAGCGATGCAATATTCGCCTTTGATTCAGTTGATAAGTGAACAGGCAACGTAGGTTTCTCCTGAGCGTTTCCTAAGTTAGATTGCGTATTTATCCTCTTCTATAAGAAAAGTCAAGCGTCTGGGCGCATTGAGCGGCTTTGAACTCCATTCCCTGAGAAACAACATAGTAAAAAACACCTATCAACCTGTATATATTGATATTATATACCAACATAAAGTCTTTTTTGAAGCCGTGTGCGCGTCAAAGAGACGCTCAGAGTCAACCCGTCGTTGGCATAGGAGGCTCAGTCATTGACATGACAGTGCAATTACGATTACCAAGTCCGCCTCATCGAAAGCTATCGAATCTGGCAGAAAGAGTGGGACGACACCGGAAAAGCCTTCTCGCATGACCCCGATGCAGGGCCTTTCCGCCTATCGCGCTCCCGAGATGGCGCCAGCCATTGAGAAAATGGGAAGGTACATTGCAATGACCATTCCGCCGCAGATTCCGCCCAAAAAAACGATCATGATCGGCTCGAGCAATTGCGTCAGCGACTGGACTGCTGTATCGACTTCCGACTCATAAAACTCGGAAATTTTCGCCAGCATGGCGTCTAGCGCACCTGTTGCTTCGCCCACAGCTATCATCCTAATCACCATGCCGGGGAACACTCCCGTCTCAGTGAGGGGATCAGCCATAAAACGACCCTCTGAAACAGCCTTTCTCGCAGTCATGACCGCCCTTTCAACCACGAGGTTGCCTGCCGTTTTCGCAGTGACTGCAAGGGCCTCCATGATAGGAACCCCGCTGGAGAGCATCGTCCCAAGAGTTGCGCAAAACCTTGCCACGGCTACTTTTTGGATGAGATCACCCACGCCGGGCGTTTTCAAGGCGAGTGAATGAACCAGCAGTTTCCCACTAGGGGTATTGTAATATCGACGTACTCCATAGACGATCAGCCCCACTCCGACGATCATGTATAGGATATAGTTCCTCGCAAACTCACTCAATCCTATGACAAAAAGGGTTGGGGCGGGAAGCTGTTGCCCCGCGCCTGCGAACATCTCTTTGAATACCGGAATCACGAACACCAAAAGGATGGCGACCACTAAAATGGCTACCACCAGCATCACAGCTGGATACACCATAGCGCCCTTGACTTTGCGCTTGAGCGCCTCAGACTTTTCGAGAAACGTCGAAAGCCTCCTCAAAATAGTGTCCAATACGCCGCCTGTTTCGCCCGCTCGAACCAGATTGACAAAGAGCTCGTCAAATATTTTGGGATGTTTTTTAAGTGAATCAGCCAAGGTATTGCCGCCCTCGACGCTCTGTTTGACCTCTGTCAAAACCTTCTTGAACGTCCGGTTCTGCTGTTGATTGGCTAAAATCTCGAGGCACTGGATCAAGGGAAGTCCTGCATCGATCATGGTGGCAAACTGACGAGTGAATATGACGATCTCTTTGGTCGGCACCTTAGGTTGGAGAAACGAGACATTTTCAAAAATGTCCTTTGGCTTCTTCTTCACCTTGATCTTGTCGTACTTCATGCGCTTAAGCCGCGCCATAACAGCGAATTCGTTCGGGGCGGTCATCTCACCCTTCACCACCATTCCTGCTGCTGATCGGGCCCTCCAAACAAACTCCGGCATCATCAATGCTCCTTGACGAATATGTGCAGCGGCATCTGAAAGAGGTCAACGCGGCCCAGCGGGCAAAGCCTGCACATCAGCCACTTCCCTTGGTTCCTAACAAAGATCGCAGCTCATCAGGAAATGAAGAGACTTCAAAAGCTGTTTCAGCGCTGATCAATCCTTTCTGGCATAGCGATGCCAGAGACTGGTTCATGGTCATCATACCCGATGTGGTCTGCCCCACCTGCATCTGCGTATAAAGCTGGTGAACTTTTTCTTCCCGGATCAAATTTCTGACTGCGGCATTTGGCACAAGCACCTCCATGGCCATCACCCTCGTGGTTCCGTCACGTGACGGAAGCAGGAGCTGCGCCATAATCCCTTCAAGGACGAAGCTCAACTGCGTCCGGACCCTTGGCTGTTGGTCTGCGGGAAAGACGTCAATGATACGGTTTATCGTCTGCACGCACGAGTTCGTGTGCAACGTGGCCAAGGTGAGATGACCGGTTTCCGACACAGTGAGAGCGGCTTCTATGGTCTCCAAGTCTCTCATTTCTCCTATCAACACCACATCAGGGTCCTGCCTCAGGACAGACCTCAAAGCGGCATGAAAGCTTTTGGTGTCCTGGTGCACTTCTCTTTGGTTAACAATACATTTCTTGTGGCGGTGCAGATATTCGATGGGATCCTCTATCGTGACAATGTGCTCCTGACGTGTGGAATTGATGCGTTCAATCATAGCGGCGAGGGTGGTGGATTTTCCAGAGCCGGTGGGGCCCGTCACTAGGATTAATCCCCGTCGTTTTCTACAAAGTTCTTCCACTACTCGCGGGAGCCCCAAAGCTTCGAAGCTCGGTACGTCTTGCGGAATCGCCCTGAAAGCTCCGGCAAGGCTGCCTCGCTGCATGAACAAATTTGCACGAAACCGACTCAGACCCCTGAGTCCGAAGGAAAAGTCGATCTCTTGCTCCTCCTCGAGTCTTTGCTTTTGAGCCTGGGTCAAGACGCTGTAGCAAAGTTTGGCGGTGTCCTGCGCTGACAGCGGTGGAAATTCAAGTGGAACAAGCTTATTCCTCAACCGAATCATGGGGGGGAGACCAGCCGATATGTGGAGGTCTGACCCTCCCCGCTCGACCATCTCCTTGAGAAAGTCGTGGAGATTTGCCACTCGCGATGCTCCTCACCAAGATGACGCGCCGATGCTTCAGTCGGCCATGGTACTGCGAACGACCTCGTTGATCGTGGTGATTCCTTCTCTCAGTTTGTTCAAGCCGGCCATGCGAAGAGTGTCCATACCAAGACGGATTGCCTCTCGCTTCAGCGCCGTAGCCGGCGCGCCGGCAAGAATAAGTTCCTTCAGTTCCTCGCCTATCGGCATCACCTCATACAACGCGACTCGACCCTTGAAACCGGTGTTCCCGCACTCGTCGCATCCCCGGGCCTCATACACGGGGAACGCGCCAATCTCCTCCATTTTGATCCCAAGGTCTCGCAAGGCCTCAGCAGGGGGAGGGATCTCTTTCCGGCATTTGACGCAGAGCTTTCTCGCAAGCCTTTGCGCTATGATGCAGTTGACCGAATTGGCTACCAGAAATGGCTCCACACCCATGTTGATAAGCCTATTGATAGTCTGAGCCGCGTCATTGGTATGGAGGGTGGATAAGACAAGGTGCCCTGTGAGCGCCGCCTTGATGGCTATCTCCGCGGTCTCCAGGTCGCGAATCTCTCCCACCATGATAATATCAGGGTCCTGCCTCAAAAATGAACGCAGCGCAGCGGCAAACGTCAAGCCAATCTCCTCATGAACCTGCACCTGGTTAATTCCTTGAAGATTGAACTCCACCGGGTCTTCCGCAGTCGAAATGTTGACCTCCGGAGAATTCAGTTCATGGAGGGCGCTGTATAAGGTTGTCGTCTTACCGGAACCAGTGGGACCGGTGACGAGAATCATTCCAAATGGCTTATGAATGGAATCCTTAAATATCTGAAGGGGCTTTTCTTCGAACCCGAGTTTTGTCATATCGAGCTGCAAATTTGACTTATCCAGCAAGCGTAGAACCACTTTCTCTCCGAATAGGGTGGGCAGACAGGATACACGAAAATCCATCTCCCGCTCCTTGGAAAGTTTGAGTTTGATGCGGCCGTCTTGGGGAAGCCTGCGTTCAGCGATGTCTAATCGCGACATAATCTTCACCCGACTCACCACCGGATTCTTCAAAGACAGCGGCGGCTTGAGAACTTCATATAACACGCCGTCAATGCGAAATCTGACCCGTAGAGAATTCTCATAGGGCTCGATATGAATGTCGCTGGCGCGCCGCGCAATGGCTTCACGAAGCATCAGATTCACAAATTTCACCACCGGCGCCTGTTCCGCCGCCTTTGCTGAATCCAAGGCGTCGAGGTCTGCCTGATCCGCTTCCGTGATGTCCGGGAATTGTGTGCGGAAATCGGCAAGCATTTCTTGGGCTTCTATGCCCGTGCCGTAAAATTTATCCAGGGCCTTTCTGATCTGCGAGTCCGGAGCGATGCTCACATTGACGATGAGGTTTGTTCTGAATTTGAGGTCGTCGATGGCCCTGAAGTCAGTGGGGTCTGACATGGCGACCTGCAAAGTCGAATCGTGCAGGCGATAGGGGACGGCGCGATACTTGCGGGCAGTCTGAGCTGGTATCAGTTTCAGCGCGCGAGGGTCCAAATCGATCTCATCCAAAGACACGGTGGGTAAACCGAATTCCCGAGAAAAAAATTCCAGTAGATCGTCTTCGCTCAAAATATCCAGATGTATCAGCGCATGAGATATGCGCCCGCCGTGTTGACGCTGGTAATCGTGCGCTCGGTCGAGGTCGGCGTTGGTGATTATTCCAGCCTTCACAAGCATTTCGCCGATGCGATCTTTCATAGCCCTTACTTCCTTGACGCAGCATCCCCGTCGTGAGCGAACCTTGCCGAGGGTGCCTTTGGCTGAGCGCGCCCCGCCACTGCCCCGTCTGCAAGGCTGGCCACGGCCTTCACCTCGCAATCGCCATATTATACCGTATCCAAGAACGAAAGAGCAGAATAAATGAATTTTGTGCTTGAGATTTTGAAAACTCGGACTGATAATTTGACGCGAATTTATTGTTACTGAACATGGAGTAGCGCCGTGGCAGCGTATGTGTACCACGCCGATTTGTCGGCAAACAGGAAGAGGAATATTCTCACCAAGCTCAGTCAATTATTCGACATGTTGGAACCAGCGAAACGCTTTGCCTCGCGAGATCTCGTCGCGATTAAGCTTCATTTTGGCGAGGCAGGCAATACTGCCTCCATCAGACCACAGTTCGTCCGGCAGATCGTCAACAGACTTCATGCCCTGCAAACGAAGCCGTTCTTGACCGACACCAATACCCTCTACGTGGGATCACGCGCCGAGGCCCATACACACCTTGTCACTGCATTCGAAAACGGCTTTACGCGGGAGGTCACAGGCGCCCCCGTGATTATTGCGGACGGCTTGCGAGGCAACAACAGCGCCGAGGTGCTCTTCCACGGGAACCACATACAGCAAGCCCATTTAGCCGCAGATGTCTATTACGCCAATGGCCTGGTGGTCTTGACCCATTTTAAGGGCCACGAGTTAGCCGGCTTCGGCGGCGCCCTAAAGAATGTTGGTATGGGGTGCGCGTCCAGGGCAGGCAAGTTAGAGCAGCACTCCAACATCTCGCCAAAGGTATCCAAAAAGAAATGCATTGGCTGCGGCGACTGCACGGTCTGGTGCAGAGGAGGGGCTATCGTCCTTGAGGGGCAGGGAAAAAACCGCAAGGCGCACATACATCCGGAACGCTGCGTCGGGTGCGCGGAATGCATCTTGGCATGCAAGCAAGGCGCCATCGCCATTCAGTGGAATGAATCCATCCCCGTGTTCATGGAAAAAATGGTGGAGTATGCGGCGGCGGTCCTCCAAAATAAGATGCAAAAGTCCTTATTTCTCACATTTGTCATGGATGTCTCACCCCTTTGCGATTGCTATCCCTTCTCGGATAGTCCCATAGTGCCTAATCTCGGGATCTTGGCCTCAACGGATCCGGTCGCGATCGACGCGGCGGCCGCTGACCTGGTTAACCAAGCCCCTGGGAACCCCGCATCCAAAATCCTTGGTCGCAGCGTCCAAGGCGAGGACAAATTTCGACAACTGTTCCCGGAAATCGATTGGCGGCATCAACTTGCGTACGCCGAGAAGCTCGGACTCGGCGAGACTGATTATACGCTCATAGACCTCGATGCCGCCATGTCGCAACACTCAACGGGGAGAGAAGCAGACGAGTAAGTAACATTATTCACTATAAATTATTGACAGTTACCCATATTTCATGATAAAAAACTTTTGATTGGTCGCGCTGAAGACTTTATCAACAAGTTGTTATCATGAAATATTGGCAGACTGCGCTCTTATTGCCCCTGTGGATCGCTCTCTTGAGCTGCACGGCACATGTGGCGCTCGTCAAGCACGAGACGGGCAAACCATACAGCGTCAAAGGAAAGACGTATGTGCCTTTGAAAAAAGTCGCGGCGGGCCATTTGCAAAAAGGAATCGCTTCATGGTACGGCCCCGGATTTCATGGGAAAAAGACCTCATCCGGCGAAAAATATGACATGTATAGCATGACAGCCGCCCACAATGTGCTGCCCATGAATACGCTGGTGAAGGTCACCAATCTGACCAATAATAAAGCCGTGGTAGTAAGAATCAACGATCGAGGTCCATTTATAGACGATCGAGTCATTGACTTGTCTTACGGGGCAGCCAGGGAACTAGGCATGATAGGCCCTGGCACGGCGCCGGTGCAGCTCGCTGTATTGGACTCTCGAGATACCACAAAGCCGCCTCGACATATAGCGCAGGCGCTGCCCACAATGCCGGCGAGGGCGCCTAATCCATTTTACGCTCGTTCGTCCATGGGCCTGCTTGCTTTGAGCAGAAACTAGTCTCGCATGATGGTAACGGTTGTCGGAGGAGGACTAGCAGGGTGTGAGGCCGCCTGGCAGCTCGCATCCCGAGGCCTGCACGTGCGCCTTATCGAGATGAAGCCCACCAAATACTCGCCAGCTCATGTCTCCGAGAACCTTGGAGAGCTTGTCTGTTCCAACTCGCTTCGCTCTGACTCCCTGGAATCCGCCGTAGGCATCCTCAAGGAAGAGATGAGGCTCCTAAACTCTCTCATCATTCAGGCCGCCTTGGAAACCAGAGTACCTGCAGGACGCGCCCTGGCGGTGGATAGGGAGAAATTTGCGAGATTCATTACGGAACGAATCGAAATCCACCCAAACGTTGCCATTGAACATCGGGAGGTCTGTGCGTTGCCGCCAGAGACCGACGGACCCGCAATCATTGCCACAGGGCCACTCACTTCAGAAAATTTAGCCAAAGCGATCACGGAGCAACTGGGTGGTCATGGCCTGGCATTTTACGACGCCATAGCCCCCATTATCTATGCAGACACCCTCGATCGCAGCAAGCTTTTTCGCGCGTCCCGCTATGATACCCAGGAGGGCGACTACCTCAATGCCCCCATGGATGAAACGCTATACCGCAAATTTGTCGCAGCAATCCTCCAGGCCCAAAAGGTTGCATTGCATCCCTTCGAGGATCCCACCTATTTTGAAGGCTGCCTCCCCATCGAGGAGCTCGCTCGACGTGGCCCGGACACCTTGGCCTACGGCCCCATGAAACCTGTAGGCCTCATAGATCCCGCCACAGGCAAGGCGCCATTTGCCGTTGTTCAGCTCAGGATGGAGAACAGGGAAGAAACACTCTACAACATGGTGGGGTTTCAAACGAAAATGACGCAACCGGATCAAAAACGTGTGTTTCGCATGATACCAGGTCTGGAGAACGCCGAATTCGCCCGCTTTGGCTCTATACATCGGAACACGTATATCAATGCCCCTCGGTACCTTGACGGCTTCTCACGTTCGCAAAGCTTGCCGCACATTTTTTTTGCAGGCCAAATCACAGGGGTCGAGGGTTATGTGGAATCCGCGGCGTCCGGCTTGGCGGTCGGCCTCATGGCTGGTCTCCTTTCACGAGGGATCGTTCCCCCACTACCCCCGACGACGACTGCCATGGGAGGGTTGTTGGGGCACACCCGCAACACACCGAGCACTCGATACGAGCCCATGAACGTGAATTTCGGTTTGATGAATGCTCCACCGAAGCATGTCCGAAAAAAAGACAAAAAGAGATTTCTCGCCCAACGCGCGCTGCACGCGATACAGGAATGGAAGGCCGCAATCGACGACCTTTATAGTCGTTGCCAAAACCTGCAATGATACATACAGCTCACACGGCGCGAATCTAAGAGCCTTGTCCAAGAAATCGATGGAGGAAAAGACATTCCAGCCATGAATTCCAGGATACACAGGTCAATGCTGATCCTGCCAGTAAACAACCCCAAGTTCGTGGCCAAAGCCCATGCGAGAGGGGCTGATGCCATCGTACTGGACTTGGAGGATGCAGTGCCTCCAAGCGAAAAGATAGAAGCGCGAAAACTCTTGAAAGATGCCATTCGAGCGGTGGGCGCAGGCGGGGCAGACGTCTTTGTGCGCGTCAATAACGAGGATCAACTCATCGAAGGGGATGTAGAAGCAGCGTTGGAGCCGAGAATCCACGGCATCTTCGTTCCGAAAATCGATTCGGGGGATCAAGTGAGACGCGTCGAACGCCTGATCGCAGACAAGGAACAAGCTCGCAATATGGCCGCAGGCGCTATTTCCGTTTCTCTTCACGTAGAAAGTCCTAGAGGTATTCTCCATCTTGAAGAAATCGCTGCAGCAGGTACGAGAACGGAGTCCATGAGCATGGGGGTGGACGACTATTGTAGAGAAATGGGTGTCGAAGCGTCGGAAGAAGGCGAGGAAGTCTTGTATCCGCTGAGCAAGGTGGCAGTGGTATGCGCAGCTCATGGAATACAACCCTTGGGAGTGGTGGGAAGCGTGGCGGCGTTCAAAGATCTCACCAGCTTTGAAAGGGCTGCGCTGAGAAGCAAGAAGCTCGGATTCAAAGGGGCGTACTGCATTCATCCCGACCAAGTCCAGATTCTCAACAGGGTATTTTCTCCCACTCCTGCTGAGATCGCGCACGCACGCAAGATTGTTGCGGCCTTTGAAGAAGGACTTCGGTCCGGCAAGGCAGCCGTCAGTCTGGACAATCGCATGATCGATACGCCCATCTACAAGCAAGCGTTGCGGTGTCTGCAACTGGCCAAAGACATAGAGGAACTTGAACGCCGCAAACAGGAGGCCCTCGATCTCATCCAAAAATGAATGAAGAAAGGAATTGCGCCGTGCTCATCGCCGCGGACAATCTTCACGGCCTCGATCCCGTCACGGCCAAGGCCATGGAAGCCTTTGACCCGGCGCCCATAGAACGCGTGGTTCGCCGGTGTGAAGATCAGGGAGCTGATTATATTGATATTAATCCCGGATACCTGTCGCCGGCAAAGGAAGATAGAATGACGTTTCTGGTAGAAACAGTTCAAGAGGCAACAACCTTACCGCTTATACTTGACAGCGCCCATCCTCGAGTGCTGCGTCGAGGACTTGCGTCATGCAACCACACCCATCCTGAGCGCATTGACCCTTGAAAAGGCGAAGATCGACGAGCTGCTCCCCTTGGCCGTGGAATCGGGCGCAGAACTGACAATACTTTTGCTCGATGAGCAATCGTTTTCCCCTCGCACTCTTGAAGGAAAAATAGCCCTCGCAACTCAATTAAAAGAACAGGCGATCCAAGCAGGTATGCTTATGGAAAATCTCCTTTTCGATCCAGTCATTCCGAACTTGAGCTGGGATGATTCTTTTCTGCGGATTCGAGAGACGGTCAAAACAGTGCGATTTCTGTCCACCGGCGCTGTATTTCAGGAGCCGGTCAGGACCATGGCGGGCCTCTCGAACCTGCGAAGCGGGTTCAGAAGGTTTTTTCCGGCGCAGACCGAACATGTCTGTCTTATGCTGCTGGCGGGCGCCGGCCTGGACATCGTGCTGTGCAACGTCCTGGATCCCCAGCTCAAGGAAGTCATCTCGGCAATGCAGCTTTATTGTTGAATAATCTTATCGAACAGCGCGATCCATCCCGAGTTCAAAGGACAGATGGTTTCAGATATATTGTGAAGAGGAGATCAATGAATCCAACAGAAGCATACTCGAAACTCTGTGAACGCAGCAGACAGGTATCTTACCTCGCATCTGCGATGGCTGTATTGCATTGGGATCAGCGCACAAGTATTCCACCCAAGGGACATGGACACCGAGCGAACCAACTCGCCGCGCTGGCTCAAATGCATCATGCGCTGGTTACCGAGCCCGTCATAGGAGATTGGCTCGCCGCGACAGAGGCGTCGCCTGTGACTCAGGATCCGTTGTCCGTGGAAGCGGTGAACGTGCGGGAATGGAGAAGGGCGTACGATCGCGCAGTAAAAATACCTGAGCGGCTTGCTGTTGCCTTGGCCAAGCTATCCGCCGAAACCCAATCCTTGTGGGAAATTGCTCGGCCGCGAAACGATTGGGCGGCTCTGAAACCCTATCTCGAACAACTAGTAGGACTTAAGAGAGAACAAGCAGAGGCGATTGGATACGAAAATGAGCCGTACGATGCGCTGTTAGACTTGTACGAACCAGGCGCCACCGCGGCAATGTTGGAACCAATCTTTCATACGTTGTTGGACGGCCTTGTGGTTATGCTTCACGCCGTCCAAGAGCATGCGCCCGCCGCAAGGTCATCGCTGGAGTCTCTGACGTTTCCCATCAAAGAGCAGCGAAATTTCGCTGAATCAGTGGCCCTGGCCATCGGCTATGATATGGACGCGGGGCGATTGGACGTGTCCGCTCACCCATTCACCATCGGCATCGGCCCAGGCGATGTCCGCATCACCACACGGTATCGGGAAACCTGTTTTACCGAGTCTTTCTTCGGCGTGGTGCATGAAACCGGCCATGCGCTCTATCACCAGGGACTGCCCCTTGAACATTGGGGTACCCCATTCTGCAAACCGGCGTCGCTCGGCATCAACGAATCCCAATCCCGAATGTGGGAAAATATAGTTGCCCGCTCCAAACCTTTCTGGAAATTTTTCTACCCTCGTCTTCAACAGACGTTTCCCGCATTACTCGACGTCTCTCTTGACGAGTTCTATATTTCGATAAATCGTATATCGCCGAGTCTTATTAGGACAGAGGCGGACGAGGTCACATACAATCTTCACGTGTTGCTGCGATTCGAGATAGAGGTCATGCTCTGCAGGGGCGAACTCGAAGTGGACGACCTCCCTGAAGCATGGAACTCAAAGATGCAGAAATATCTCGGTATAGTACCGGATTCTTTTAGCCGAGGAGTCATGCAGGACATCCATTGGCCGTCTGGCTCGATCGGATACTTCCCCACTTATACCCTGGGCAACCTCTACGCCGCTCAATTTTTTCACCGACTCGCGCACGAGGTCGGAAATGTGTATCAGCTCATTGAAAAGGGCGACTTTGGACCAATCCTGACGTGGCTGAGACACCAAATCCACCGCCAAGGAACCCGTTACCGGCCACGGGACTTGCTGAGGGTCGTGACAGAAGAAGACCTGAACCCTGAGTATCTGATACAATACCTGAACGAGAAATACGGGGACATATGTGGCTGGTCGAGAAAGTAATCCGGGACTCCACTATAACCGTTCTCAAAAGAAATCACGAAATAGTCACACGTCAAATTGTCATTCCCATGAAAATGGGAATTCAGAACGCTCAGTATGGATCGCCACGTTCGTGAGGATGAGGTAATCAAGGGAGAGGCGCCCAATTCGTGAGTAATTTCGAGAAGTCTCATATAAACTGCCGGCGTCCGCCGCAGGCGTCACTATTGCCTCCCAAAAGCCCCTAGGACGAGCTCCTTCCAGTCGTCATCCCCGGGAATCGGGGGCGCTTCTATGTGGGCAGATTGCTTCAGCTCCGTCTTTTGCCGCAGACCAAAAAAAACGCTCAACTCCCTGGTGACAGGCGTATCCCTCCGGTCAACAAGTCTGAGGAGCCGACCGAGGTTGAGGTCCCACCATTGATCTGAGAGGGGTACGATCTCCGGGACTTTCAAATGCGAGCCCTTCGCTGCATCCCAGATGTACTCAGCAAAAGGCCAAAACCTATACCGCACATACACGAGACACCCTTTGCGATAGCGCTTCTTGATGGCGCTGAGGCCAAAGAACGTGCGTTCTGTCATGATTTCATCGGAGGCGACTGATACGTAGCCATTTGAGTCCTTTGACGTGGTGGGACGCCTGTTGTCTTCTTTATAGGTATATATGGACAGAATGCTCAGCTCTTCGATCCCGCCGCCGGTCCCATAAGTGATAAACGGCCTAAAGCTGTATCGAGTATGTCCAGTCTGGTAATGATGGTAATAGGTTATTAAGGGCCACAGAATGTGAGTTGCCGTGGAATAGTGATCATCCTGCCTCACGAAAAGAGGAAAGGGAAGGCCGACATACCGAGATTCCTGTTCGGTTCCCGGATATTTCTCGACCTTTTGAAAAAACGGCCAAAGGACAAAAAAGTTATCATAATCATTACGGATTCTATCCCGACCGTACACGGGCCAGAATTTCAACGCAGACCTTGTGTCGCTGTTGGCGTAGGTGATGAGAGGCCAAAGCACTCTCACAGTGCGGGCGCCTTCATCTACCGTATGATAATACAGGGGAAAAAGGACAAAGAGGTTGCGGTCAACGCCGAATCGGCGATACGTATAGCCGAATAACGGAAAAAATCCCCAATAGCGGTCACCTTGGTCTGACACGCCTTTGTAAAAGGTCAAGAAACGCGCGTGACCTTCGTACGGCGGGGATTTCGACCACCGGCTTTCGAAAATGGGTACCAACCGAAACTTCCGGCGGAACATCGTATCTTCATAGCACCCAATTGGATACAGGAAGTCAATCCTTTCATAAAGTCCTGGCAGGCGTGATCGGTAGAAAAACGGCCGCACCCCCCATCCCTGACCGATACCCCACATGTTGTCCGGAGCTTGCGGATGAATTGACCGAATCATGAGGTCTGGGTCAATGGCAAACATGCTGCTAAGCAACCAGTTCCCGGACCTTCCCTTGTCAACCGCGGATGACCCCGCCGCGACATCATCCGCCAGGGCGAACGCGATACAAAGCGTGTATAAGACAATAATTCCAGCCGCAATTGATTGAAACGGCCCTGCAGGCAGGCGGCGAGCCATTTATCTAAAAACCGAACCGAGGATGATGGCCAACGTACTCACAGGAGTGGCTTCCGATACATCCTCGGCAGTTTTGTTCATGTTCCGGATGGCGCGCCTGGCTTCGTAATACATCTCAGGATCGTTGATAAGCCTCCCCATGGTGCCTGAACCGCTTTGGATCGAACTGGAAATCCCTCGCAATTGGGAGATAAGCCCCTGGGCGTTCCTGTAAAGGGTTTCGTCTGTGGCGAGTTTGCCGAGCGTCCCCTTGCCAGACCGGATGTCGTTGGCGACCTTCTCCACGTTCGCAGCCGCAAGACTGAATTTCTCCCCCGCCTCACCCATAGACTTGTAATAATTCTCGGCGTGATCCACGGTCCGGTTGACTTTGGTCTTGTTGCGGGCGACCAATTCGTTGACGTTCTTCGCTGCGGCCTCTGTATTATGGATCGTATTCTCTATCTTGTCCTTGTTGCGGCTGAGAATGCCGCGCAAATCCTTGAAAACTGAATCGGTGTTGTCCAGCAGGCTGTCGATCTTCTGATACCCCTTCTCATCGACAATCTTTTTCTTCACTGACCCCGTTAATGCTTGAAGATTTTGGGCAAGCTCTCCGAAGCGCTCTATCACCTTCTCAGGGTCTGGGGATTCAGACGCTAAAGTGATCTCCTCGCCTGGTTGGAGCTTGCGGGCATTTGGCTTGCCGGGCTCTATGGCGAGATACTTGTCGCCGGCCAAACCCTTCGTCTTCATGGAGACACGCGAACCTTCTGAAATGAGATTCCGATAGGCGTCGTTGATGAGCATGGTGACCACGGCTTTACCGGTTTCCGGATCGAATTTTACTTCCTTGACGGTCCCTATTTTGATGCCGGCCATCTGCACCTGCGCATCTTTGGACAACCCCTCTGCTGATTTAAAGCGAGCTACCAAAGGGAATCCCTCTTTGAAGCCTATATCGAGAACCCGAAACCAAAGGTAGGCAAAGATGGCAACGCCAATGAGAAAAAAGATGCCGACCTTTGCTTCCACAGAGAATTTGCTCATCGTGCGCATCCTATAAGCTTGTCATATCCACATCGATGGGGCCTTCCGCCGAGCCAGTGACAAATTGTCGCACCAACGGGTCCTGACTCCCACGTATCTGTTCCGGAGCTCCTTGGGCTACGATCTTGCCATTCCACAACATAAACACTTCATCCGAAATCTTCAGCACCCCCTCTATGTCATGGCTCACGATCACGAATGTGCTCCCCGTCGCCTTGTGGGCATGGCCAATCAACCGGTAAATTGCTGCCCTGGTGACTGGATCCAGACCCGTTGTCGGTTCATCGAAGAACACAATCTCAGGGTCCATGGCCAAAGCCCTCGCCAAACCTACCCGTTTGCGCATTCCTCCGGACAACTCTGCCGGCAGTTTGCCCTGATGCTTGAGCATCCCAACCATCCCCAGTTTTTCTTCTACTTTTTGTGAGATCTGGTTCGGGGAGAGTCCACTATGCTCTCGGATGGGAAAGGCCACATTTTCCCACACGGAAAGCGAATCGAAGAGCGCGGCGTCTTGAAAGAGGACGCCGAGTTTTCGACGCACGCGATTGAGCCTTTTGGAGCTCATGGCAAAAATATCCTCTTCATCCACGTACACGGCGCCCCTGTCAGGTCGCTCCAACGCGATGAGGTGCCTCAACAGGACCGACTTGCCGGCGCCTGAAACGCCCATGATCGTCGTGATCGATCCTTCTTGTATCGAAAAATTCACCCCATCCAGTACGCGCTGGGTCTCGTAGCACTTCACCAGCTCTTCCACTCTTATTACTGAGTCGGCGCACATTATTGTTTCAGCCATGGCGAAACATCAGGGATGTCATGACATAATCCCCTATTAAGACAAGCGCCGCGGAAACCACCACGGAGCGCGTGGTGGCGAGTCCCACGCCTCTTGCCCCGCCTTTCGCGTGATAGCCTTCGCTGCAGGCGACCACAGAGAAAATCAGCCCAAAGGCGACCGATTTTGTCAATCCGTGCACGACGTCTTCAACGTCCAAGTAGTATCGCACGCCGCTGAGAAACATTCCGGCGTCCACACCGAGATACGCGACCGCCACCCAGTACCCGCAGACCATGCCAAAAAAGCAGAAGATCATAGTAAGTATCGGCAAAGACACGGTGGCCGCTACGATTCTGGGGGCCACCAGATACTGCACCGGCTCCACGGCCATACTGGTTAGCGCATCGATCTGTTGCGTATTTCGCATACTCCCCAATTCGGCAGTAAAGGACGAGCCCACCCGACCAATGATCATAAGGGCGGAAATGACAGGTCCCAATTCCCGGGCAAGCCCTAACGCCACGGTGGCCCCGATCATGGATTCCGCACCGTAACGGTGCAGTCCATTGTATCCCTGAAGCACGGTCACCATCCCGGTGAACCCACCTGTCAATCCGATCAGGAGAATCGATTGGGCGCCCACGAAGTCAAATTGTTCCATGAGTTGACGCACTCGAAAAGGAGGCCTGATTATCCAGTAAAGCGACGAAACAAGAAGAATCACCGCTCTCCCAATTTCTTCGAAGAGAGAGATGCTACCGTGGCGGCAGCACTGAAAAAACCATTGAGCCACGCTCTGGGAACCAGATGAAGATGGCGGCGTACACTCGACAGACAACAGCGCGTTCGACATCGGGAAAATGACTTCGTCTCCTCTCCAAAACCGAACGGACACACAACCTAGGTTAACGACTTTCGAACACTCTTGCAGCGCCTATTTTAATCTATTATATGAAACAATGTCAATATCTTTACATAATCAAAACATATTCTGAGAAACGCTTTGCGCCCGTTCCCAATTTCTCCAGCGGAGTTGAACCTCGGCGATGCGAGTACGGTGTCGTACACAGGGAGAGGGAAAAAGACATTGCAAGGCGGTCAGATGAGTGATATGTTTGGAGTCGATAGCAGAAAAAAACAATAAGATCAACAAGGTAAGGCTGCATCATGACCAGAGGAGACTTCGTCCATTTACATCTCCATACCCACTACTCTCTCCTTGATGGGGCAATTAGGATACCTGATCTTATCGCAAAGGCCAAAGAGTTCAAAATGTCGGCACTGGCAATAACCGACCACGGCAACCTCTTCGGCGCCATGGAATTTTACTCTCAAGTTCAATCGAGTGGCATCAAGCCTATTGTGGGGTGTGAAGTCTATGTCGCCCCTGGGTCACGGCATACCAAGTCCACTGCGCCGGCACAGCCTACCTCATACCATCTTGTGCTGCTCTGCGAAAACGAGAAGGGATACAGAAACCTCTGCCGATTGGTTACCCTCGGATATACAGAAGGATTCTACTACAAACCGAGGATAGATGACGAGCTCCTCTCAGAGTACAACGAAGGCTTAATATGCCTGAGTTCATGCTTGGCAGGAGAAATCCCAGCACACTTACTGCGTGGAGAACAAAAGAAGGCCGCCGAGCGAGCGGACTGGTTCAGAAGTATTTTTGATAACGGGCGCTATTTCCTTGAAATTCAGCATAATGGCCTCGAGGAACAGAGCAAGGTGAACCAAGAGTTGCTGAGGCTTTCCCGTGATATGGGCATCCCCGTGGTCGCAACCAACGACTGCCATTACATGGATAAGTCGGATTTTCGCGCCCACGAAATCCTTTTGTGCATACAAACCGGGAAAAAACTGGATGAAACCGGAAGACTCAGCTTCGAAACTGACCAATTTTACTTTAAGTCTCCGGAACAGATGGCTCATGAATGTCGGGACATACCCGAGGCCATTAAGAATTCTATGGTGATCGCAGATAGGTGCAACCTTTTGCTCGAATTCGGCCAGCTTCACATGCCCCGATTCGATCTCGGCACAGGAGAAACCCTTCGTGATCGACTGGCCAAGGATGCGAGACAAGGCCTCGAAGCCCGCCTTGCAAGAATGCATTCTTTAGGACAGATGGATGCCGCGCTGGAAGACAAATATCGCAAGAGGTTGGAACACGAAATTCGCCTTATACAGGACATGGGGTTTTCTGGCTACATGCTGATTGTTGCGGATTTCATCAAGTTCGCCAAGACCAGCGATATCCCCGTAGGGCCGGGCCGAGGATCCGCGGCAGGCTCTCTTGTCGCCTACAGCCTCGGCATCACGGACATCGACCCCATTCGATACAAGCTCCTGTTTGAGCGGTTTCTCAATCCCGAACGAAAAAGCATGCCCGATATCGACGTGGATTTCTGCACCGAAGGCAGAGAGAAGGTCATCGAGTACGTCTCAAAAAAATACGGGGAAGACCATGTGGCGCAAATAACCACATTCGGGCGCATGCAGGCCAAGGCAGTGGTAAAAGACACCGCGCGGGTCTTGGGGCTCTCCTACGCGGAGGCCGACAAAATTGCCAAGCTCATCCCTGACTCCCTCAAGACCACCCTGGAATCTGCATTGAGGGACGAACCCCGATTGCGGCAACTCGTGGACGAATCACCCCAGATTGCCGACCTCATCAACTCCGCGAAATGCCTTGAAGGCTTAACGCGCCACGCCTCAACTCATGCGGCTGGAATCGTGATATCAGACAAGCCGTTGGTCGAGCATCTCCCGCTCTACGTTGGGAACAACGGGGAAACAGTAACCCAATATGACATGACCTGGGTGGAGAAAATCGGACTCGTCAAATTTGATTTTCTCGGTCTCAAGACCCTCACCGTGATAGACAAAGCCTTGAAACTTATACGCCAGGCAAGGGGCGTCAATCTTGACATCGCCGGCATCCCCTTGGACGACAAAGAAACTTTTGAGCTTCTGTCCAAGGGCGACACACTCGCAATCTTCCAGCTTGAATCTTCCGGTATGCGGGACGTCCTCACCAAATTCAAACCATCTGTCTTCGAAGACCTCATCGCCATTCTGGCGCTGTACAGGCCGGGTCCTTTGGAGTCAGGTATGGTGGATGACTTCATCAATCGGAAACACGGACGAACGCCGATTGAATATCCCCTGCCTCAACTCGAACACATCCTGGCCGAGACGTACGGGGTCATCGTGTATCAGGAGCAGGTAATGAACATCGCTACTGCCCTGGCCGATTATTCACTCGGTGAAGCCGACCTGTTGCGGCGGGCCATGGGCAAGAAAAAACCCGAAGAAATGGCCGAACAAAAAAGCCGATTCGAAAAAGGGGCCGCGAAAAACAAGATTGATCCACAAAAGGCGGCTTACATCTTCGACCTCATGGAAAAATTTGCAGGGTACGGCTTCAACAAGTCTCACTCCGCTGCATACGCAATGGTCACATACCAGACCGCTTACCTCAAGGCCCACTACACGCCCGAGTTCATGGCGGCTCAACTGAGCTGTGAGTCGGGAAACACAGATAAAATAACCCTCTACATCAGCGAATGCCGCAACATGGGAATCGAGATCCTCCCGCCCCACGTAAACCACTCTCTGGTAGGCTTCAACGTGGTCGATGGGAAGATAGTGTTCGGACTGAGCGCGGTTCGGAACGTGGGGGAAGGCGCGGTGAACGCCGTCCTCGAGGCGCGGGACAAGGATGGACCATTTTGCAGCTTCCAGGACTTCCTCAAGCGGGTGGACCTGAGAAAAGTCAACAGAAAAGTTATCGAGAGCCTCATAAAATGCGGTGCTTTCGATGGGTTGGGGCTCACCCGTAAAACCATCTATGACTCGCTGGATGCAACCCTCGAACAAGCGGCCGCTATCCAAAGAGAAAAGATGCAGGGGCAGTTCAATCTTTTTGCCACGGAGTGTTCTGCGGAAGAGTCTCAGTCCGTGTCAGACATACCCATCGCAAACGCTCCTGAATGGGATGAAGTCACTCGGCTGGCCTACGAAAAGGAAACCATGGGCTTTTATATTACAGGACACCCCCTCACCAAGTACGAGCGCGACATGGAACGGTTCGGTATTGTCGCCAGCGTCAGTCTCGGCGACGTCTCCCCAGCGGCTCCTGTAAGAATCGCTGGCCTGGTGAAACAAACCAAAGAAATCACCACACGAAAAGGCGATCGCATGGCTTTTGTCTTCCTGGAGGATATGACAGGAACCGCTGAAATAACGGTGTTCTCAGACCTCTATTCAGAGAAGAGAGAGCTGCTCGAATCAGGCGACCCGCTCGTCGTGGTGGGTGTCAGAAACGGAGAGAACGATACCCCCAAGGTCCTCGCCAACGAGATTCATCGCCTGGATGAAGCGCAACGTCACTTCAGTTCAGTCATTCGCATCAAGATCACCACCACCGGCATCGATCCCTCTTCAATCAAAAGCCTCAAGAGCATTTTAGCTCGCAACAAGGGGCGTATCCCCGTGAGAATACACGTCATAGTGCCGAACAAAACCGAAACGATCATCAACTTGTCTTCGACCCTCTGTGATCCAACTGACTCGATGCTGGTGGACCTTCAGAACACGTTTGGGGGGCAGGCGGTGTTTTTTGAGTAGAAGGGGAGCCTGCATGATGATATATTTTTAGCATTAGGTTTTATCTATAATTATTTGTAAATAATAATTTAATCGACTTTTTATTCCTTTCATGATAAGAGACGGGGCGTGCCCTGGCCGACCCGCGGTCAAAAGCCCTCGCGCCGCGTCGTGCGCGACCAGGAAACCCATAGAGGACTGTAAAAGCCGCATGACTCGTCTTGTGAGACTACTCCCCCTTGTGTGCATCTTTGCGGCTGCATGCCTTGGCGGGGTATGTTCAGCGGTTCATGCGCAGACAGTTCCTTGTCAGCCGTCTTGCATTCCCAAAGCCCCGTGCCCCTCTTTTCTCGCGAGGTTTTATGTGCAGGGGGGAGTTAGATTTCGCGTCATTGACACGCTCCGTATTCGACAAGAGCCCAGTCCCATCGTCTACAGAGAGGAAGGCTTCCCGCCATTTGGCCCCAATGCCGCAGGCTATTTCGGAACTGGCACAGGCACGGCAGGTTATCCGACGAATCCCCTCCCAGGCGATCCAAATCCAAATTTATCGGGGTACTGGGCATATAATAATGGGTTCATAGACCCTGAGGCGCCCACAGGTGCATTAGCCGCTGCGGGAAATGATAAGTATCCTCAGCTGCCTGAGGTAATGCTTGGTCGCTTTGTCAGGACTTCCCGCTTAGGAGATTCTATAACAACCGAAGCCTATAACATTGGCAGTTTTCAGATCAATGATACGTATCTGCAAGTTGATAATCCGGTGCAGTCAGTGCGAGACCCGGTCATGGTGACAGGAGAATCAGGCGACTACTACAGGCCGAGCGATGTGGTCACCAAGATCAGCTCAGTGGCAGAGACAACCCGCGTCAGTTGGAGCAGACTGATTGACGGAACCTATCGCAATAAGAACCGCCTGGCCTCCCCTGTAGAGATCCCCAGCAGACTTTTTGACGGGCTGGGCTTTGGGTTTACCGCAGGATACGATCCTCAACTTTGGACCCCGGTCCTGGAAGTGGGCTATCGCGCCTCTGACGCTTTTGATGTCATATACAGCTTCTCGAGTTACAACTTCGACGCGACTGCATCTCGATCGCAGGTCGTCCAAGCAAATTTTGGCAGACGCGGTTTCACCGACACGTTCTCTTTTTACTCAAATGTCCCGAATACATGGAGGGCCAAGGTTTTCAACAGCGCAAGCTCGCTTCAGCCGTGCGGTGACGGTATTGCTCGTTGTCGGGGATGCGGCCCGAGCTGCTCAGATCCTAACACACCGGACTGCGATGGCGATTGTCAGACGCAAGGGGCCGGAGGATGCCCCGAATGCCCGGATGAGTATGTGGCCAACTACAGGATCTGGCCCGATGGGGTGGGCCAGGGAGCCTATCCGCTGCGCCAATTTTTCGACGTCTTTCCTGCTGGAGCTCCCCTGGAGAGTCTGGCGGAGGAAATGAGCCAGCGTGTGGACATCTCGGTGAAGGAAAACAGGCTCGGCGGCAGAAGCTGGATCTCCCTGTTGCCAAATGCCCGTATGGGGGTGAGCCTCGGGGCTATTTTGAGTCCTATCTCATTCAGGATAAGCGGGAACAGAAGAGTCTCCTCGTTGGGGCCCCAGGCCCCTGGATTGGTTCTGGAAAACAGGGCTGAGGTGGCGAGAGGGGTGTGGTGGAATATGGGGCTTTTTGGATCGATTGACGTTCAAGTAGCTCGAGGCTCTTTGTTTGCGCAGGCTTCCGTGGACTACAGCGTGTGCAGGAACCAGAGTGCCAACATGTTTAATGTTGAAACAACCGTCAATCCAGGGGGCTTCAGCGCCTACTTGGGCGCAGGGCTGTCATTCTGACCCTTGGATACGATTTGTTCAGTGAGACATACAATCCATCGAGCATTGCGGTGGAAAAGAACGCTTCGCATTGAGGCAAAGAATGACCTGGAAATCAAAACCATGTTTTCTTCTTGTGGCCGCGGCGATGATCGGCCTGCTGCTCAGCCCATGCAATAGTCTTGGCTCTGGTCGCTGGGTTGTCTGCATAAAGCTTGAAACCATAAGAGGTCCGTACGGTACGAACCAGACGTGCTATCGATGCGCTCTTGCTGATTCCGGCGGACCCGGGTACGTGAAGCCGGCAAACGCCACAAATCCATGCCAGAGTTCGCCAGGCGCTCAATGGAGGACGTTTCGCACCCGAACCGAGGCCGTATGGTGGATGGAGAGAAATTGTGGGTGCCGAAGCTCAACCACTCTCCCCACCCCCGAACAATGAGCGTCGGATACCACGGCCCTCGAAAGTACTCACGAATTCAACGACCTAGCCGTCGTTTCGATCGCGTCCTCGCTGACATTTCAACCATGTTCCTCCCTGTCATTTCGAGCGAAGCGAGAAATCTTGACCCAACAGGAAAGATTTCTCAGTCGTAAAGCTCGTTCGTAATGACACGGATGTCGCGGCGTTTCACTTTCGTTCGGGCCTCGCTCCTCGGAAATGACGAGATTGCGGCGCTCTGGGCTCTATAGCGGCTTTCGAAAGTACTCCCAAACTGTATGATGTGGACCTTACCCCGAAGGACATTTCGAGAACCCCTTAAAGCCAGAATTCTGAGTAATCGAGTGTGTTACGATCACCATTTAACCGGTATTTTCCCAAGGCGGCCTGCCCGATTTTTGTACCGAAGGAACCGATTCTCGAGGCCGAAGCGATAGAGGTCTCGGGTTATTCTTACGTCGCGTCTGCAGTATTCTTCAAGAAGGTCCATCCTTCCCTGACGATACCACTGTACGGCTTCCAAGCCAGACCCTGACTTTTTTATTCCCAAGGTGAATTCCGCAAGATGGTCCAGGTTGAGTCGGTGGCCGAGGCAACTCTCCACCTCCTGCAGGATGTCGAGATTGGGTAGTCGCAGCAGGTCTTCATTGGTGTATGCCCTCAGTACCTCATAATCGAATCGTACGTGATTGAACCCCACTATGAGGTCCGCAGATCGGAGCAGCTCAATGAGTTTGCCCACATTTTTTTCTGTGTATGTGGCAAATCCATCCTCCTCGGTATATGCCACGCCCAGGGAAAGTCTCATTAGGGAGACATTGCGCCAGCCGCCCACCTCTCGAGCCAATTTTTGGGTCTCTAGATCGAACACCACTACTTTCTTTTTGCGCATAGCGAGCTCCGGTATCACCAGCGATCGCGGGATAGACGAGTATTTCTTCGTTTTGGCCGCGGGGCCTCTGTGCGCAACCTTTCTCCTTGAGTCTTGGCTCATCACTGTCGGCGCCTCATCTCTGTGGAGAAGAAGATCGAGTGTCTTCAAACACGCCTTTTTATCGAGCGGTTTGTTGCCGGAGCCGCACTTCGGGGAATGGATGCATGAGGGACAGCCGTCTTCACACGGGCAGGCTGCGACCATCTTCTTGGCCTTTTCCAAAAGCTCGGAGATGACCTCGAACGCCTTGTGAGCCAGTCCCACTCCACCTGGATGGCCGTCGTAAATGAAGACCGCAGGCTTGCAAACCTGTTCATGATGCGTCGTGCTGATGCCGCCGATATCGTCTCTGTCGCACAGCGCAAAAAGCGGAAACATGGCGATGGCAGCGTGTTCCAGCGCATGTATCCCGCCCATGAAATGAAGGCCCTGCCGGTCAACCGCGTCTCTGACCCTTTCAGGAATCTCGATCCAGATGCCCACGGTCTCAAAATGAATTGGCGGCAGGGACAGCTCCACTGTTCCTAGAAGTTCCTGCCCCATAGTCCTACGTTTTTCGTAGCCTACGATTGTCTGGGTCACTTTGAGACGTGCTTCCCGCACAGAAAATCCAGGGAAGTCCTTGCCTCGAATCGGCGCTCCCAATATCTCAGTCTCTTTCTCGGAGATCGCCCTCGTATAATAAGAAAGATTTGCTGGCCTCACGAGGACGTTGTGTTTTACCACATCCAGCTTCGTCACGACATACTGCCTTGCCCGATGCAGATACACCGCCCCCTCGTGGCACTCCAACAAGGCCCTCACTCCGTTGGACTTGCCCAGCAACGTCTTGTCTCGCTCCAGAAAAATGGAAAAGGACTCGCCAATGCCGCGCAAGTCCACACCGAGATGAGGCCTTCGCCTCGACGGATAGAGGTTCCCGTCCTCGCCCTCATACAGCGCGCCCAATTCCCGCAATTCCTCTATTATTCTTTGGCTCTCACGGGGCGCGGCTGCAACTTCCGACGGTGAGAACGGCAGCTCGGCAGCTGCGCACGGAATGTGTTTCTTGAGCACCTCGGCGTTCCAAGGGTCAAGCACAGCTTCTTCACAGGTACGGCCAAAAAAGTCCCCAGGATTTCGCACGAAATACTGATCCAGCGCATCGTTTCCCGCAATGAGAACCACGGCGCTGGACCTCGAATTTCGTCCGACCCTTCCTCCCCGTTGCCAAGTGTTGATGACGGTACCAGGGTAGCCAACGAGAATGCAAAGGTCGAGGCCGCCTACGTCTATCCCCATCTCAAGCGCAGAGGTAGAAATCACCCCCACCATACGCCCAGAAAACAGTCTCTCCTCGATCTCCCGCCTCTCCTCAGGGAGAAAACCAGCCCGATAGCTGCTGATGCGGTTTTGCAAGTGCGGGGCCTGTTGAATGACCCAGGTCGTGATCAACTCGGTTATCTTTCGCGCCTGGGTGAACACGATGGTCTTCAACCCCGCATCAATTGACTTGGTAAACAGTTTGGCCGCCACAGTGTACGAACTGAGAGCCGGTTTCAAAAACAAGAAGTGCCTTTCCGCCGTACCTGCCCCTGATTCGCTGATGACGTAAAAATCCCTTCCTGTCAGCCGCTTCACAAGCTCGTGGGGATTGGCCACCGTGGCTGAACACGCCGTGAACTGGGGACGGCTGCCATACTTTTCACACACTCGTAGAAGTCTCGAGATGAGCTGCGCCACATGGCTCCCAAAGATGCCTTTATACACATGAACTTCGTCCAAAACGATGTGTTTTAGGCTCCCAAAAAAATCCGTCCACTTCTCGTGATAGGCGAGGATGGCAAAATGCAGCATGTCCGGGTTGGTGACCAGGACCTGCGGCGGATTTTTGCGAAGTTTTTCCCTTGTGTGAGGCGGTGTGTCGCCATCGTACACAGCCGCAGTGACAGAAGAGTGCCCTGCCAAAGATGCGAACGAATCCCTTTGGTCTCTCTCCAACGCCTTCATGGGGAAAACCATCAATGCGTGCGACCTCGGGTCACGAAAAAGGCAATCGAGGATAGGAACTTGATAGCAGAGGCTTTTGCCACTCGCTGTATTGGTCGAGAGGATGACGTCCTTGCCCTCTAATGACATCCTTATTCCCGCAGCCTGATGAGAATAAAGGGCCTTTATCCCGGCCGCTTGAATCAAATGTGCAGTGGCGTTTTGCAACTGAGGGGGAATCGACTCAAAGGTGGGGTCGGTCCTGGGCAGTATCTCATGGTGCGCCACCTCCCAAGCCTGGCGCTGTGCGTCCTTGATCCATTCCAGAAAATCTAGGAGTGGCATATCATTAATGGTTCCAATATATTATAAGCATCGAGGCCCGAAGCAGCCGGATCATACCTACATCGGCTCGCGCTGTCAACATATCCCCTTTCAGCCTGAAATAAACTCTCAAGTTGCACAAACTCATCCTTTGTTCTATCCGTTGAACCGAAAATCTGATAGAAAACATATTATGCGCCGGGGCTCAAGGTCCTGCACAGAGTCATGTTGTGCTCATCAATCTTTGGAGGAGGCCTTTGTCGATGGAGAAAGTCCGGTGGGATACCTTGGAAGGGGACCGGTTAAACGACCAGGTGACCAGAAAAATGTTTTGGGGCGACAAGATAATGGTGACGGAATGGAAGTTGGCGCCTAATGTGGTATTTCCAGTGCATCAACACGAATCGGAACAGATTTCCATGGTGCAGGAAGGCGAGGTCACCTTGGTATTTCCAGAGGAAGAGGACGTCACACTCGGCCCTGGAGATATGTATGTGGTGAAGTCCATGAGGCCTCACGGGGTGAAGGTGGGCCCCGCCGCCGCGAGAGTGGTGGATCTGTTCTCGCCAATCCGAGAAGACTTTCTTGCCAAAAGGGAATCCTACTTGACCCGATCGTCGGGCGACTCGCCTGGCTCGGCGCACACATCCAAAGCCGATGAACATCAGCAGGATCCCCACGCGAGACTCAAAGGATTCCTCGATTCCGTCGGCATACACGTAGAATTGGAAAAGCTCAAGGAAGTACCGCTCAACGTCCTGGCGCGGTATTGCTACGAAAAAGAGTGCATTACCATGGGGCAGCTCAGAAACGTGTTGGGGCTGGACAAACAGCAGGCAAAAAGCCTCCTTCGCGAATGGAAGCACGGAGATGACCATAGTGAATCCAGTCTTCGTCGAAAGATCGAGCGGATGATAGTATTGAAAAGCGATCTGAAGTTGTACAGGACGACGTAGCCATGGAAGAACACAAACTCGCAAGGATAAAAAATGCAATAAAAGATCATTTTGAAGACAGCCCCGAGGCATACGTCGCATTTGAAGAAAAGTATGGGTTTTTCAAGGAGCTGAATGCCCGTTTAGTGACCTTCATGGAGGTCAAAACAGGGAGTCGCATCCTTGACATCGGCTGCGGTGCCGGCGCCAGCAGCAAACAGATGCTCGATCACATACCCGACTGTTCTGTGGTTGGCGTTGACAACAGCCCCTCCATGCTCCAGGCCGCGCGACGACAATACCACGAATCCACGCGTCTTTCTTTCGTGGAAGGGGATGCGGCAAGCCTATCGAACCTCGCCGTCGGGTCGTTTGACGCTGTGGTCTACAGCGCCTCAATCTTTCTTATCCCCGACTATCAAGAGAGCCTTCGCCAGGCCAGCAAGTTGTTGTCTCACAACGGTGTTGTCGGCGTCACATTCATGGACGGCGTATACAAGGCGAACGGGGAGAACTTCCTGGCCCTCGCCGACCGAAGCCTCGGCCTGGAAATTAGCCTTAAGAAGGCAGTGATACTCGACGAGCTACTCACATTCTTCCGCGAACTGTTTTGCAATGTCCGGTACAAAATGGAAAATTTTCAGCTATCAAGAGACGCTTTGAAGGAATTTTACCGCGTCCCCGCCATGTCTGCCGGTCTTTTTCCTAAATTCCCCTATCCCGAACGGGTGGCGAAGGTCGAACGAGTCTTTTCCCACGCGCCTGAAGAGGGGCTCTTCTTCCGCTGGTTCCTGATTGCAGGAAAAAAGGCTTGACTCTGTGACAAACCGGTTGTCGGAATTGCCGTCGGAATGAGCTCCGCACCATCGAGTAAGCGAGTACTTGTAAGAAACCGCTGTGAAGCCAGGAGAGCCGAATGTTGTCATTTCGAAGGACAGGTCTCGAACGGGAGCGAGTTGCCGCGACATTCGTGTCATTCAGGTCCGGCATGACATGAAGGCGATTGTATCCCGCATCATGCAAGGGTTTCGCTGTTGCAGAGCTGACGTGCTGGCCACGAGTACACACTCTACTTATTTCCGCAGCTCTTCCCAGAACTAGTATCCTCGGCAGCTTGACCGAGGCGTGTGCGTCCATCGAGCTGCTTCGATGGCACTCCTCATGATGGATGACGCGTCAACCCGTTTCTGTCAGAAGGGCGTAATTGGCACGGACGCGAAATACTCCATTCCAAAATAATTCAGGGTACAGGCGCTCGCAGAGGTATTTTCCGGCCGTCTTTGGTGGTGACAACGCCGACAACGACCTTTTCCGGGGTTATGGTTCCCCGAAATGAGTGTCCGTCCGTATGCGACGCCACTACCGTGTCTCCCTCGATCTTGCCGGTCCAGTGATACGTCCACTTGTGGCTCATGGGCGGATATATGTGGAGAACGCCTCTGAGTTCATTGCCTCTGCGTTGGGCGTTTCCTGTTACCCGAACCCCCATCACCTCGGTTTCCCAATTTTTGAGGGGTCCCCACTCGGTGGGCGCCTGCTTTTGACCGTTTGCTGTATTCGTGTGTCCATCGGGCTCTTTGGAGGCGCTGCCAGTATCGGAGGCTACGGAGGCAGGAACATACAACGAGGCAAAACCTAGGCAGCCTAAAATGATCAGCGAAACGCACAGCATTTTCATGATTGCTCTCACAGTCGTTAATCTATAACCTCTCTCAAAAGAAATCGCTAAATGCCCAGACGTGACGTTGTCGTTCCCATGAAAATGCGAATCCAGGAAACTTAGTATGGATCACCACTTTCGTGAAGATGACGCAATGAGGGTACACGGCCCCAATT
>CAYRVH010000030.1:0-1335 GCA_964427855.1 uncultured Syntrophaceae bacterium
AATGTCCCTTGTTGGGACAGTCGGATATCCTCGTTGGTCCACACCTGGGCCCGTAGCCGATAATCCCCGCCTAGCCGGTACGCGTTGGGCTGGTCCCGCCACGCGCGGGAATAGACGAGATTGACGTTAAGATTCGACGCCACCGCATAGTCGATTCGAATGCCTGCGTGGTGGAAGTTGGTGGGCTGACCGTACCCTGCTGCATCCCAACCGTCGCCCGTCCCGTACATGTAGTACATTAAGTAGCCCCAGGGCTTCATGTAACACGACGTGATGCCCGACTCGGATTCTGCGGCGTCATCCGTTGTCTTCCGCGTCGAAGGATCGTCTCCCGTCGCCCTCACATAATTGAGGGTCACCTTGGAGGGCCCTGCTAATGTCCCGAGCTCCACGCCATAAAGCCATCCGTCGTTATCCCTTTCCTGACGCACCCGGTACGGTGGGACATTGGTGGCTGGATCAGCAGAGCCGCGGCCGGATCTCCATCGGTTAAACCAATCGGCTTCTGCATTGAAAAAGGATCGGCCGTCAAAATACTTCATGGCAAGAGCTATTCGATAGCGCAAGATATCTTCACTCGGCCTTGTTGGCACCGCCGGCAATGCAGCTCCTCGAGCTGTGACGGCGGAGGAGTTGGGCTGATGATAGGAATCCGAGACTAATTGAATCTCCATGGGGCCTGATCGATAGACGATTTCGCCGAAAAGCGCTCTGAAGTAATCCCTGCGGTCGTCCTGGCGTCTCACCGAGCCTGCACCGGTAATTCGAGTCCCTGCCCAGTCTGACCTTTCTCTGCCGAAATACGGGCTGAAGCCGATCTTAAACGGCCCATACGTGGTGCTCACCGAGAAAGAAGCCGAGGCGCGGTTGCATTTATGCTTCCAAAGACCCATCCCTATCGCGCTAGTTTTGTACCCGAGGCTGAAATCGAACATGGGGGTACGAATGCTGGCCTTCAGCCACTGAACCGTGACAAAGGTGTTGGGTACGTGGCTCGCAACCGGCCGATCGTTAATGGGTACATACAGATCGTTGACCCACCCGTACGCCACGCCTTCTTCGTACGGTCGGCCGTTGGACCAAATCCCCAGGGACGTCATGTTCACCGACGCCTCTACGGATATGGCTGGGTTCACCTTGATCTTGGGGAATATGGTCATCCTGTTGTCTGTGAGCGACATATCCGCGCCGTAGTTGTTTTCGCCGGCCAAGACGCCGCCAGGAGCGTTAAACCCGAATCCGTTTGTGTTTATCCTGTTTGTGGTGGCGCGGGTAGGAAACACTACAAGGTGGTTGATTCCCAAATTCACCTGTGTGTCAAAAAAAAAAAAAAAA
>CAYRVH010000030.1:1345-44367 GCA_964427855.1 uncultured Syntrophaceae bacterium
GTACGCGTCCAGTAGCGATAGCGCCATTCCCAGTCGCCCTTCATGGTCAGCTCCCACGCGGCCGCCTGCGTTGCCATGGCCATGGCCGCGAGTACGGCTGTGAACACTAGATGCCAACGTCTCATTTTCTCCTCCTTTTTCACAACAACACATTCATGGTATCCGTCTCGTGTTACTCCTGAGGCGGACACGCTTCATCCCTCGCACTCGACAAAACATCGCTGAGAGGGGAAATCATCTTGTCTGATTTTTGGAACTTTCGACGCAAAGTCTGCCGAGGCATTGTTAGGTTAATGTTAGAGCCTTGTTAGTTTTTTGCGGCTGCTGAAGACGGGGAGTCGGCGCACATAGCCCGAGATATCTTTGCAGGGTAAAATGAGAACCGAGCGCATTATAGTAACTCTCGTAAGTACTCACGAATTGGGCGCGTGTCCCCTGATTGCGTCATCCGCAAGAAAGTGGGGATCCAAAAGGAGTTTCTTAGATTCTCATTTTTCACGGGAACGACAATCTGATATATGGCTGTTCCGTGATTTCTTCTGAGAACGGTTATATGCGCGACAAGCCGCCTCCCGCGCGGGAACATACCGGGGTTGCTCTGACAACCTCCTTGATGTAGGGTTGAAGTTGCATGAAAAACCCAGCGATCAAAAAGGCGCATGTTTCGAAAAAGCAGTGGAGGCGTACCCGTGGTGAAAAGGCAGCCCAGAATGAAGTCCACGCAAGCAGTATCGAACCCTCAGCCCACCGCGAAACGCTCCGACTCTTAAGCCAGATCGGCAAGCCGGCACTCACGGGCTTTGTGCCCGATGAGTTTCAGGTTGAATCCCTCGAGCTCCTTTCCACCCACGACGTGGTCGTCAGTGCGCCTACCGGGTCGGGAAAGACATGGATTGCGCTCCAGGCCGCGAAAAAATACCTCTCGGCTGGAAAAGGCGTGTGGTATGCCGCCCCTCTAAAGGCGCTTTCCAACGCGAAGTACCAAGAATTCGGCGAGGAGATCAGTCGCGAGTCAGTGGGGATTCTGACAGGCGACCGAAAAGAAAATCCTGACGCGCCCGTCATCGTGGGCACCACAGAGATACTGCGGAATCAGCTTTACGACGCGATGGAAGTGGGGAAAGACCTTGCCGTGGATTTGGTGATCCTTGATGAGGCGCATTACCTTGGCGACGTGGACCGTGGAGTGGTATGGGAGGAGGTGCTCATCTACCTGCCGAGTCGCGTCCGGCTTCTTCTGCTGTCAGCCACCATATCCAACGCGGAGGAACTTGCCCAGTGGCTCGAACGTATTCGGGGCAAAGCCTGCGCGGTCGTACATTCAGACGTGCGACCGGTGCCGCTGAATGTGTTGTGTCAACTGCCCAACGGACAGATCACGCCGTTCTTCAAAGGACAGCGCATGTTTCCCCCTGTCGCCGCGCTGGCAAAGGAGCAAAAAGAAAGGCGCAAGATCACTCGACAGCCGGCGCCAGACCTCAATGTAATCGTCGATTCCCTGCGTAAATTCAACCTGCTGCCGGCTATTGTGTTTCTGAAGTCTCGTTCCGACTGCGATGCGGCAGTGGAGCGCCTCGACGCCTCGCCGCTTCGCCCCGAGGATGACGGTTTTTTGGCAGCTGTGGAGGAGCAGCTGGAGTGCTATCCGGAACTGCGAGGCCGCTCACAAGTGGACAGACTTTTGACGTGTCGAGCCGGCGCCCACCACGCTGGTCAACTGCCGGCATGGAAGCTTCTCGTGGAACAAATGATGGTCAAGGGATTCCTCGAAGTCATCTTCTCGACTAGTACAGTGGCGGCGGGAGTCAATTTTCCGGCTCGTACAGTTGTGCTGCTTCAAAGCGACCGTTTCGATGGACGCTCTTTTGTTGACATGACCGCGACAGACCTTCACCAAATGGCCGGCAGGGCAGGGCGCCGGGGAATGGATAACGTGGGCTTTGTCCTCGTGGCGCCAGGACGGTATCTCAACCTCGCGTTGATGCGACAGCTCTTTCTTTCACCTCCGGAACCGTTGCGGTCGCAAATAGCGATAAATTTTTCCATGGTCTTAAATTTGCTCTTGTCCCATGATCCTCAAGGGGTAAAGGAGCTTTTAGGACTTTCCTTTGCGTCGTTCCATGAGAAATCTAGAAAGAGTCGGTCGGTACGATTAAAGCTCGTCGAGGAATTTCAAAGGCATCTCACGTTTCTTCAAGAATTGGGATACATCGATGCCTCGGGTTCTCCGACATTCGATGGGAGATGGGCCGCGCAGCTAAGACTCGATCACCCTCTGCTCATCGCTGAATTGATCAGGGGCGGCGAACTGCGATCTCTCGATCCCAAGGAGCTGGCCGGCGTCATCGCCCCGTTTGTGGTGGACAAGGACAAAGCGATCCACGTGAGCAGGCATGTGTGGGAGAAGACAAAACCCCTGTGGAAAAAATTCCGAGGGATGGTCATGAGACTCAGGCCCTTGATCGAGCAGCTTATGGCTCACGGTTTTCCCGTCCCGGACATCATGTTCTGGCCTGTTGCGTCCCTCTTCCTCTGGTCTGAAGAAGTCGAATGGGACGAATTGACTGCGCACATCAGGGCTGACGAGGGAGACCTTGCCATGATGATCTTGAGAACCGCTGATCATCTTAGGCAATTGCTCGCCCTTGAAGATGTCGAGCCGGCGATTGCGCGTACGGCCCGAAGCAGCATAGAGCTGATCATGAGGTCGCCTCTCATCTGAGAGGTGAGAGGACGCCCTCCAGTGCCTACATGTCTGCGGCGCCCGGAGTGATTCTTATTGCCTTGGAGTCCACCACCAGCGTCACATGAGGCCCGAGAGCCAGGTATGGCCCGAGCCAAGGGGAGTTCCTTACCAAGTCAAAGTATCCCTCGCTCAAAAAGGAAAGGGTTTGGGTTTCGAAAACCGGTTGGAGGCTTGCGTCAACCCATTCCCCACCGTCACGCCGAAAAAGCTTTTCCCCGACCCTGCGGAAATCCTCTGACTCTATCTGCTGGGGTGCCAGCGAGGTCTGATAAAGCCAATAGAGTCGTCCCCATTCACGTGCGGAGTACCTCCCTGAAGTCGGCCGCTTGAAGCCGTATTCCTTCGCAAAAGCGCGCAGAGTCGCCGACCCACCCGCTTCAAACCCCTTCCGGCGCTCGTCTTCCATCAGTTGAGCCATCTTGCGCATCGCATAGATGAGGAGAATGTTCGGCTTGACGAGTGAAGACGCCCTCGGATCGCACGCTCGAGTGAGCGTCTGGCTTCTTCCCTGAACCTGCGCTTTTATAACAACGGCCACAGGGCCGGCTCGACGTTGGTCGTAACTCCCAAAAACGAACGCAGGAGCTCCTCCTGACAAGTCAGGGATCACCGACGGTATCGTGGCCACCTGAGGAGCGTCCTCCAGCTGGACGCTTACATTCCTCACCAAAGGTTGAGTAATCCCTTCATAGAATTTGTTGATCTCACTTTCAAAAGGGCCGACGCCATGGACGTGAAGCGTCACGCCTCGGCTCATCTCTGACAGCCGCCACAACAGGGCTGTATCCGCTCCATCACCCAGCGCCGCGGCAAAAACCTTGACGCCCAGCCGGTTGCCCTGTCTCACGGCGTCCATTAAGCCCTGCGGATCGAGATTGCCCACAGTCGGTTTCCCGTCGGTGATTAGGACAACGAATCGCTGGCGTCTCGACGGGGGGAATTGATCCAGGGACGTCATGATGCCGTTGAACAAGTCTGTGCCCCCTCCGTATTCCAAGGTATTCAAATACCGCACCGCCTCGGTGAGATTTTCTGGCGTCGCCGGCGCCAGCCCTTTCTGCATAAGGCCTATTCTGGTGCTTATGGCGACGATATTAAATCTGTCCTCTTCTCCAAGCCGCTGTAGCCCAGATATAATCAACCGTTCAGAAAGCTCCCTCATTGGCGACGGAATGCTGCCCGAAATGTCCACGGCATAGACAACGTCTTTCGGAAAGGCCTGTCGCCTCTTGTCTGCCAAAGGAGGACACAAAATGGTCATGAAAACCCCGCCGCCTTCCGACGTCTGCTGGCACAAGACCCGTCCATCAAACTCTCGACCTCGAAGCGCAGCGAAAACCTCAAAATCTTGCCTGACCGCCTTGTGGAGGGATCGGCAAGACGCCATGACTCGATGGGGAGCTTCTCTAAAAAGAGATATCTCGTGGGTGAATGAAAAAACTGCCCTTACTGGGACAGACATCTTGAAGCGAACCAGAATTTCGAGGCTGCCCACCGGCCCCAATGAGAATCGTTCGCCCCAGAGAGGCACCGATACCTGAATAAAGTCCTCTGACGCCATTCGTCTCATGAGGTAGCGTATCTGAATGGTTTTCTCTCTCTTGGGTGCCAAGCGGAGGTGACGCACGATGAATGCCCCTTTGCCTGCCAACTCCAACAGGCAAGGGTCTTCGATCCCACGGGTCAACTCAAACAGGAGAGAGAGGAATTGCTGAGGCCCAAGGCGCTCCGGCGTCGCAGCTGCTCTATCGATGACGATGGATAGCCTCTCCGGAGGAGAGTTCGGGTCATACGGGAGCACAAAGACGCATTCTAAGGTCTCTTCATTCTTGTTGAGGAATGTTTGCTCCAAGACGTATTCTGTCTCGGCGTCGGAAACCACGGCCCGGGACCTCGAACTCACCAAGGTCGCTCGCTCTAAGGCTACGGGGTGGCCCTCCTCGAAATAAGGAAGGAAATGCAAAATCCCGCCGGCTGAACAAGGAGTTGTCACGAGCGTCAATGCGACCAATGCGACCGCAGTGCACAGTTTCCTCCCTGAGCCGGCCTGACCGAAAAAACCATCCAGCGACTGAGAACCTACAAAAATCATGCCGGCTGGTCCCTGGACTTCTCCAGTTCTCGGTCCCAATACTTGTTTGCAATGCTCATCAATTCTCGGGGCGAACAAATGTCCTGACTGGCCGCCCGAAATGTGGCGTCTGAGACGGAGCCGGTGTGAACCAGCTCTTCTCCCGCCGCTCGAATTGCATCCATCACGCGGTGTATTCGATCCGGGTATTTCCTCGTGAGCTGCATGGAAAAAATGGCTGGTCGGAGCAGGGACCCGCAAAAACGTGAATGCAGATTCCTGGCGAGACGCTCCATGTACGAGATGAGCGGTTCAAAATTATGCAACCCGGGGTATCCGCAGACCGATACGAGGAATATATTGGCCGGGAAATTCCAGCGCAACGGGTGCACAAGACCCTTCGCGTCTGTTACGAAATGGGGGTCCAAAAAAACCACCAATCTATCGATGAAAGTTTTCGCCAAACCTGTCATTCCATCCAAATAGATAGGCGTCCCAAGTACGAGCATGTCTGCGGAGCGTATCCGTTCAATGAGTTTGGGCATGTCGTCGTTGTGCACGCACACACCGGGGGTTTTGGCGTAACACGTGAAACAGCCAATGCAGGTTTTGACGTTCTTGCGCCCTAAATAGGCGACATCGATCTCCGCGCCTTTGCTTCGCGCCCCTACAAGAAACGGAGTCAACACCAGCTGCGTATTGCCTGCCTCCATTCGCGGCGAGGCGTTTATTGAGAGGATTTTCATAGCCGCTCCAATCACGAGAGCTGTAGTTTTACTCACAATTTATTCCGAGATTGCTTCGCATCCCTCGCAGCGACGCATCAATTTGTCCTCGTAGGTCCCACGCGCCGAAGGAGACACCGCAATCTCAGCCCACATCAACGGAACCACGAGGCGGTTGTCGTATCCGCGATTTTCTTTGACAAGTCCTGGCGCTCCAGATCAACCTTGGCATTTTGTGGGGGAGTCTCCTTTGGGCAAGACCTCACCCGCTGCGTGAATGGAATGTTGCGGAAACAAAGCAGGAAGTCAAGGACGACAGCACGAAAGGTCCTCGGTGTGCACATGATAACCGCGCTCAAAAGACATCGCGTCATGGGCATATGTCCGATTGTCATTCGCATGAACATGGGAATCCAGGAAACTCATTATGGATCCCCACTTTCGTGAGGATGACGCAATGAAGGTACACAGCTCCGATTCGTGATTAATTTCGAGCATTCCTATATAACTGCGCTCAAAAGACATCGCGGCATGGGCATATGTCATATGTTCATTCTCATGAACATGGGAATCCAGGAAACTCATTATGGATCCCCACTTTCGTGAGGATGACGCAATGAAGGTACACAGCTCCGATTCGTGATTAATTTCGAGCATTCCTATATAACTGCGCTCAAAAGACATCGCGGCATGGGCATATGTCATATGTTCATTCTCATGAACATGGCAATATACGACACTCCCCTTGAATGAACACTATTGTGAGGACGATAGAGCGCTGCCACGAGCCTCATTCGTGATTCATGTCAAGAACCTCTAAAAATAGGGAACATCCTGCCCTCGTAAGGGGGGTCGCTCTTCTGAAGGAGGACGACTCGATTGGTATTCGTACCTTTTCTTAGATTATCTACCCCCCAGCAGTTGGACGTCTTTGTGAAAGACTGATGGTTGATAATAACCATTACTGGGGTAAAGCCGGCCCGAGCCGCAGCAGGGATTACCAATTGTTCCAGCAGTAGCGTACTTCGTCTTATCTCGCCCACCTCGAAGGCGACGACCCCGCCGGGCAGCAATACGCGCCAGAGCTCCTTGAATGTCGCTGTCATCTTTTCGGACCATTTTACAGGATTTGCCAGCCGCCACACTCCCACGGCTGCGGCATCTATACCATTGAACCAACACCGAAGCCAATTGTCCTGCTGGTAGTCCACGACGTCCAGAAACGGGGGCGAGGTGACGACTAGTTTCACTGAGTTAGACTCAATCGTCGGGGTATTGTCGCTGGAACCCACAATGAGCTGGGCATGAGCGGCAGTCATGCTGAGCCTATCGCGGTCCGAAGGCTCCACGTCCTTCATGAGGGCTTTAGTCTTAGATAGTATGATCCGTCGAACATCCCGAAAAGGAGGAGTTTGGCCTCTCTTTTGATTTATCCGCCTCTGAGACTCAATGGAGACAGCCTGGTTAGGGGGCATGGTATATACAGAAAAAAACCCCTTGGAATGACCAGTCAGTCTATTGGTTGCCACCATACGAATCCACTGATCCACGGCGTCTAAACCGCACTGGGCATCCTTGTTCATTAGATAGTTCCGAAGGTTCGTGACAGCTGCCAGGGTGTCAGGATGGTAGAAAACCAGGAGATCCTCACGCATCTGCGGTCTTTGCTCTAAATCGATTGTTCGGAGGCGCTCTTCAACCTCTTCGATCAGAGGAGGATTTAATCTCGGGCGGATGAGGATCTTGCTCAACGGATTGATATCGCATCCCATGGGGATGCGAGCAAGGAGAGCGGCTTCGAGCAGGGTGGTCCCGCGTCCCATGAAAGGATCGTACACCCTATCTCCTTCGCTGCTGAGGCGCTGTATGAAGAATCGAGGCAACTGCGGCTTAAAACACGCGCGATACGATATTTCGTGAAGGGAATGAGCGGCTCGTTGCTTGGCGGTCCAAAATTCATTGATGTAAACCTTGACGTGAGGAAACTCATGGGAAAGACGCTCCACGCGGGTGGTTTTGCCGTAGTCCCTAAACTCCGCTAAAAATTGAGCAAATTCTTTTTTCATCTTTCTCGACACCACGCTGTGAGTTATAGCATAAACAATATTCAGAATAGTCAAACGTAAGGAGGCTCAGAAAAATGAGAAGGCTGGTTCTTATCTTTTCAAGCGTGTTGCTGCTGGCCATGTTTTTTGGCTCAGCCAAAGCTGAAGACCCGCCCATAAAACTGGGCGTGATGTTCATAAGCTCCGGGCCCTTGGGAGGCTACGGCGTGAACGGTCAGCGGGCTGTGGAAATGGCAATGGAAGAGATCAACGCCTCGGGCGGCGTGCTGGGACGGAAGCTGGCTGCTCTTTTCGGCGACACAAAGCTTAAGCCTGAGGTCGCCTCCCAGCTTGCCGAAAAATTCATCAACGAGGATAAGGTGGATTTTCTCATGGGCCCCACGTCCAGCGGCGTGGCCATGTCTCTTTCAGAGCTCGCGAGAAAGCACAAGAAAATCCTCGTTGTCACACAGGCAGCTACGGATTCTCTTACCGGCGCCAAGTTCAATCCATACCTTTTCAGTACGCTGAGCAATGTCATGATGCACTCTCGGTCGGGCGCCTACTACATGGCGTCAAAACCCTACAAGAGATGGATGTGCATCGGCCCTGACTACAATTATGGCCACGAATCCTGGCGATTATTTAGGGAAAAACTGAAAGAACTCAGACCGGATGTGGAGATCGTCGGCGAAACCTTTCCCAAACTCATGGCTAAAGACTACTCGGAACACATCGCGCTCATACAAAAGGCCAAACCCGACGCAGTATGGTGCCCGCTGTGGGGCCAGGATGCCGTGAACTTCATTCAACAGGCCAAGACCGCCAAACTCTTTGACGACATAAAATTCGCCTTTCCCGTGGGCGCGGCCCTAGAAACCTTAGTTCCCCTGGGAACCGAGACCCCTCCTGGGTTGTACATGTCTTCTCGGTATTTCTTCACTACGCCTGATTCTTCCGAAAACAAAGAATTCGTGAAAAAATTCTACGACAAATATAAACAGTATCCTGATTACATGGCCGAAGAGACATACGCCGGCGTATATTTCATCAAGGCTGCACTCCTCCGGGCAGGTTCGACCAATCCGGAGGCCATCGTTAAGGCGGTGGAAAAAGAGCCCCTCGCATGGTTGACCCCGGAAGGCTGGAAGATTATGCGGCCCGAAGACCATCAGGTGGTCGAGGACGTGGTCTGGGGTGAGACCGCCCTCGACCCCAAGTACGGCTTTGCAGTGCTTGCAAACATTCAGTCGATTCAGGCAGAACAGATCTGCCGTACACCCGAAGAACTGAAAAAGGTGAACAGGAACCCCTGAGGCGCTAAGGAAGTAGGCAAATTCTTTCTCAATACTTATGGCGAGATTGCTTCGCGTTACTCGGATTGACGCCTCAATGACGATGTCGTCATTGTGGCGAGCCGAAAGCGGCGAAGCACTCTTGCCTCACATCAATGTGGCAGAGAGGCCGCGGTCAAATACGCGGTCTTCGAGGATACCTGCCTCAGGCCCGAGAAGAAGCGTTATCTTGCTGCTGCTCTTTTTCGAACCTTGGTCTATTCTTCGGCCGCTATGCTCTTTTTCGTGCGATATGCCAGCGCATGAGCCGTGGCAATGAGCTTTCCGGTGAGCGACTCGATCACACGGCAGGCATAAGAAGCAGTTCGATTTGTCCGATAAATTTCCTCCGCAGACGCTTCAAGAACTGCCTCCTGCCCAGGGGCTGAGACATAGGTAATGCTGACGTTGAGGGCCACGGCCATGACTCCGTGCGAATTGCACGCCAATTGAAACGCTTCGTCAACCAAAGAAAAAATGGCGCCGCCATGAACTGTCCCAAAGATATTGGACAGACGATGACTTGCATGCATTCGAATCCTGGCGAACCCCAACCCGACTTCTACGACCTCCAATCCAAGCATCTTCCCAAACGGTTCCTCATGAGACCGCTGGGTCAATGACTGAAAGAATTTTTCATCCATCGTATTCCTCACCGTGAGCAGCTAGGCTTTGCGAAGTACCTGCGGGGCCAGTAAGCCCAATGACACAAAAATCTTGGCAAAATCGTCGAACGCCATATCGAGGGGATGGAAATCCTCCACGGGAACAAGAATATTGAACCCTGTCGCCGGTATGGGTGAGTTGGGAACGAAGACCAGAAAATACTCCCGGTTGTCTGCCATTTTGTATCGTTGGTTGGTGGTCAGCAATACGAGAACGGAAACGTTTCCAAGCTTTACTTCTCCTACGCCTCCAAAGCGCTCCATTCCCCTCCTATCCTTCCCGCCCAAGAGATCGACTACTTGGCCTACGCCGGTGTAAAGCTTGCCGATAAGCGGTATCCGAGCCAACATGGCATCTATCTCGTGCCGGACTCTTGACACCGTCGCCCTGGTCACGAGAAAACCGAGCAGCATAAGGAGCAAAATAACCACCAGGTAGCCGGACAAGTATCCGAAATACTTTTGATTTTCCCCTGCCAAGGTGACGATAAATTTACCGAAGGAACTGCTCGGACCGACGTACGCATCAGCCAATTTCACCACCCATGTCACCACGAATACTGTGACGATAAACGGCAAGATAGCAGCCACGCCGGTAAGAAAAAAGCGTAGGACCGTGCTGGCAATAGCTCTCATGTGATCTCTCCAAAGCTTGGCGATCTCGCTCCCCACCATTACCCAAGTTCGAGATTTTCTGATGTGGAGGGCGGCGGGGCACCACAGGAACCAAGACTCTCAGAAAAATTATTGGAAGGGCAGCCTATCTATTCCCGCTGTCTCAATGCCATGAGCATATACCATCAGGTTATATGAATCAAATGAGTTGGCGCTGATGACTCGGTCGAGCTGGCAAATTTTGCGAGTCCGCAACAGCAGGAGACGAAAGGGGCGACCTGGTCTCGGGTTCCATTGCATGAGACCCATGCAAGGGCTGTGGGTCGAGCTGGCGGGGCGCCCTATTTTTGTGGCAAAGGAGGCCCGAGACAGATATAATAGACGTGAGAAAAGGTTCGCGTATCCCGCATTGTCATCCGGGAAACCGAGTAAGACCTCGCGCTTGAAAACGCGAACAACGCTGAATTGGAGGAACCCATGGACGCGGAAGCCTACGTGAAGGAGAAGATCAAGTGGCTCGGCCACGCGAGTTTCAGGATCGATGCCACAGATGCCACCATCTATATTGACCCGTGGAAACTGAGGAACCCTATACCCGCGGACATCGTGTGTGTGACCCACAGCCATTTTGATCACCTGTCTGAAGAGGATATAAACCTCATTAAAAGGCCCCACACGATCATCATAGGACCTGCTGATTGTGAGGCGAGCTTTGGAGACGCTTTCAAAGTCATTGAAGCAGGAAAGGTGATCACGCTTGGCAAGGCAACAATAGAGGCCGTGCCTGCGTATAACACCGACAAAGACTTTCACCCCAAAAAAAACAACTGGCTTGGGTATGTGATAGAAGTGGACGGGCTCAGAATCTATCACACCGGCGATACCGACTTAATTCCAGAAATGTCCTCTATAAAAGCCGATATCGCGCTCGTCCCTGTGGGCGGAACCTATACCATGACCGTTTCTCAAGCAGTGGAAGCGGTAAAGAAAATAAATCCGGCCGTGGCCGTCCCCATGCATTGTGGAGACATCGTGGGTACATTAGACGACAGGAACCGGTTTCAAGAGTCGCTTAAGGGAAAGGTCGTGATTCTTGATCCCCAGCGGTGAGAGGCGGATCGAGTCAGTGGCGACGAAGAAAAACGACAGCGAGAAGACCGTCCGCGTCCGATTTGCTCCTTCGCCCACGGGGTATCTCCACCTTGGGGGAGCGCGTACGGCCCTATACAACTGGCTGTGGGCCAGGAAGACCCATGGCGTGTTTATCCTGCGCATTGAGGACACAGATGTCGAGAGATCTACCCCCGAGTCCGTCCAGGAGATCCTTGACGGATTGACGTGGCTTGGGCTGAATTGGGACGAGGGGCCATACTTCCAGTCGCATTATATCAACGACCATGTCGAGGCCGCGCAGCGGCTGGTAACCACAGCCCACGCATACCGGTGTTTCTGCACGAAAGAGGAACTCGAAAGTCAGCGCAAGGAAGCGGAATCGAAAAGAATCGCATTTATGTACGACGGGAGATGCCGGCGGCTTACTGACGCCGAGGCAGCATCCAAGATGCAGGCGGGTATGCCCTACGTTATTCGATTTGCCGTCCCGCGTGATGACGAGGAAATCATCTCGTTTGATGACGCAGTGTATGGCCATATAGAAAGAAAGTCTCATGATATTGAGGACTTCGTGATCCTGCGGTCAGACGGAAGCCCCCTCTACATCCTCAGCAACGCCGTTGACGATGCGCGGGACCAGATCACCCATGTGATTCGAGGCGCAGACGGGCTGGCAAATACCCCGAAACAAATCCTGCTTTACCAAGCGCTGGGGATCTCCCCGCCTATCTTTGCCCACATGCCTCTGACGCTGGATAACAAGCGGGCAAAGTTGTCCAAGAGAACCCATGGAGAGGTCGTGACGGTGGCCTACTACAGGAAAAACGGCTTCCTGCCGTGGGCCCTCTGCAACTTCCTCGCACTCTTGGGATGGTCAAGCCCTGACGGAACAGAGTTTTTCAGCCGTGAAGAACTCATCGAGGCGTTCGATCTCTCTCGAATCAATCGGTCAAATTCGATTTTCAATTATGTACCGGGAGATCCTAAAAACTGGACAGACCCGAAGGCCATTCACTTCAACGCCACTTATGTGAGGACTATGCCGCTCGAGGAACTCTTCCCATACGTGCGGCAGGAACTCATGGAGCAAGGGCTTTGGCTCGACGCTTATGAAAACTCTGAGCGCTCTTGGTTTCTCAAGACGGTGGATCTCATCAGGGCGCGCTTCCACACCATCAAAGATTTTTCGTCCAAAGGGAGACCGTATTTTTCTGACGTCTTTGATTTTGACGAAAAGGCTTTCAAAAAGAATCTGCTCAAGGACGAACGCCTCGTCGGCTTGTTGGAAGAGCTGGCTCAGCGTCTCCAGGAGGTCAGACAATTCCAGGCCCATGAGATAGAAGAAGTCTTTCGTGATATGGCTGAGAGACACGCAATACCAGCCGGCTTGCTCATCAATGCCGCGAGGACGGCCGTCTCCGGTTCTTCGGTAGGACCGAGCCTTTTCGACATGCTGGAAACAATCGGCCGGGAAAGGGTCGCCTCGCGACTACGACGCGCCTCTCAACTCATAACTGCGAAACTCACCGAATGACAATCGGCGACAACGCGTCCCATAGAATGTGAATGCGCCATGGAAATAGACGCTGAAATTGTTTACGAGCACATCCTCATCAGAGACGCGACCATATTGGTTCGCGTATCTAAGAACCAGGGCGGCGCCCATCAATTGGAAGAGGCGCGCTTCTTCGATGTCAGAACCGGTGTGGAATTACGAGAGATTTATCCACCGCTGCAAGTTGCGGAGCTGAAAAGAGGCTTCATAGTGTCCGAAGCGTGCGCGGCCTCGGTATTGAAAACCGGCATACCCATCGGCGCCAGTCCGGATATGGATTACACCAAGGTTGTCAACATCCTGGATTTGAGGCAGAGGAGACTCGATGCACTGGTTGCCGATTCTATTATTGATCAAGTCCGCGTGATAAAAAATCTTCTCACGGAATTCCTCGACGCCGCGGAAAACGCCCAGAAAGAAGAACGATTTTGGTTGTCTCAACAAATCCTCTCTCTTGTACATAAGTTCACTGGCCGCGAGCTGAGCGAGCTTCAGGATATTATCGGCTGGATTCGGAAACGGTACTCCGGAAAGTAAACTATAAGGAGCGTCGCAGGCGCGCGTGTGAACATGACCGCGGCGGAGTTCATCATGGCCAAATGGAAATGCAAGTTCCTCCTTTTGATATGCGTTCTTTTTCTCGCGTCAAATGTCTGGGCCGTGGCGCCTGATGCACAGTCTCTTTTCCAGGTGGGGAGGCGGCTCTTTGAAACCGGCGACTATTATCGAGCAGTCGAGACCTTCTCGAAAATTATCCAAGCGGCTGAACCCGACACCCCCCACATACACCTCGTCAGACTCGCCAGGGCACAAGCTTATTACGGGAAGGGCGACATAAAAAGGGCGTGGGCAGATCTCAACGCCGTCCTCGAATCCGGCGCGGTAAATGGCGAGGTTCTTGCCTTAAGCCTTATGCTCAGGGGGACGATCAACCTTAAACAAGGGCGACAGAAAAGAGCGTTCGATGATTTTACCCAGGCCATCAACATCGATCACGCAAACAAGTCATTGAAAAGTCTCGCTCTCACCAACCGTGGGATTGCCTACGTAAACCGAGGAGATCTACAGAGCGCCATAAAAGACTTGAATCTCGCAGTTTCCATTGACCCTGCATCGAGTTTCGCCTATGCCGCGCGGGGACTCGCCTACCTCCGTGCGGACAAGATCGAATTGGCCAAACGCGACGGCGAAAAGGCTCTGTCCCTTTCTCCGGACCCTTTCGCAGCAAAAATTGCCCAAAAAATTCTGCAAGAGCTCTCGGTCACGCAGTCCGGCCCTAATCGCTTAGCCGTCAGCCTCAACGAACAAGGACAGATCTTCGTTCAGGTCAAATTCGGACAGACAGGACGCCCGCATCGGTTTCTGTTGGACACGGGGGCCACTCACACGGTCATCAGCGCCAAACTCCTCAACGAAATATCCCGGGATACAAAGGTCACGCCTATAGGCAAGGGCATGGTTTTCCTCGCAGACGGCTCAAGTCAGTCTGTGAGCCGCTATCGCGTCGACAGCGCCTCCTTGTTCAATATGCCGCTTGGCGATATCGAAGTCCATGTCTTTGATCGAAAGACCAAAGCCGGTCTTAATCTACTCGGCACGAAAAGCCTTCGCAATGTCACTGTGACCATAGATAATGGGGAAAAGAAGGCTGAAATAGCGAAAAAATAGTGCGGTTCTCTCGTCAGAGCTGGGATGATCCACTGGTTTGTGGGTGGCGTGCTGCAAACCCGCAGGCTGTCGGTTCCCTTATAACGCAGTCTGCCGCTCGAAAAAGGCATCCTCTCGAAGATGTTATAGGAATTCTGGAAATTAATCACGAATTAGGGCCGTGTAGCGTCATTGCGTCATCCTCACGAAAGTGGGGATCCATACTCAGTTTCCTGGATTCCCATTTTCATGGAAATGAACACGTCACGTCTGAGCATTTCGCGATTTCTTTTGAGAAAGGTTATAAACGCCTATATACGGCGGCGACGCTACGGCCAAACCAGCTCAGGATCAAACACTGAGAAAAAACGTAAGACGTGCGAGGCAAAAGACGAGCGATCAACTATCAAGGAAGAGCGATTGAAGATTCACGTCCTTTTCTATCGGCCCGAGCGCCACAATAGTAAACTCGCCGTGGTTTATCATAGCCTCGCACTGTTGAGACAATTCTGACAAGGTGACCCGCTGAAGCGAATCCAGCAGTTCCCCAAGATGGATATGCCTCCCGAAATAGTACTCTTCTTTTGCGAGTCTGTTCATTTGTGAATCAGATGATTCCAAGCTCAGTATGAGGTTTCCCCGCATCTGGTTCTTGGCCATATCCATTTCTTCTTGCGTCACCGTATTGGCAATCCCCAAAGCGACCCGGCCAATAGTGTGTATCAACTCCTCCAGTCTCTCGGGATCGCACCCCGCATAGATCCCAAGCATTCCAGAGTCCGAAAGGCACGACAGGAAGGAATACACGCTATAGGCAAGTCCTCTTTTTTCACGAATTTCCTGGAAAAGCCTGGAACTCATGCCTCCGCCCAACAGCGTGTTGAGTATATATGCGGCATAACGATTCTCTGCAACCGCGCTGGGGCCGTTCGTCCCCAGGCACACGTGCACCTGCTCGAGATCCTTTGGCTGCACATGCACCGATGAAGCGCCGATTGGCTCGTCGCTTTGAGAGGGACGCACGACGACAGGGAGTTCTCCCATATTTTGCATGATCATATCGCTGAGTCGATCGTGGTCGAGGTTGCCTACCGCCGCGACAATTATTTCGGAGGGGAGGTAATTTTCTGACTTGTAGGACAACAGGGTGTCTCGATCGATGGCGACTACATTAGGAATGGTTCCGAGTACCGGTTGACCGAGCGCATGGGCTCGCCAAAAGTTCATGCCCCATAATTCATGCACCAATTCTTCCGGGTTGTCTTCTAGTTGGTGAATTTCCTGGCAGATGACCTGCTTTTCTCTGAGAATCTCATCTTCAGGGAATACTGAGTTCAAGAAGATGTCAGTGAGCAAATCGACTGCCAGCTTAAGGTCTTCCCTGAGGACTTTTGCGTAGAATGCAGTAAATTCCTTGCTGGTGAAGGCGTTTAAAACGCCCCCCACCGAATCGATTTCCTTTGCAATAGTGTAGGCGTCTCGAGCGGGCGTCCCCTTGAAGAGCATGTGCTCTATAAAATGGCATATTCCGTTGAGATGTTGCGGCTCATACCGCGACCCAGCGCGTACCCATATCCCGAGAGACACTGATTCTATGTGGTCGTTCGACTCGCTGACCACACGCACCCCGTTGGGCAGCACGGTCTTGCGATACGTATCTGGAAAAGACAAGCGGTCGGCTGACACCTGCGTCACGATTTGTCGTCCGGAGAATCAGGTTTCAATCCCAAGGCCTCTTTACGAGACAATTTAATCTTACCCTGGGGGTCTATCCCGATAACCTTCACCGGAAATGAATCCCCTTCTTTGATGATATCCGTCACCTTTTTTACCCGTTCAGGGGCGAGTTGCGAGATGTGCACAAGCCCGTCAGTGCCTGGGAAGATCTCTACAAAGGCCCCGAAATCGGTGATCTTTCGCACCACTCCCATGTACACGCGACCCACTTCCGCCTCTTGGGTTATCCTTTGGATTGCCTCTTTGGCGGATTTGCCCGCCCGCACATCAACTGCTGCGATGGTGACCTTTCCGGTATCGTCAACCTCGATCTTAGTCCCGGTCTCGTCCTGAATGGAACGAATCACCTTTCCTCCAGGACCGATTATGTCTCGAATCTTCTCCGGATTCACATACATGACATGGATACGCGGGGCATGGGGCGACATCTCCGATCGAGGTTTGGCTATTGTACGGTTCATAATCGACAAGATATGTCGTCTGCCTTCCCTGGCCTGCTCGAGGGCCTGCGCAAGCGTCTCCCGAGTAATGCCCTCGATCTTGATGTCCATTTGGAAGGCAGTGACGCCTTCTGCCGTACCGGTCACCTTGAAATCCATGTCTCCATGATGGTCTTCATCGCCGATTATGTCCGAAAGGATGACAGTTCGATCTCCCTCCTTGAGGAGTCCCATGGCAATGCCGGCGACTGGTTCTTGAATCGGCACCCCCGCGTCCATAAGCGAAAGGGATGCGCCGCACACGGTGGCCATGGATGAAGATCCGTTCGATTCAAGGATTTCGGAAACGACTCGGATGGTATATGGAAACTGATCGTCATCCGGCAGTAAATACGCAATAGCCCTTTCGGCAAGGGCCCCATGTCCAATTTCCCGCCGAGACGGTCCCCGAAGAAACTTAACCTCACCCACGGAAAAAGGAGGGAATTTATAGTGCAACATGAATGACTTATATGTCGAACCTTCCAGAGCCTCTATCTTTTGTTCGTCTGACGAGGTGCCCAGCGTGACAATTACCAGCGCTTGGGTTTCTCCTCGAGTAAAAAGGGCGCTGCCGTGCGTGCGCGGCAGAACCCCCACCTCACATGAGATATCCCTGATCTGAGTAAAAGACCGCCCGCCTATTCGCACATTCTGGTCCAAGATGAGCCGGCGGATCGCTTGCCCCTCTAGTCGGTCAAGATAACCCAGTATTTCCTCCTGTCTCTTCTCCCCTTCTTCGCCCAATGACTCAATCGCCTTGTCGTAAATCTCCTTAAGGGCGCTCCGCCTCTCGAGCTTCTGTGGAATGGTAATGGCTTCCGCGATGGCCGGGCCCCACTCACGCCGCAGCCTTTCCACCAGTTCCATATCTTCACTGACTTCAGGAATCTCGCGCTTTGGTTTTCCCGTCTTCTCCCTTAACTCTTCCTGTGCGTGCAAAATTTTGAGAATTTCATCATAACCCTTGAATATAGCTTCCATTATGGTCTGCTCAGGGAGCCGATCGCATCCGCCCTCGACCATCACGATCCCTTTGCGAGACCCCACTACAATAAGATTGAGGTCTGAATAGGTATCCTCCAGGGGAGACGGATTGATGATAAAATTCCCTTCGACCCTGCCCACTCGTACGGCGCCCACCGGTCCGAGGAAGGGAATATCCGAAAGATGGAGCGCTGCTGAGGCTCCATTTATCGCGAGAATATCAGGATCGTTTTCCCCATCCGACGACAATACGGTGGCGATTATTTGCGTTTCGCACGTGAATCCCTTAGGGAAAAGGGGCCGAATTGGTCTGTCAATGAAGCGCGCGGTGAGAATTTCCTTTTCGGTGGGGCGTCCTTCGCGTTTGAAAAAACCGCCGGGAATCTTCCCTGCGGCGTACGTCATTTCGAGATAATCCACGGTCAAAGGAAAGAAATCGATGCCTTCTCTCCCATGGCTTTCAGCCACAGCCGTCACCAACACCATGGTCTCCCCGCACCGTACCACCACCGATCCAGAAGCCTGCTTTGCCAACAGCCCAGTCTCAAATACTACCTGTTTACCCGAAACAGGCGCCTTGCTCGTCTCTAACATTTGTTGAATTGCCCTCTCTGCATCATTGCAATCTTGCGCAAGAAGAGCGTCCGAAGATCGTTGTGCATCGCCCGCTATTATTTTCGGATCCCTAACTCACTGATGACGGTCTTATACCGTTCGACATTTTTTGCCTTGAGATAGTCCAAAAGCCGTCTTCGCTTTCCTACGAGCTTGAGGAGCCCTCTCCTGGAATGATGATCCTTTTTGTGAATCTTAAAATGCTCGGTGAGATAACCGATCCTTTCACTTAGCAGGGCAATCTGAACTTCCGGAGAGCCTGTGTCAGTTTCATGCAGGCGAAATTTCTCGATAATCGATTTCTTTTTGTCCGATAGAAAAGCCAACTCTTGTGTTCCTCCTGAAGATTGCGCGTAGAGCCTATGATAGCTCAATCTGATATGTTTATCACGGCTTGTTTTTCAAGTAAAGCACCGGCATCGGAAACTTGAAATACTTTTTTTGCATGCCTTTGAGCGACCGTGCGTATAATTGGGTGTCTGGCGACAGCGCGCAACGGCCTTCATTGTTCACCATAGAGAACAATAGACTGGCCTCCCACCACAGAAGATCTCATCTATGATCAAACTCAAGAAAAACAAAAAACTCTTATCTCAAATAGATAGCAACATCATCAAGTAGAGAACATGGTCCGCCAAGCCCATGGAACCGCCCACTACGAACGATTCAATTTTCTCGTGAGAGAAATTGATTTCTCTGCCACAGTCGTTTATCATGATTATATTTAGAGAAACTCGCTCGCTGACGTCCCGCAGCAGTTTTCCCAATAGGGTGGTTTTATGTTGCCGACGACGCATCGGATAGCCACTCTGGAGGCCGCAACCACCACAAAAGGGTACTGTTGTTAAAATAACGAGCACCACAGAAACGATTCGAGACAAGGCAATGACTCTGCGCCGGAAGATGCTTGGAATAGCCGCGATAAAAGCGATTGTGGAAGGAGTAACCCATGAATTTCTTTAATCAAATCGCAGATGTGGTCGGGCCTGCGAATGTCGCCGCGTCAGTCGTTGACTGCCTCGCGTATTCACGAGACATGTCCATTCACGCGGGCGTTCCTCAGGCGATCGTCTTCGTGACCAACACGGAGCAGGTGAGCAAGATTCTCCGTCTTGCCAACGAAGAAAAGATACCCGTCGTGGCGCGGGGCACGGGCTCGTCGGTCACAGGCGCGGTGTTACCGGTGAAGGGAGGCATTATCCTGGACTTCACGAAAATGAACGCGGTCAAGGAGATCAATAAGGCGGACGGATATGTGGTGGTCGAGCCTGGGGTGATATGCAACGCCTTAAACGCCAAGCTTGCGCCGACCCATTTTTTCCCGCCTGATCCAGGCAGCGCGCCCATAGCCACCATCGGAGGCATGATCTCTACCAACGCAAGCGGGGTCAGGGCTGCGAAATACGGCACCACCAAGGACTACGTGAAGGCTTTGACCGTGGTGCTCCCCACCGGCATTGTCATACAAACGGGTGACGTGGCTCCAAAAAGTTCAGCAGGATATGATTTGACGCATCTGTTTGCAAGTTCGGAGGGGACGCTGGGCATCATTACCGAAGCCATACTTAAGATCCTGCCCATGCCAGAGTACGAAGCCTTTGCCAAGGCATCTTTCCCGGACGTGAACACGGCGGGCAAGGCAGTTGAAAAAATGTTCACGTCAGGAATTGAATTAGCGACCTGTGAGATACTTGACAACGTGTGTCTCGACGTCTGCCGTGACGCGCTTAAAATGGACATACCCAAGGACGTGAACTGCCAGCTCTTCATGGGAATCGACGGGCCAAAGACCGCCGTGCAAGACCAGATCAAACGGATAGATGAAATCTGCAAATCTGTGGGCGGCATCGAAAACATCTGGTCTGATAACCCAGTGGAAAAGGCGAAGCTCTTCGCTGCCCGGGGCGGGTTGGTGCCGGCCATGAGCCGCCTCAAGCCGTCATACAGGTTGGTGCCCTTGGTGGAAGACTTCGGGGTCCCCATCAGCCGCATCCCTGAAACCATAGCTGAGATCCAATCAATCGGGGCCAAATACGGCTTCCCCGTAGCAACCTTTGGCCACATTGGCGATGGAAATCTCCATGCGACCTTTATCATGAATCCCACGGACAAGGATCATTGGGAACGCGTACGCAACATCGCTCTCGAATTCATCGAAATGACTCTGAAATACAGCGGAACCGTGTCAGCAGAGCACGGAATAGGCATGGCAAAGGCCCCCTACATTTCCAGACAGCTTGGAAATGCGCTCCAATTGATGAAGGACATTAAGAAGACCGTAGACCCCAACAATATCCTCAACCCTGGAAAGATGGGGTTTGACGACGCCATCACTGATATCTTTGATGAAAATAGTTTTGCACCCTACCTGGAGGCCCCTGAGAAAGTTCAGCACTTCAGCGATGCGGTGGACAATGAGATCCTGGCGTGCATTCAGTGCGGATTTTGCCGGGCTGGCTGTCCCACGTTTGGCGAAACTGCGTTGGAGTCATTGAATGCCAAGGGAAGGGTATCGCTTGCCTTTCACATGCTCATGGGAAATCTCGAGCCCTCTGAAGACCTGGCAAAGCGGCTTTACCAGTGCATGCTGTGCCTGAATTGTCGATCCGTGTGCCCTGCGCAGGTGAAGGTTTCAGACATCATTCGAGCCGCTCGAGAGCGTCTCGTGGCCAAAGGTTATCTTCCGGAGGCGTTCAAGCCGGCGTTGGCGTCCATGATAGATGCGGCCAACCCTCTCTTGGCCCCGCCTGAAAAGAGGACTGACAGTTATCCGGCTCGCTTCCATGCGGCGGAACCAGGCAAGACAGAATCAATACTCCACCTCGGCTGCGTGACAAGCTTCCAAGACGTCAAGATCATTCCCGCGGTGATGAAAGTGCTCGACGCGGCGGGAGTGGACTATGGAGTGCTGGGCGACAAAGAAAGCTGCTGCGGATATTTAGCGTACCTCGTTGGCGACATGGAGACCTTTGGCAAAGCCATGACCGCATACGTCTCCCGACTCGAGGAATACTCCCCCAAGAGGCTTATAACTACCTGCGCGGGATGTCTCAAGACGTTTCGGGACCTCTATCCCCATTATGGATGGAAGAATGGAATTGAGGTATCTCATTTTGTGGAGCTGCTCGAGACGCTTTTGAACAAAGGCGTGCTGGAATTTAGCAAGGACGCGCCAAGGCTGAAGGTGGTGTATCACGATCCATGTGATATGGGGAGGCACATGGGGGTGTACGAACCCCCTCGAAACGTCATCAAATCCCTTCCCAATGTCGAACTCCTGGAATTTCCCCTGAATAGGGCCCTTGCGAAGTGCTGCGGCGGCGGCGGGGGAATGAAGGGCTACGACAATGACTTAGCGGGGGAGATTGGCTACAAGAGGCTGGCCTCCGCCATAGATCTCGGTGCGGAGGTCTTGGTCTCCGCGTGTCCGTCGTGCAAGGGCTCCTTCAACCAGGCTGCAGCCCGCGCGCGTAAAGAGAAGAAAGGCAAGATCCGCGTCATGGACATCACCGAGCTCGTCGCGTCACGACTCGCATCGTAATCCACTTTTTCCGGACGTACAGGGCCTGGAAAGATTCCAGGCCCTTTTTTGTCGGCGCGCTTGACATAAAGCCTCAAGTCGGTGATTCTCATGAAAATCGTCGAATGTTGTAGCGGAATGCAACGGTTCGCATGTCAAAAAAAAATCAATAAAGACAGTATATCCGTTGTCCGAGCCCTACCCCATAATGCCACGGCGACACCTTCAGGTACGTGACGATGCAAAGGCATACCGCACAAGACGTTGATACGCGCAATGGGGATTTGAATCGCTTCATGGAACTGTTTGCCGGCATCGGTCAGCACGACAAGTTGTTTCCCAAATATTGCAAGACGTGCGGCAAAAAATATGCGAGCTTTCGTGATTACGTAGTGGACACTATTGCCAAAGCTCATTGTCTGGAAGACTGCAGCGACGTGATGGGGAGGCCCTACACGATGATGTATCGACACTGCGGATGCGGCAACACGCTTGTCCTCTCCATCACGGATGCAGAGCTGCCAGCTCTTGAGGAATTCTGGCATGCTGTTGCCACGGTGGCAGAAATAAGCGGCAGAGATCCAAAATCAATCGTCCTCGATTTCGCCCTGCAGTGTGAAACCCATTTCTCGAGATTTCGCAGAAGACAAAGTGGCCAGTGAAGTGTCGGGAGCGTGCCGCTGCTCGATATCCCCAGCCACTCGGGGGCTTTCCCCGAAGCCGGGAAAGCTCGTATCTCCTGATATGACGGCAATCGCAGACATCATATTCGACCTCGGAAACGTTCTTGCGCCCTTCGATTGGAATAGAGCTATTGAGCGGCTCCTTACCCGGCTGCCTCTGCGTGTTGTCGATATGGTCAGATGCGATCTTCAAAGCTTCAAACAACTTTTTTTGAAACGTTCGGAGGAGCTCGAAACAGGTCGATTGCCTTTTGAACGGTTCTGGCAATATGCCTGTGACGAACTGGGGACATCCCTGTCTCTCGAGGAATTTCGCGTCATCTGGTGCGACATCTTTGAGGCGAACGAATCCATGATCGATCTTGGCCACAGGCTTTCAGCCGAATACGGCGTATGGCTGGCCTCCAATACCTGCAGAGAGCATTTCGAGTGGATCATCCATAGGTTTCCCAAAATACGGTTTTTTCGACGCGCGGCTCTTTCGTACGAACTGGGGGCTATGAAACCCGCGCGACAATACTACATCAAGGCCCTGGAGCTGTTTGACATTTCGCCTCGTTCAAGCGTGTTCATTGATGATATCCGAGAGAATGTAGAAGCGGCGCGGGATGTGGGCATGCATGGCATCGTCTTTGACGGGTATGAACAGCTCGTCGAAGCCCTGGCCAAGGTCGGCGTTATGATACCTACGTGAAGGAGGTAGGCACTTGACAGACGATGATTCCTACATAGATGGCTTTCGCTTCAGCGCGGTTGCCGCAGGCATAAAACGCCCCGATTTGGAGCGCCTCGATTTGGGATTGATCGTCGCGGACGCACCTGCTGCGGCAGCGGCTGTCACCACCACGAACATCGTTGTCGCGGCGCCGGTGGTACTCACGAGGGAACGGCTGAGAAATGGCCAGTGCAGAGCCATTCTTGTCAACTCGGGGAATGCCAATGCATGTACGGGTGACGAAGGGATGCGAGATGCTATTGCGCTGACGGCAGAGGTCTCAGTTCGTCTGAAAGAGGACCCCAACCTTGTCGTGCCTCTTTCCACGGGAGTGATTGGAGTCCCTCTTCCTTTGGAGAGGATGAAGGCGCGCATTCCATCTTTGATCGACGGGCTAAAAACAGGAAGGGCCCAGGACGTCGCCGCGGCAATGTTAACCACGGATACCCAACCCAAAATGGTGCATCTAAAGGCTGAGACGTCTTCCGGTTCCATTCGGCTGCTGGGAATGGCCAAAGGCTCAGGGATGATCGCGCCGCACATGGCAACCATGCTGGCTGTTCTTTTGATCGACGCGCGGGTGAACGCCGGCCTGCTGCGGGAGATATTGCACCGCGCTGTGGAAAAGAGCTTTAACGCCATCACAGTCGACGGAGACATGAGCACCAACGACACAGTCGTGGTGCTTGCCGGCGGGGCGCCTGAAGCTCGAACAATAGAATCCGCAGACAGGGCCGCCTTTTCAGACCTCCTCACCGAAGGGTGTGTGGACTTGGCGCGCCAAATCATACGAGACGGCGAAGGAGCGACCAAAGCTGTTGAGATACGAGTCCAGGGCGCTCCGGACGCTGCTTCGGCTCTGTGCATAGCGAGGAAAATAGCGGAGTCAAATCTCGTGAAAACTGCCATTCACGGTGAGGACCCCAATTGGGGTCGAATCGTATCAAGCGCGGGGGCCGCGGGAATTACATTCGATCCCCACATAGTGAATCTTTTTATTGGAGAAGTGCAAATCGTGTCGTCAGGTCGCCTGGTATCGCATGACTGGGAAGCGGCGGCGCGTGACGTTATGAAAAGACGAGAATACGTTATAACACTCGATCTTAAGGCTGGGCAGGCAAAAGGATCGATCCTCACCTCAGACTTGTCCGAAGAATATGTGAAGATAAACGCCGATTATCGATCGTAGTATGAGGACTGCTCTCCGCCGCCTCAATGCTTGGCGAGGCGTGGAATGGGACGTCACACGTCATCGGACACGTAAATGACTTTGCTGCCTTGAGGCTCGAACCGGAACGGGAGCTCCTGCAGCTCTCGCAACGCGTGTCGGACTCGTCCCTGATTTTGTGGCTCGACATAAAAAAGAAGAAATCCCCCGCCGCCGGCGCCAAGAAGCTTCCCCCCTATCGCTCCTGCTTCCCGCGCTCGTTCATAGTATGTGTCGATGGAATCGCTGCTGATACGATCCACAAGGGACCTTTTGTAAAGCCAACCTTGATGGAGGATTTCGCCAAATCGATTCAAAGATCTGCCGTCGCGCACCACGTCGAGAATGCTGCCGCAGAGCTGTTTCATCTTTACCAGCACCTCCATATTTGCGCTGGTCGTGTCGTTTTGAACGCGCAAAATGTCTTTGGCGCTTCTGGTGATACCGGTATAAAAAATCATCAAATTGTTTTGTAGCGCCTCACGGGTGGACGCGGCGCAGATAATGGGGTCCACAAAAACGGATTCGTCGGCGTTGAACTGAATATGGCGCAAACCTCCATATGCGGCTATATATTGGTCTTGTTTACCGATAGGGTCTTTCAACCTCTTCAATTCTATGTCACATGCCTCCTCGGCCAACTGCGCGGCGGACACGTATTCTCCTTTGTATGCATGGAGCGCATGCAGGAGGCCGACCGCATACGTACTCGATGAGCCCAGTCCTGTTCCCGCCGGTATGTCGGCCATGGATGCTATTTCCACACTGTCGATGACACCAGTAAGTTTCATCGCCTCCCGAATGATAGGGTGGCGTATCTCCTCAACGGAATCAACGAGTTCAGTTTCCGAATACTTCAGCAATATCCGATTTTCGAAATAAGGACTGAGTCTGTTGATAGTGATATAGACGTATTTATTGAGCGCTGTACTGACCACCTCGCCCTGCTGAAACTGATAAAACGAAGGGAGGTCTGTTCCACCACCACAGAAGCTTATTCGCAGCGGCGTCCGAGTGATAATCATGGAGTCTCCACTTATATTTGACAGATAACAGACGTGTTTAGCGCCTCTTGTCGCCAGGAAAATGTCTTACGACCTCTCGTGCAAAACCTGAGCAGGATACCTGGGTAGAGCCCGGCATGAGTCGAGCCAAATCGTAAGTGACAGTCTTTTCGCCAATCGCCGCGGTTATGCCCTCGACAATCAAGTTGGCAACGTCACTCCAACCAAGGCGCTGAAACATCATAGCTCCTGATAGAAGCATGGAACAAGGATTGACCTTATCCTGTCCCGCATATTTTGGCGCGCTCCCGTGCGTTGCCTCAAACAAGGCGCATTGATCTCCAACGTTGGCGCCAGGCGCCATTCCCAGACCGCCCACTTGCGCCGCCAATGCATCGGAAAGATAATCCCCGTTGAGGTTTGGCATGACCAGCACGGAGTATTCTTCAGGTCGTAGAAGCGCCTGCTGAAACATCGCGTCCGCAATGCGATCGTTCACGAGGATCTTCCCCTCAGGTATCTGGCCCCCATACGTGTTGATCAGCTCTGTCTCGTCCACGAATATCTCGGGAAATTCTTCTCGCGCGACTGTGTAGGCCCAGTCTCGAAAAGCTCCTTCGGTGAACTTCATGATGTTCCCTTTGTGCACGATGGTCACTCTGTTTCGCCCTTGCGCTAACGCAAAACGCATCGCGGCCCTCATTAAGCGCTTTGTCGCATAAGGACTCATTGGCTTCAACCCGACGCCCGCCGAGGCAGGGATATCTATGTGCATAACATCGTGCAAGAAATGGATCAGCTTCGCGGCGCCGTCGCTCCCGGATGGCCATTCAATGCCCGCATACACATCCTCGGTATTCTCTCGAAAAATCACCATGTCCACGAGGTCCGGCCTCAGCACTGGGGATGGCGTACCCGTAATGTATTTCACCGGCCGAATACACGCGTACAGGTCCAACTTTTTTCTGAGGGTCACGTTTAGGCTTCGAATTCCCCCTCCTACCGGCGTGGTTAAAGGTCCTTTGATCACTATCCTTGCGCGCCTAATGAGGTCTAAACTGCTTTCGGGCAAATAATCTCCCGAAGTCTCAAAAGACTTTTCGCCGGCAGGGATCTCGATCCAGCACACCTTTTTTCTGCCCTGTGAGGCAACCTCCACAGCGTTATCGAAAACCATACGAGATGCCTTCCAAATATCCGAACCAACGCCATCTCCTTCAATAAAACCAATGATCGGCGTGTCAGGTACATTGAGATGCTCGGTGGAGGCTCCGTTTATCCATTCCCCTCCCAGGGCTAGGCAGTGCTCGATATCCTTCATCAGTATTCTCCGGGAACCTAGTTTTCATGCGTGTTCGTTTCAAGTTGCGCTTGACATGGATTGTTGAGGAACGCTATGTTCCAAAGATCACGCCACACTTGGGAGATATTTATGCACATTATCGTCCTCGTCAAGCAAGTCCCCAACACGAGCGAGGTTCGCATAGATCCAAAAACGGGCAACTTAATCAGGGAAGGCGTCGAAAGTGTACTCAACCCGGAGGACCGCCACGCCCTGGAGGGCGCGCTCCAGATCAAAGATCGCCACGGCGCTCGTGTGACGGCGATCACCATGGGGCCTCCCCAGGCAATTGAGGTGCTCTGCGAGGCCTTGGCTATGGGCGCTGACAAAGGAATCCTCCTTTCCGACAGGGCTTTTGCAGGTGCAGATACCTGGGCAACCTCCACTACCCTTGGCCTTGCCATTAAGCGTTTAGGAGCCTTTGACATCATCTTTGCGGGACGTCAAGCCATAGACGGAGATACCGCCCAGATTGGTCCACAGGTGGCCGAATTCCTCGGCATCCCACAGCTCACTTACGTCACATGGTTCGAGCTTCATGAAGGGAAGATTACTGTCGAGCGTCGCGTGGAAAACGGCTGCGAGAGGGTCGAAGCGCCTACACCGGTTCTTTTGACCTGTTTGTCAGCGCTCAACCACCCTCGCTTTCCGACGGTGGCAGGTCTTCTCGATGCCTCGTCAAAAAATGCCCCCATTGAAGTGTGGAATGCAGCCGACATCGGCGCAAAGGCCCATGAAGTGGGTTTGATGGGGTCCCTGACTCAAGTGGTGCAAACGTTCACCCCCAAAGAGGCTCGCAAGACCCAGTACCTCGAAGGAGCCCCAATCTCAATAGCATCAACTTTAATCGATGCATTTCGCGAACGGAACATACGCCTCGGAGACTAGCATGCCTATTTATATAGACAAAGAGAAATGCAACGGATGTGGAAAATGCTCGCGTGACTGTCCGTATCAAGCCATCGAGATTCATGACAAGAAAGCCCAATGGATTGAAGACCGCTGCACCCTATGCGGAGCCTGTCTGAAGAGCTGCAAGTACGAGGCCCTCACCGGTGACATACCCGAGAGGATAGTACCAGATTTTTCGGGCTATCGCGACGTGCTGGTATTCTGTGAAATGCATGACGCTGCGTTCCACAGGTCTGCCCTAGAACTCCTCGGATGCGCCCGGGGTCTGGCAGACGACCTGTCTCAGCGGGTCATCGCCGTCGCGGCAGGGGCAAAGGCGCCTGATACGCTGCGAGACCTCATTGCTCATGGGGCCGACGAATGCCTGTTCCTGGTAAATTCTTCACTGCAGTTTTATCAGACATGCACCTACGCCCACATCTTGTGTGAAGCGATCAACCGCTTCAGGCCGTCCATTCTGCTCATTGCAGCGACGCCTTTAGGAAGGGACCTTGCGCCTCGGGTAGCCCGGCGTATGGGACTCGGACTTACGGCTGACTGTACGCGATTGAGCATCGATCCTGAAGAAAAAATCTTGCTCCAGACACGCCCAGCCTTTGGTGGAAACGTAATGGCAACCATTGTCAGCCGTTACTCGAGACCTCAAACCGCCACCGTGAGACCCGGCATCATGAGGCCGATAACCTATGACGCCACGCGAAACGGCAGCATGAAAGTGGAGAATATCGATTTGGCCCAGTGCACAGAGTTTACTCGTATTCTGGAATGTACGATGAATCCGTCGACCGGCGTCAACCTCGCATCAGCCAAGATCGTCGTCGCTGGCGGACGCCCGATCTGCTCCGAAAAAGGCTTGGCCGTGCTTAAAGATTTTGCCGCAGCAGTCAAAGGCGAAATCGCATGCACAAGAGTGGTCGTGGAGGAAGGTTTTCTGCCCCAAGAGCATCAGGTGGGTCAGACAGGGCAGACGGTAAGGCCAGAAATCTATTTTGCATGCGGCATATCGGGCGCAGTTCAACACCGCGCCGGTATTGAAGGCTCTCGATATATTGTCGCTATCAACAAAGACCCCGATGCCCCCATCTTCGAAGTTGCGGATTTTGCGATAGTGGGAGACATGTTCGACATATTGCCGGCCTTGACTCGAGCAGTTCAAGACCAACAAAAAGAATTCTCGAGGTAAACCGTGACGCATATCCCTAAACCTACACCCGAGGAACTCATACGAAAAACTTTTGCCCGTTTCGCCGAGGAAGAGATCTTGCCTGTGGCCCGTCGCCTCGACGAAGAGGGAAAATTTCCGCGTTGGATGTTTGAAAAAATCGCGGCCACCGGCGCATATGGGATTCGATACCCGCGTTCTGTAGGGGGCGCCGGGGGAAACACCACGCAATTTTGTATTATGGTGGAGGAACTCGCCAAAGCATCAATGAGCATCGCCGCATTCACGGCAATGCAGTGCCTGATGGGGACGAACTTTTTGTTTGAGTACGGCACGCCGGAGCAGCACGAACGATTGTTAAAGCCAGCGCTCAGGGGAGAGAAGGTGGCCTCCTTTGCTCTGACTGAAGCCGACGCGGCTACCGACCTTGGGGCGGTGAAGACGACTGCAGTCCTCAAGGGCGACAGGTGGATAATCAACGGATCAAAGACATGGATTACCAATGCCCCAGTAGCAGATTTTTTCACCGTCCTCTGTCAAACTGATAAAAAAAAGGGCCTAAAAGGACTCGACTTTTTTCTCATCGAGCGCTCGACACCCGGACTGTACGTATCGAAGAAATTTGAAAAACTCGGTACAAGGGCCACGGAAATAGCCGAACTTGCCTTCACGGACGTAGAGATCCCCTTTGAAAACCGTCTGGGCAAGGAGGGGGCAGGAGTCGGCAATCTCATGCGTATCCTTGCCGTCATACGGGTGATGACCGCAGCTCTTTCACTCGGTCTGGCCCGGGCCGCATATGAACATTCCAAACGCTATTGCTTGGAACGTACACAATTTGGGAAACGAATCGGAAGCTTTCAGCTGGTGCAGCAAAAAATAGCGAATATGGCCACCGATATCTGGGCCTCTCACCTCATGACCTATGATACTGCGGCCAAGATAGATCGCGGGGAGCGCGCCCTCAAAGAAGCTTCCATGGCAAAATATTTTGCATCCGAGACCGCGTGCAGGGCAACCGATGAGGCCACGCGGATTTACGGCGCCTATAGCTATTCAATGGAATACGACGTCCAACGCTTTTACCGGGATTGCAGATTCCTGTTGTTCGGAGGGGGGACGTCAGAAATATTGCAGACCATTATATCCCGCGAATGCGGAGTGTATTGAAGCTTTTTCTGACAAAGCGCGCTGGCGCCTCGCTTGGAGACCAACAGTAGCTCTCAAAGACGAGTAATGAGCCTTCTGACCCCCTAAGCGAGGCCAATGAAAAAGCGGCCTCAGCCCTATTTCTTCACATCCAGTTCGGTATTGAGGAACTTCTCAAGCTCATCCTTAATCTTGTCGCGTGAGACAAGCGTTGCCTTGCGGGAACCAGTGATAGGTCTTCCTCGCATCAGACCATACTCGACAGTCTGAGGATAATGAAATTTCCTCTTGGATAATCGCCTCTTATCGATCCAAGGGGCTTGGTGGATGGGTAGATAAAAGGAAAAGCGAAATGGTTCCAATACAATGTGAAAATGATACAGATCGAAATAGCCTTCCTCGTATTCGATTTTGCATTTAGAAGTAAGATACATCCTCACATGGTGCTTGTTCGAGTTTGTTTCGCTCTCCCATTTCTTTTTCGCCTCCGGTGAAAGCTGATAGACCTCCCGATCTCCTCTGCGCACGTAATGCACCGTTAAACTCGGATGTCCGCTCTTGAAGATCTTTTCGAGGGCGTTATGCTTGAGGGGAAAAAGTTCAGAGCTGGTCTTTGTCTCATGAACCAAGAAACACATGTAATAGCATGCTCTGGCTATCTCTCGCTCCGGCGACGGCATGCCCTCTATTTCCTTCAAATTATTCTCGTGAAAGATGACGTATTCGGGCGCAACAGGCTTTGTTTCCTTGTTTTTTTTCGCCTTGGGTGCAGGCGGAGGCGGGGGGCCGAAGCGGAAGCCTCTGTTTTTGGGGAGAAATGGCTTAAGGCCTTTTTCCTCTCGCTTATACACAATGATTGGATCACGCCTGGGAGGTTTCTTCGGCATTTGCATCTCCTTGTCCCTGGCACTTCATAGTGCACGGCTCCATGAAAAGGGCGTCGCCGGTGAATCCCAGCATGCGACCCTTATGGACTCAAGATTTTGACGGTCTAAAAGCTAAGTTCGATTATTCGACGGGAATCCGCTGGTTGGTTGACGCGCCCGTTCTTCACGACGCTCACCCCGTCGGATGCCCAATGAGTCCGATTCCCCTGATTCCTTCATAATCAAATGATTTTCCGGGGTTATTCCTAAAGGCGGCTCTCACGGCGATGGACTCCTTCGCTCCTTACGGCATTCCATCGCTACAGTTCTACCCTACTTCTAAACATTTCTTCCGACATAATCAAGAGAAATCATGTAACAGTCGCCGAGGAAAACGCGAATACCACATCGGCGCCTCCACCCAATTGATGTCAACTGGATTTGCTTCGTGGCCTTCGGCTTCTTGCACTGACAATAAGGCCATTGACGCTTCGCTGCAAGCGATGCACAGCCATCTCGTGACAAGCTTGAAAAATACTCTATAGCCTCCGCCAACATGCAGGAAAAGTTCTCCAGCTCACAGACCCCTCTATGCCCATTCTACACGAACCGCTAAAAACGTCCGCAGGTCGATGGTCTGCCTTCGATTAGCATGATCATCCTCACAGCCATCTCGCGCCAAAGGAATACCCGCTGAGCTCGGGGAATGAAGAGCTCCTCTCGGCAGTGAGCCGTCGAGGGGGGCGTCCAAGGTTGTGCAACGCGCATGCGGTAACCGCAACGCGGTTCACCATTGATCTCTGTCCCCCACAAAATTCAACAGAGGCTTTTATCCTCTATTCGTACCTCTTGTGAACATTACTGTTTAATGTCGCGGTGATATGTGGCAACTTATGAGAACCTAGACAAGATATTTATAAGTAATCGTAGGGTAGGAACATAACGGGTTCTTTTATGTCAATCAATTTATAGCTTGTCGTATCGCAAAGATGAGTCTTTTTAATAAAAAAAGACTTGACAAGGAAATGGTATCTTATTAAAAGTTGCCCACCTGCATCAGTCCTACCATATAGACCTTCCTGAGACGCCCGCCAAGCATCCTACCCGATGCCCCGTAGGGGGTCCCGCCTTTTTTGGAGGGGACGCTTTCTCAATAATATCAAACAATAAGACATGAATCCCCATAGCTGTACCACCGATACCGGTGGACCAAAGCCTCCCGGTACGCAGCCATCACCCTCTCATATGAACCAAAGGCGCACACAAGCATCAACAGCGTCGAGGCCGGCAGATGAAAATTCGTCACCATGCCAGAGACGACCCGAAACTGATATCCTGGAAATATGAACAGATCCGTATGGTGAGGACCAGCACGTACCAAACCTTCTTGGGTGGCAGCGGATTCCAGGGCGCGTACACTCGTCGTGCCCACGGCTATGATTCGACGATGCCCCCTCAACGCGTCGTTTACCACGTCAGCCGTCGCGGCAGGAATCTCGTACCTCTCTGTTTCCATCCTGTGCAGGCGAATGTCCTCGTGTCGTACGGGAAGGAACGTGGCCGGCCCCACGTGAAGGACAAGAGGCGCTATGATGACGCCCTTATCTTGAAGGTCTGAGAGGAGCTCTCGAGAGAAATGGAGTCCTGCGGTCGGCGCGGCCACCGCGCCGGGGACTCGTGAATACACCGTCTGGTACCTTTGACGATCTCGGTCCGTTCTACGATTTTCTTTGCGAATATACGGAGGCAAGGGCGGTTGTCCATGCATATGTAAGAAATCCAAAAAACCTGCTTCAGGGCAGGGGAAACAAACGACAACCCTGCCCGGAGAAACTGTGTCGAGCACAGACAGTTCAACCCCTCCGTCGAGAAATATTTTTGAACCAGATCGCAGAGGTTTGCTTGCTTTCACGAGGCATTGTCGAATGGATTTGCCTTCTTGTACGAACTCATTATGCGGCAACGCCGGTTCGATTACGAGCAGTTCGACGCGTCCCCCAGAACTCTTGCGCCCTGTGAGCAATGCAGGAACGACGAGCGTTTCGTTGACGACGAGAACATCCGAATCTTGCACGAGTTGCGGCAAATCCTGGAAGTGGCGGTGGCTGATCTTCCCAGAAGACCTTTCGAGTACGAGCAAACGCGAGGCCTCCCTCTGCTCAGAGGGAGATTGGGCGATGAGCTCGGGAGGAAGCTCATATTCGTACGCCTGAAGGTTGAAATGGTCAGGGATGCTCATGGTTAAAATTAGTGACGGGATTGGTTCGCAGTGCTCGCAATGAGAGAAGCCGACGCGCTGTCATTGCGAAGTAAGGCATCGCGTTTCTTGTATGTAATCACGCGTGGCAAGTATCACACTGGCCGCATAGGCGGCATAGTACACCATAAACATGGCAACGATACTCATGTCCGAAAAACTCAGGAAGAAGTTAATTCCGACGGGGACAACCAAACATACAACCGCGAGTCTGAAGGCGCCTTCAAAGGGGAGGGGGTTGCGAAAGAGCCGAGCCCCTAGAAAGGGAATCAAAGCCATCGACAGTGACTGCAGCAGTTTCGTGAAGAGGAAAAATATGGCGAGAAAAGCAAGCCCCCAGGTCTTCACAACAGGACTTAAGCGATCAATCGCCTTTCTGATATTCTCGGAGTTGATAACCATGTCGGGGGCTTCCTTCAGAGACACCACTTTGATCTCAGCACCGTCTTTGTTCACGATGGCGGATCGAGTCAGCATCGCCCCGTATTGTACATTCCCCAAAAGCCTCACCGCGTCATCATACGATGATACAGTGGTATCGATAATGAGCACGACGCCTGCGTCCCCGAAATTCTCAATGCGATAGGGTTGTTTTTCCTTGATCGAAGCCCGTCCATCCTGAATGGTGATCTCCGGAAAATATGCGTCGTATTTGTCAGCCATCCGGATGAGATCTCGTTCCAACCTCGGAATAAGACCATAGGCGCACGCGAGGAGTTCCACACCGACGCACACTGCCACTACAACAAGCAACCTTGGGAAACTCATGGCCAAAACTGATCGCGCGACGCTCAAAATCTCAAAACCCTTTCATGTTGATGGTCTCCCTCTGGCAGCGGCGAATCCAAGGTGTTGCCCACAGGGGACGCCTCCCCGGATGCCACGGTCACCCTAGAGCCGTCTTGCATTTTTAAGATGAGAAAGCCTTCCCGAGAGACGCCAATGGCTCTACCTGCCTTTCCTTCATAGGTCATCAAATGATCCTTGTGCGCCCATTTTGCCAACCAGCGTTGCCTTATGATCTCCAGACCTCTCGTTTCGACGTCCTCATAAAGCGCCTTTATTTCGCCTAGAAATGCCTGGGCCGCTTCCACGACGTCCCATTCCTTGCCGGCGCACAACAGATAAGATGTTGGAGGGATGGGAAAAACGCCTGAGAAATCCCCTTGGTCGCTATTGAGGTTCACTCCCAGCCCCAGGATGACCTCGCGAACCTGTTCTTTGACCATGGTGGCCTCAAGCAGAATGCCCGCTATCTTTTTGTTGTCCACGAGGACGTCGTTCGGCCATTTGAGGGCCACAGGGCAGACCCCTTTAGCCTCGAGGACATTTGCCACCGCTACGGCGGCCAGCATACTCAGCATCGGCGACTGATCTGAGGGCAGGGTAGGGCGAACGACGACGGAAATGGCAAGGTTTTTCCCAGGAGGCGAAATCCACGAATGGCCGCTGCGTCCTCGTCCGCTTGTCTGCTCCAAGGCCATGACAGCCGTCCATGACGGCTCTCCTCGCAGGGCCATGTCCTTCGCCACATCCTGGGTCGAACCCGCCTCGCTCAAGACGATGATCCTTCCACCAGGGATCTCCACTTCTTGCAAAATCCTCGAATGCAAATCCTCTTGTCTCTCTAACATGGAAGGCTAAAACCGGAAAAATTCCCCGCGTGCCGAGCTGCGCCCGAGGTCGTGCCGCAGCGCTCGACGTTCAGACCTCTTGGTTTTCCAATGATCTCATCCGTTCCAAGCCTGCCATGAGACCAGTCAGTTTGCTCGAAAGTTCGTGCTCCCGCTCCTTTTGCTTTTCTATGGCTTCAGGGCTCGCCTTATCCAGAAAATTAGGATTGGAAAGCTTGGCCCGCACGGCGTCAAAATCTTTATGATGCTTCGCGATTTCCTTTTCCAAGCGTTTGATTTCGGCCTGGGGATCCACCACGCCTGCAAGAGGGACCATAACATGAATATTTCTTACCACCGCCGTGGCCCGCAGCCGTCCGATTTCCGCGTCGCCAGGATCGCGGACAATGGAGAAAGATTCCAGTCGCCCAAGGGTTTCTATCATGGCCCGAGCCTTTTCCAGGGCATCAATCTCTTTGTCCGACGGGCACACTGCGATAGCCTTCAGCGGTCGGCCCGGCGAAATGTTCATCTCGGCCCGTATGTTGCGTATCGCCGTAATAAGCTCCATGAGCAGCGAAACCGCGGCCTCAGCCTCATCGTTCATGAGAGTCCTATCCGCAACCGGAAATGGTCCGCAAGTAATGGTCGCCCTCCCGCTTTGAATCTTGGACGCTATTTCTTCCGTAATAAAAGGAGTAAATGGGTGGAGCAGATGCAATATGCGATCGAGCGTGTATCCGAGCACCTTTTTGGCCCGCAGTGCCTCCTCGGCGCCGTTTTTGGCCAATGGAATCTTTGAGTACTCGATGTACCAGTCGCAGAATTCATGCCACGTAAATTGATACAGACATTGGGCGGCGTCGTTGAAGCAGTATGATTCGATCCCGCTTCGAACTTCCTCAATAACGCGCTGAAGTCTGGATACGATCCACTGCTCGACAACGTCCAACCCGTCTGGCAGCTCCGAGAAATCGGCCGAAGGCGTATCGGAGAGATGGGGGAGCGCAAAGCGAGCTGCATTCCAGAGCTTGTTCATGAAGTTCCGATAACCCTCTATTCTGCTCTCCGACAAACGTATGTCCCGCCCCTGCGCCGCCAACGCTGCCAGCGTAAATCTGAACGCGTCTGCTCCATGCTTGTCCATGACCAGCAGCGGATCTATGACGTTTCCCAACGATTTGCTCATTTTTTTGCCGTTTTCGTCTCTGACCAAGGCGTGAATGTACACGTCCCGAAAAGGAACGTCGTGCATGAACTTCAGCCCCATCATCATCATGCGAGCCACCCAGAAAAAAAGTATATCAAAGCCGGTCACCAGACAGCTCGTGGGATAGAATGTGTTAAGCAACGGTGTGTGATCCGGCCAGCCCATGGTTGAGAACGGCCACAGAGCTGATGAGAACCATGTGTCAAGAACGTCTGTTTCTTGGACAAGCCTTGATCCTTTACAAGCCGAACATCGCGTCGGCTCCTCACGCGCGACGATGATTCCTCCGCAGTCCTGGCAGGTCCATGCAGGGATACGATGGCCCCACCATATCTGGCGAGATACACACCAGTCCCTGATGTTGGTCATCCACTCAAAATAGGTCTTGGTCCAATGCTCCGGGACAATCTTGGTCCTGCCGTCCTTGACAGCCTTCAAAGCCTCCTCTGCCAAAGGACCGATCCTCACGAACCATTGCTTCGAAATGAGCGGCTCCACCACATCCTTGCACCTATAGCATTTTCCCAGCCCAACGGCATAAGGCTCGATCTTCTCCAGGAATCCCTTCTCATCAAGTTCGCGCACAATTGCCTTCCTGCATTCATACCTGTCCATACCGTAGAAATGGATGCCGTTTTCATTGATCTTCCCGTGAAAATCCATCACAGTCACTCGTTCCAGTCCGTGCCGCTGGGCGAGTTCGAAGTCTGTGAGGTCATGGGACGGGGTCACTTTGAGCGCGCCTGTGCCAAAATGTTCGTCAACAATGGGGTCGCCAATGATGCTGAGTTTCCGTCCCACAAGGGGCAAAATCACATATTTGCCCACGAGATCGGCGTAGCGCGGATCCGACGGATTCACCGCAACGGCAGTATCTCCAAGCATCGTCTCAGGACGCGTCGTCGCTACAGTGACGTGTCTGTCGGTCCCATCCAAAGGATACCTGATAAACCACAGCGACCCAGAAGAGTCCTCATGTTCAACTTCGAGGTCTGACAGCGCGGTGTGGCACCGAGGACACCAATTTACGATGTAATCTCCCTTATAAATCAGGCCTTCTTCATAAAGCCGGACAAAAACCTCTCGAACCGCTCGGGAGAGCCCTTCATCCATGGTAAAGCGCTCCCTATCCCAGTCGCACGAACACCCGAGCCGCTTGAGCTGATTGACAATTGCGCCGCCTGATTGACGCTTCCACTCCCATACACGTTCTATGAACTTCTCCCGTCCCAAGTCCTCGCGGTGCAGCCCCTCCTGCGCCAGTTGACGCTCGACTACGTTCTGGGTGGCAATGCCGGCATGGTCCATGCCCGGCATCCAGAGAGTGTTGTAGCCATCCATGCGATGATAGCGAATTAGAATGTCCTGGAGCGTGTTGTTCAGGGCATGGCCCATGTGGAGGGATCCAGTGACATTGGGAGGCGGTATAACAATGGAGTATTCTTTTCCGGTCTTCGCCTCACGGGCCCTAAAAAATTTCTGCGCAAGCCAAAAGTCATACCACTTTTGTTCTATATGTGATGGATCATAAACTTTGGGCAACATGCTATCACCCATACGAATCTCCTTGTGCTAAAAAAGTGTGCAGGCTTCTCAGCCGTAACCATTCAGCATACTCCTCACGCGCTGATCATGCAACTCCCATGCAAGGTCATGGGGTCACGGATGAGTTCATCCCTCTCCTGCCGTGCTGGGGGATAGACACGGCAGGAAAAACGACTCGGCGTGCGGCCAGGCCTCGACGGCCCGTCATGGCCGAGCCCGATTGGACGCGGCCTCTAAGACCTCTCTGGAAGTGGGGATGAATCATGAAGGATTTTATCCGGGGTCAGGATAATCGGCGCTGCAACAAAATGTTAACCCCACGCAACAAGATTCATAGACAACGGATTGAAGAGGTAAGGATGAAAGGGCAAGACCCTTATCTTGTACGCATAGATTCCTGTTTCCTCGCATGGTATTGTTCCACGAAAAAGGTAAATCCCATCCTCCACTTTTTCACTCTGAGACATTGCCGTGACGTTTCTCTGAAGGAGTCGTTCCGAATCCGTTGCCAGCAGACCATGACACAGGTCAACCACCACTTCGTCGGCAGTGAGGCCACCGAGTTTAATGGTTGCCACCACTTCAAGCTCATCTCCCAAAGAGATTCTGTCTCCCTTGGTTGCCGAGACATCCAGGACTTGGACGTCGTGCCATACCGAACGAACCCTTTGCTTCCAATCCCTCAACTCCCTTGCCCTGCTGAGACGGTTTTCACCCAGTATCTGATGCGCCAGCCCAGCCTGAATGTAATAGTCTTCCATGTATTCTTCAATCATCCTGTGGCTGTTAAAGCGTCTGCATATCGACGCCATACTATTCTTCATCTTTTCGATCCAGCCATGAGGCAATCCATCTACCCCGCGATCAAAAAACAAGGGCACAACCTCCTGCTCCAACAAGTCGTAGAGGCTTTCAGCATCGGCCGCGTCTTGGTCGTTGATATCCCGGTATTCTTCTTCGCTTCCGATTGCCCATCCGTTGGAGCCGTTGTAGGCCTCCGGCCACCATCCATCCAAGATGCTCAAATTCAATGCGCCGTTCGCCGCAGCCTTCATACCCGATGTCCCACAAGCCTCATTGGGCCGGCGAGGGGTGTTGAGCCACACATCGACGCCCTGCACCAAATATCTCGCAATGTTGATGTCGTAATCCTCCAAAAAGATGACATTACGCCTGAAACCTTCACTCTTGGCTTGATGAACCACTTTTTTTATCAATTCCTTCCCGAGCAAATCTCGCGGATGGGCTTTCCCAGAGAAAATGAACTGCACCGGCCGACGTTTGTCTGAAACAATCCTTAGAAGTCTGTCTGGGTTGGTGAAGAGAAGACCGGCCCGCTTGTAGGGGGCAAATCGCCGTGCAAAACCAATGGTCAAGGCCTCTGGATTGAGAAATTCCACTGCTCTCTTCCGGTTGAAGCCGTCCCCGCCGCCGGTTTTCATCTGGCTGGCCAGCCGTCTCCGACAGAAAGCGACCAAACGCTCACGCCTGGTTTCATGTACCCGCCAAAGTTGCACCGGCGGGATGTTTTTGATCCGTAGCCATATCTTGGCGTTGTCCGGCTCCTCGACCCATTCTTCCCCGAGGTAGCGTGCGAACAAGTCAGCCATCTCTTTCGACACATACGATGGGATGTGAACGCCGTTTGTCACGTATCCAATAGGGATGTCTTCTTCGTCCAAATGGGGCCAAAGGCCCCCCCACAGCTTCTTGGAAACAGTGCTATGCAGCTTGCTCACCGCGTTCACTCCCCGGGACAACCTCAAAGCCAACACCGCCATGGACAAAGGGGATGTGCGATCCTCTGGATTTTGTCTGCCAAGATCAAGGAGGTCTTTGACCGTCATACCCATGGATCGCATATACTGCGAAAAATAACGGGCTACGAGGTCTGGAGGAAACATATCAATCCCAGCCGGGACGGGGGTGTGTGTAGTGAATACCGTTGACGCAGAAACCGCCTCCATGGCCACATCGAACGGCACACGATAGGTGGCCATGGACTGTCTTATCCGCTCAAGCGCCGCAAAAGCTGCATGCCCCTCATTAAGATGATACACCAGTGGCCACAACCCAAGCAGGTGAAAGGCCTTGGCTCCTCCTATGCCGAGGACAATCTCCTGCTGTATCCTCATCTCCAGATCTCCACCATACAACTCCGCAGTAATCCGTCTCGCCGCAGGGCTATTGTCAGGATGGCTTGTGTCCAAAAGGTACAAGGGTATCCGGCCCACCTGAATCTTCCAAACCAAGACCTTGACGCTCTGCCCGTCGAACTCCAACATGAAATTAGCCTGGTTCCCGGCTCCATCAACCACAGGAGAAATCGGCATGTTATAAAAATCGTTGTCTGGATATAATTCTTGCTGCCAACCATCCACATTCAAATACTGTTTGAAGTAGCCCTTCTGGTACAGGAGCCCCATGCCAATGAGAGGAAAGCACAGGTTGGACGCGCTCTTGAGGTGGTCTCCGGACAGCACGCCAAGTCCGCCTGAGTAGATTGGCACGCACTCGGCGAGCCCGTATTCCATGCTAAAATACGCAATCCTGTAATCAATCGGTCGTTCAAGATTGAAAGAATAATTCCCTGGATTGCTGACATACTCTTCGAAGGCGTTCGACAATTCAGCAATCGCGCTCATCAGAGAGGGATCCTTAACAATCTCTGCCATGCGCTCGTTGCTCAATCTGCTCAACAGAAGCACCGGGTTGTGGCCTGTTTCTTCCCAGAGATCAGGTTCCAGCATCTGAAAAAGCCGGCTCGAGTCTGGATTCCAAGAAAACCACAAATTCATGGCGAGATTTCTCAATGCGTTCAGTTCAGTGGGCAAGTCGGGTTTTACTACGAGACGGCGCAACCTCATTTCAGTGCCTCCCCGAATTTCATATAACGAGCATGAGAGCATGGACTTCGCCATCTTAGTAACAAGAGGTCTGCAATAGTGTCAAGCCGACTGGCTGTTTAGAGCATTGCGAGGTTGACGTGTAGGCGGCTTGTGCTATATTGACCGCATGGTCAATATCACATGCGCAACAGTCGCGTGCAGGCAGCTATGAACTCCACACGCCTCGGGACAAAAGCCTTTCAAACCCTTGATCAGCAAAAAAGAGATCGAATACTCACCGCCGCCCTCGAAGAATTCGCGGCCAATGGCTACCGACATGCCTCCGTGAATGCGATTGTGAAGAAGGCCGGCATCAGTAAAGGTAGCCTCTTTTGGTACTTTCGCAGCAAGAGCCTTCTGTTCAGCGCGATAGTTGACGCTGCGGTGGAAAAAGTCAAGGAATCCCTCCGCATGGTGCGCTCCCATACCACCGGCATGAGTTTTCCCCGTCGGCTCGAAATGTTCATCAAAGCGGGAGTTGGATTCATAGACGCGCACCCACTCCTCGCCCGCATATATTTTCACCTTCTGCAGTCTGGCGAGGCGCCCTTCGGCGCTGAGCGAGTCGCTGCACTCAGGAAACTCAGCGTGACGTTTTTTTCGGATCTTGTTCGAGAGGGCATTGTCCGTGGAGAGTTGCGGTCAGACCTACACGTCTTACATGCGGCCTTTCTCATGAACTGCATGTTGGAAGGGCTTCTCAGGGCCTATTATACTCAATTCCTCGGCGAAGGGTTGAACATTTACGAGGCTGACGATGATGCGATAGAGCATTGGATCAGGTCCGCCTCAGACCTGCTGCAGAGGGGCATGTCCAGCCAGCGCGAAGCGCTGGGTAACGTGAGAAACCCCGAAAGAGTCGAAACCTTGCTATAGAGAGGAGATAACCCGTGCCAAGAAACGCTGTCCATTTTATCGCTTTTGCGTTAACGGCAATGATTTTTTTGTTTGGATACCAGAGTCATGCTGTAGGGGGTCAGGAGTCAGAACTCAAGTTCGGCGTATTGCCCGTACTCCAGGCCCTTCCCCTGTATGTGGCTCAGGACAAAGGCCTGTTTCGCGCGCGTGGCGTTTCCGTGGAGTTAGAGCCCTTCAATACCGCGTCGGAGAAGGATATTGCATTGTCGACAGGGGCCATAGACGGTTACTTTGGCGACCTCGTCACACCCATTGTCCTGAAGGGGAACGGACGGGACGTCATCATCGTGGCCGCAAATTACGACACGCGGCGCGACCGCAGAATGTTCGCTCTTCTCGCAAAACCTGGGAGCTCGTATAAAGCTCTGTCTGATCTCTCGCACACGCCGGTGGCGGTGTCATCCAACTCCGTAGTACACTTCTTGGCAGAAACGCTGCTGGCGCAAGGCGGCGTCGCTCCTGACAAAATGAGCTTCTTCGAGGCCAAGAACATCGGCATGAGAATGCAAATGCTCTTGTCAGGTCAGGTGGAGGCGGCTGCCCTGCCTGAGCCACTGGTCACTGCTGCACTGGCAAAAGGCGCAAAGCTATTGGCGGATGATGCAGGGATGGCAACAAGTCAGACCGTTCTCGCATTTAGCGGGCCGTTTGCTCGTGCACATCCCGAGCGAGTTAAGGCGTTTCTCAAGGCCGTAGGAGAGGCGGCGGCGTACATCAATGAGGCGCCGGATTCTGTGCGGAGTATTATGGTCGAGCATGTGCGGCTGCCAGAGCCTCTAAAAAAGACCTATCCTGTGCCGCGGTTCCCTCAGCTTGCTCCGCCCGACCACACAGCGCTTGAAACCATTGCGAAGTGGCTCAGCGACAGAAAGGTGATTCAAGGCCCTGTAAAGTTTGGACAGATAGTAGATGGCTCCTTCCTCCAGTAAACTGTTCTCGTGCGTCGGCGTGGCAAAAACATATTTTACTGAAACAGGGCCTGTCATGGCCTTGAGAGACGTCTCTCTATCGCTCGAGGATGAGGACACGCTGGCGATTGTAGGTCCTTCTGGCTGCGGTAAATCGACCCTTCTGTTTATTCTGGCCGGTTTGGAAAAACCTACGGAAGGCAAGGTCAGCTTTCGCGGCACAGTGCTGGAGAGGCCTCGGCGGGAAGTCGCCCTGGTGCTTCAGGATTACGGCTTGTTTCCGTGGAAAACAGTGCAGGCGAACATCGAACTCGGTATAAAGATAAGAAAAGAAAAGATTGACGTTGAAAGGATCAGCGCCCTCTTGCGGGAACTGGGAATTTCACAAAAGACCGTGTTGTATCCTCAACAATTGTCAGGGGGGCAGCGTCAACGGGTCGCGCTGGCCCGAGCCCTCGTCTTGAACCCGTCTCTGCTCCTTTTGGATGAGCCGTTCGCCTCGCTGGATACCCTTACACGGGAACGCCTCCAGGATTTGGTCGCTGCGGCATGGCGTTCCAGACGTTTCGCAATGGTCATGGTGACCCACGACATTCAAGAGGCCGTGGGGTTAGGCAGGAAAGTCCTTATCATGGCGGGTACGCCTGGCGCCATCGTCTCATGCGTCGAGAATCCCTCGGCCGGCCGGAGCGACTATCGGGACACAGAAGAATTTTATGTGGTCTGTGAACGGGTGCGTCGAGAATTGGAGCGTGAAATCGGAAGAGCGTCGTGTAAGGAAAGAGTGTA
>CAYRVH010000031.1:0-43780 GCA_964427855.1 uncultured Syntrophaceae bacterium
CGTCGTTGCGCCTCATCTTTCCATCGAACCCCGGCCCTCTTTCATTGGAGTAGATGCCATCAAGTATTGTGAGACATTCAGGCAGCCTGTTCGCTAGGTGCGAGACCATAAAATGGAGGTTCCGTGAGGCTTCTGCCGAGTGACATTTCTTCCGTGAATTCACATCGATGAGGCCTTTTAGATTTTTTATCCCGAGGCTCACCACGGTCTGCGCATGCGTCTTGAGCACTGGCAGGTTCACGACAAAGTCGCTGGCTAAAAAGTCAACGTTGAAATTCAGTTCCACCCCGTCTCCGAGGTCTGTCTTTTCGAAGGGGCGTTCAAACACATTCACCACCTTGACTCCGAACCGATCTCGCAGTTTGTTATATCCGAGATACTCGAAAGCATGCGCGGGTGTCGCATGATCTTTTGGATTGAAAAGAACGCTGCCTTCCCCAATCGTAATATCACTGACTCCGAAATCCTTAAGAAGCACGACCGCATCGTGCACGACCCGAGATGTCGTGATCACGCCGTATTTTGGAAAAGGGGTGACCTTGCTCCAAAAAACAATGTTGGGTTTTATGAATACCTTGGCGTCGGACCTCAATCCATCCAACCCGCCGCACAGACGGACCGCCTCAGCAACCGATTCCAGTGGGGTCTTGTAGGGCGCCACGGAGACAATTTTTTTGTCGCTATCAGGTATTGTTGTCATACTTCTCCAGCCTCACATGTAAGCGGTTAGCGAGTTCAGGGAAATGAGAGGGAAACCCTCTTTGGGGAGCAGCCCACAACTCTTGCAATATCATAAAGAATTCGATCTGAGCCTGCCCGAGCTCCAACCTGATCTCAAGGTTGGCGCCCAAATCAAGAAACGTGAGTATTTCCAAGCATGAAGCTGCGTCCCACGGGTTCTTGCCGAGTTTTTTCATCAGTTCCATGATGCGGCCTCGGATCAATTTTTCCGCAGAGCTCACATCGAGTTGTATTTTCCAAAATCGCGCCTCTTCTAAAACCGATTCCAGCCTGTCGGGATAGAAGCCTCCGGACAGCTTTTCCAGTTCGCGCAAGAACGTTCGACTCAGCACAAAGCGCGCGGCCGCAAGAAATGTGTCAGGAAGTTTTGCTTCGTAAGTGACAATCAACTTGGCAAGATCTTTGTTGGTGCGGTAAAACACGTCAAACAATCCTGCCTGCTCCTCGTACATCTTGCTCGTGGCCGCTTCGATGATGCGTATGCGCTGCTCGGCGAACAGGTTCTTCATGGAAAAGTAGTCTTCGGAAAAACGCTTGTCCATTTCCCTCAACAATTCGGTGGAAGAATACCTGTGGAAGGTCGTGAGCAGTTCTTTCTTGAGTGTCGCATACTCCTCGTTGCTCACAAAGTTCTTCACAGAACAACGAAGGTCGACTTCCCCAAGATATATGACCGCACAGATTAAATCAGCGCTTTGCATAGTCACCTGGTCTGCGACCTTCAGACGCCCAAGCAGGAACACTCTTTCCACGGAGCGTTCGCGCATCATGTCGAGAACCTCTACGTGATAGCAATAGAGCTTTCCTTTCATAGGCAATTCTTCGAAGGCTGCAGAAATAATGACATGCGCGGCCACGTGTTCTAAAGACGAAACCTGATGCCAAATCTTGTTGTTGAATATCTCGTCGCCTCTGGGATTTGACCTCATATTGCTCTCCGCTTGTGACAATATAGAGAGGAAATCGTCCAGCACGGCTGCATCGTACGGCTGCAACAACTGTATTGTGCGGGCTGCATAACGAAGGACCTGAAGCGATTCAATCCCAGTGATGTCGTCAAAAAACCACCCGCAACTCGTGTACATCAGCATTCGATTGCGCTGCATCTCAAGGAGCTTAAGGGCGAGCGTCGCCTCCGTTCCGTCAAGCGGGCGGTTTTCATGGTCCTTGAGGAACACGGTTGCAATCGTGTGGTTTGACAGTATCACCTCGATATATTCGTTTCTTGCCTTCCACGGGTCGTTCAGGAAAGAACCGGCCTCGCGCTCGAAAACTGCATCTGCTCTGTCTCGCAACTCATCCATCGCGCGGCGCAGGGGGGTTCGCCATTTCTGATTCCAGTCTGGCTTCAAGCCGCTGGCACAGCCGCAATCCCGCGACCAGCGTCCGAGACTGTGGGGGCAACTCCAGGACGAATTCTCTATGAGCTCAACTTCTGCACTTGGAGGATGCTTGTCCAGGAACTCTGCGTAATTAGTCAACGCAACGTCCTGGTCTTGCATGAGGCGCTCCAACGCAAAGGCAAGAGCCATCTCCCCGAATCGATGATGATGACCGTAGGACTCGCCATCTGTGGCGATATGTACCAGCTGCGGCCACGTCCTTTCGTCAAAGAAACCGCCTAACAGTCTCAATCGCAAGTCTTCCCCGCTATTGAGCAGATGCTGGAATGCTATCGCCTGCGATATGGGAGCGTCGTAGAAGAATACAGTGATTTCACCGCGCCCTTTGACTTGGCATTTGTAGGGGCGGGATGGGTCCACAGTTCCGTCCGACACATCGATCCAATCGGTATCTGACACCACACGAAAACGCTTTGCCTGCCAAGGAGACAGAATCGTAAAAGAGATTCCATGATCGATGAGAACTCCAAGAGTTTCCTTATCCACCGCGGTTTCGGGGAGCCACATCCCCTCGGGTCGTCGCTGAAACCTTTTGATGAAATCCTCGATTCCCCATAACGTTTGTGTGTTCTTGTCTCGCAGAGACGCCAGAGGCATGATGATGTGGTTGTAGGCCTGAGCAATGGCGTTGCCGTGCCCTGAACGCTTGTGGCGGCTCAACACGTCTGCGTTGAGAATTCGTCGATACGTATCCGGGCACTTCTGTTCGAGCCAGGAGAGAAGCGTGGGACCGAAATCGAAGCTGATGTGTTCGTAATTATTCATCACCCGTCGCAAACGCCCATGCTCGTCAAGAATTCGAGCTTGGGTATTTGGCGTGTAACACTCCTCCGCAATTCGCTCATTCCAATCATGAAAAGGATGAGCCGATTCCTGATATTCTACGTATTCAAGCCAGGGATTTTCTCGCGGCGGCTGATAAAAATGCCCGTGTATGCACACGTACTTCGGTGCACGCATTTTTACTCTCTTCACACCCTGTCTGTAAGAGGGCTCTCAAAACCTTGATCGAAAACTCAAAAATAGTATAGTTTCGGCGCTGCGTCGTCAAGCCTGCGCTGCACCGGATGCACGATGGATGAGACGATAGTTAAAGCTCGCCTAAAGTGTGGCTGAGGAAAGAATCAACTGTAATCACAGGGCGCATTTATGTACGTAACACTCGTAAGACCGCCTTTCTATGCCTTGTTCGGCGTTACGACGCCTAAAATGAAGACTTATCCGCTCAATTTGCTGTATCTTGCTACCTACGTCAGGGAGCTCGGGCCCCATGCCGCCGCGATCATCGACGGAGAAAATATTGCGATTCCCGAACTCTTGCCTCCGCCGGCGTCAGATGATGATCCAGAGATCGTGATGAGTAAAGGCGTTGGTCGAATGATTGACGTCCTCAACGATCCTGATCACCAGTTGTGGATCGAACTGGAAAACCGCATCGCCGAGACCAACCCGGACTTGGTAGGCTTCACTAGTAATTCTGGGAACATGGACACAGTCAGGCTCATGACCAAACGCCTTAAACGCCGAGGCCTCAAGGTCGTGCTCGGAGGAAGCCATCCAACAGCGGCGCCCGTTCAAAGTCTTAAATATACGTCGGCCGACATGGCGGTGGTGGGTGAGGGAGAGGAAACGCTGCTTGCCCTATTGAACGCCTTAGAAAATGGGATCACACTCCACTCGATTCCCGGATTGGCCGTTCGGCTCGGCAAAGATATCCACGTCAATCCCAGACGCCCGCTCATATCAAATATAGATGACATCCCTCTACCGGACAGGTCGCTTGTCTCGCAAGGCGAGTACTTCGGGAATGTCCTCATCACCGGCAGAGGCTGTCCATTCAACTGCGCCTATTGCGCATCCCGTACGCTCTGGGGACGGCAAGTGCGCCTGCGATCGGTTGAATCTATTCTGGCTGAGCTTAAAAGCCTCGAAACCACACGCCTGCCTGGGGAGTCGCACGCAGGCAGAAATGTGGTCAAGATCGTCGATGATACGTTTACCGTGAGCAAGTCGCGAACGATGAAGCTTCTTGACCGCATCATCCAAAGCGGCCTCCATTGTTTTGAATACACTGCCGGCGTGAGGGCGGACACGCTGGATGAGGCCGTGGTAGCGAAACTCAAAGAGGCCAATTTCCGCAGAGTAACCTTAGGCGTAGAAAGCGGGAGCCCCCGCATCCTGAAAATGATTCGAAAAGGCGAAACAAATGAGGATGTCAGGCGGGCGTTGCATCTTTTGAGAAGCGCGGGGATACGCTCGCACGCATTCTTTATGATCGGCTTGCCGGATGAGCGTCCCGAAGACATAGAGTTGTCCAAAAAGCTTATTGTCGAAGCCCGTCCGGATTACGTGGAAGTAAACATGGTAACCCCCTATCCAGGCACAGATATCTTTGACAAGCTCATTCCAGAAGGCATCGACAAGGTTGATCGTTGGTACAGATGGTTCCATCAGGGCCTCGCTACTCATTCCAATCAACTAGGGTATGATCTCGATAGGGCCTATGCAGACTTTCTGCAATTCGCACGCTCCTACAATACCTCTCACACTTCTGGCGATTTGTGATCTGCCCGGGGAGGGCAAGAATTGATCATGCATTCTTCATGTGCTATGCTGCTCTCTGCAAACTCATTCAAAGGTATTTCCCCAAGTCCTTAATAACATCGAGCAGCCCCACGCCCATGGCTTATTGGGGGGTGAGGTGGTTCTCCATGCGCCCTGGCTACCAAAGCCCGATGCTGATATGAGGAGGAAATGAAAAGGTTTACAGCAATAGCTATCCATGGGACGTCGAGAATCCCCAAGACCGAGAAGCCCCATAATGGAAAATGAACTGATGCGCGCAGCCGCAGACGGAGACATGCAGCGGGTTGAAAGACTCCTTGGAGAGGGGTACGATCCTGACGCTCAGGATGATGTCTTGGGGAATACCGCGCTTCATTTTGCGTGCATTCACGGCCAAAAGAGCGTCATTCGCCGCCTCCTGGGTGCGGGAGCTGCGCCTGATACAAGGAATCGCAAGGGTAGAACTCCTCTTGCGGAGGCCGTCTCAAGGGGAGATGTGGAATCCGCTGCTCTTTTGTTGGCGCACGGTGCGCTCGTCAACAACAGGGATTCCATGGGGACAACCCCATTTATGGAGGCATGTAGAGTCGGCGCCTTAAAGGTTGCGTGCGACTTATATAGGGCCGGCGCGGAAATGGATGCGTGTGATGCGAGAGGAAGGACGGCTCTTATGCTGGCGAGCGCCGAGGGACACTATCAGGTTGCGGAGGCCTTGCTCAAGAAGAATGTTCAGAAAGAAGCGAAGGATAAACTGGGTTGGACTGCACTTTGTTGGGCTGTTTTCGAGGGTCATTTCGGAATAGTGGAACTGCTCCTGGCCCGTGGAGCGGATCCCAATGTCGTGGACAACAAGGGCCGAACCCCTCTCATGATTGCTGCCAGGACAGTCCGTCCAGATATCTGTGAGTGACTTATTCGCTGCGGCGCGGAAACCGAACACCGGGATGGACATGGCCGCACTGCGCTTTTCCTCGCTGCCTTAACCGGGAACTCTGAGGTCGCCGAGATACTTATTGCAGCGTCTGCCTCGATAGATGCGCGAGACAACCTCAATCGAACGCCGCTGATGGTCGCGTGCGTGAAGGGCGTCGCCGATGTGGCCGCGCTCTTGATAGAACATGGCGCAGACCTTTTGGCTGAGTCTTCCGAGGGACATACCCCCATGCTTTGCGCCTGCGCCTCCGGCCACTGTGATATCGTGGCCTTGCTCTTGGCAAAAGGCGTCAGCATTCATGATGCAAATGCACTTGGCTTCACCCCACTCCTTGTTGCATCGAGGGCAGGGCATAAGGATGTCGTCAAGCTTCTTTTGGGACAGGCAAAAAAACCAGCAAGCAAAGGGTCATAAACGGAAACCTTATGAGATTCACGTGGGCCTCTGTGGGCGGCCTTTATTACGTCGCGCTCACGGCGACATGCTGCCGAGGTACGACATACCGAATGAGTAGACCAGCCGCGAGGCAGAAAAATCCGAGGTAGCCGAACACCAAGGGAAAATTGCCCCCGCTAAAATCAAGCATGTATCCGGCTAAAGTCGGCCCTGCCAAACCTGAGACGAACCCGTATGAGGTAAACATCAGACCGAAAATTGAACCGAAGTGCTTCATCCCAAAACAGTCCACCGCCAATGGGGCTGAGACGGCAAAGAGCGTGCCAAAGGCAAAGCCCACGAGTCCTGCGAACAAAGAAATGATGACAAGGTCCTCAAACCATGGCATTAAAAAATAAGAGAGGCCGGCGGCTACGAACGTCACGCTCATGGTGATATTACGCCCCACTAGATCAGAAACGTAGCCAGAAACAAGTCTGCTGATTCCACTGGCCAGATTGAATATCGTAAGGATCACCACAGCTTCCACTAACGGAAATCCCCGGGACAAACCAAACGACGTGGAGAGGGTCACCATTGCAATACCCGATGCACCTTGAAATGCCCATACGAGCCAAAGACACCAAAAACTAAGGGAACGGAGGGCTTCTGACGGAGTGAGGGAATTGTCAATCGCCATACCTAAGGTATCCGGCGGCTGCAAAGACTTCGCACCTTCGGTAGGTGGTGGATTGGTCCATCGTGCGGCGACGGTCCCCGTGACCAAGGACATAAAACCTAACGCCATGGTCATCACTACGTATCCCAGACTGAGGAACACATACGTGAACACAGGCGTCATGATGGCTGCTGACAAGCCAAAAACGAGATTGACGACACCGGACACTAGACCTCGTCTCGCCGGGAACCATCGCTGAACCATGGTCAGGCTTGGAATATACACGAAGCACGACGATGCGCCATTAAGAAACGCCCAAAGGTAAAGGCCGTAGATATTCGGGATGAATGGGAGCATCAGACAATTCAAGGAACACAAGACCACTCCCACGGTGATCATGTTCCTATGGCCGATATTTTCCTGCCACCGGCCGACAAAAAACATGAAAATTCCCAATGCAACGAGGACAAAAAAGAGCAGGTTCCCCACGGCGCCTTTGCCTACATCAAACGTTTCTTGCCAATAAGGCGCCATGACCCCAGGGAAGCTAAAAATAAATGCCCCTGGCCAAAAAATAGCTGCTGAACAGCCTATCAGGGCGCGGTGGCCGCCTGCTTTTGCATTCACGCCTTGGTCCTCATTTGCTGATGGGAGGATCGCACAGCACGCATCATGAAGTATTTTTTCTGCATTTGGGACCCAGGCCAGCGCCTTGGAAAGGCTCGCATATCACGTGAGATGGCTGCAGAATAAGTTTCCGTGGGCCTCAGATCGGTTTCACAAGAATACGCGACGCATCGTCTGGATCAAGGGTAAGCCGGTAGCCCTTGATGTTTACACTCAGCCGTCCCAATTTGGCATCGGCGCCTTCTACCTCCACTATGGTACCTGCCTCGATCGCTTCTCCCTCTGGCAACTCAGATCGCACCATTTCCCCCTCTATCCTGTCAATGATCACCCGGGAACCATGGGGCGCCTTGGCCAGAGTCATGCCATCTGCAATGGCCGCTTCTTGTGCCTGAACCCGACTCACTAGTCTATGCTTTGCGGTCTCCAAGCATGCATCGCAGTCTTCGCAACTTTGGGCCAGTCCAAATACCCATCTGGTTTGATCAACAGGGCATGTCTCCATGAACTCCAAGAAGCTGACCAGCCTTTCTATAACTTCTGGATCGAGATGATGTTCGATTCGACACGCATTGTCCTCAGCGACTGGATCGCCTATTTTAAGGACCCTGACCAAGAATCGTTTCAAGACACGATGTTTTCGGACAATGTCCTCTGCCTGCCGTACGCCTTCATCTGTGAGGCTGATAAATTGGTGGGGATCATATTTTAAGAGTCCACGAGCGCTCAAAGTTCGCAACGCAGAGGTGACGGAAGACATCCTCACGTTGAGTCGCTCCGCAATGTCCCTCACCCGCGCTATCCTATGCTCATGCTCTAGATGATAAATAGCCTCCAGATAGTCCTCCATTGCGGAGCTTAGAGGAGTGAGAGGCCTCGCGTCTTCCATGACAGTCCTAACGTACCTATGATTGCCCAGTATCCGTGAGACACGTATCATTGTCAAGAAAAGGATGAACAAGGCCGCAGGGGGCTCTTCAGCATTGGGAACCGTGCGTGTATTCCCCGAATGCTTCGCGCAGAACCCCGCATATCTCTCCAAGAGTGACTCTCTTTTTCACCGCGTCCAGTATTGGGGGCATGAGATTTTCCGCGCCGGACGCGCAGCGCCGAAGTTCTGACAGACATCGTGAGACTGCCGCCGCGTCCCTCATACTCTTTATCTCGGCCAACCGCTGAATTTGGATTTCTCGAACTGCGGGATCAACCCTGAGAAGATTCGTGGGGGGGGCAGTTCCTGTTTGGAAACGGTTTACTCCTACGATCACCTGTTCGCCAGATTCCACGGCTTTCTGAAATTCGTAGGCGGAGTTCTGAATTTCTTGTTCGATAAAGCCGCATTCCACCGCTTGAACAGCACCACCCATCTCGTCTATTTTCTTGATGTATTCGGTGGCCTTTCGCTCTATCTCATCCGTCAAAGCCTCGATATAGTAAGAGCCGGCAAGGGGATCTACCGTATCTGCGATGCCCGTCTCGTGGGCTATAATCTGTTGTGTTCTCAAAGCAATTTGCACCGACTCCTGACTGGGTAAGGCGTAGGCCTCGTCTCGGGAGTTCGTGTGGAGCGATTGAGTCCCGCCAAGCACAGCTGACAGCGCCTGAAAAGCAACGCGAACCACATTGTTGTCAGGCTGCTGCGCGGTAAGCGTGCAGCCGGCTGTCTGGGTGTGGAATCGCAGCATCATAGCTCGGGGATTGGTGCAGCCAAATCTCTCCTTCATGATTTTGGCCCACATCCTTCGGGCGGCCCTGAACTTGGCAATTTCTTCCAAAAAATCTTGATGCGCATTGAAAAAGAAACTCAGACGCTCGCCAAATGTGTTGACGTCCAGGCCTGCATCAATGGCGGCTTTGCAATAGGCTATCCCATTGGCGAGTGTAAACGCGACCTCCTGCACCGCCGTAGAGCCTGCTTCCCTGATATGGTAGCCACTGATACTGATGGTGTTCCACAACGGCACATGCTGATTACAGAAGGCAAATATGTCCGTAATAATCCTCATGGAAGGTCCGGGCGGAAAGATGTAGGTTCCACGGGCGGGATACTCCTTCAAAATGTCGTTTTGAATTGTACCCCTGAGTTTAGAAACGTCTGCGCGCTGCTCTTCTGCAACCCCGATGTACATAGCCAGCAACACAGCCGCAGGCGCGTTGATCGTCATGGAAGTGCTGACCGAGGAAAGATCAATTCCGTTGAAAAGCCGCGCCATATCCTCGATGCTATCTATGGCAACGCCTACTTTCCCGACTTCTCCTGCCGCAAGCTCGTGATCCGAGTCATACCCTATTTGCGTCGGCAAATCAAAAGCCACCGACAAACCGGTTTGTCCCTGGTCGATAAGGTATTTGAAACGAGCGTTGGTCTCTTCCGCGCTTCCAAAGCCGGCGTACTGGCGCATGGTCCAAAAACGCCCGCGATACATGGTTGGTTGCACCCCGCGAGTGAATGGGTATGAGCCGGGGACTCCAAGGTCTTCCGCTGGATTCCAGCCTTCAAGGTCCCAGGGCCAATAAGCCCTCTTAATCGGAAGGCCAGACACCGTGGTAAACTCTTTTTTTCGCTCCGGTCTCTTCGCAGCCTGGGCGTCTATCTTTTTTTCCCATTCCAGGACTATATCCTTAAAGCCTGTTGCCACGGCAACCTCCTCTCGCTCCTTCCACAGCGATGTAGGGGAATCGCGCCCCTGCGACCCCCCTTGACCATGGTGCGGTTTGTTCACGGGATCTAAGACTATCTTCAACTTCCCTTGCCACCCTACGACGTAAACTACCTCCCGCAAATCCTTGTACGGAGCACACTGCGAAGAAGCTGTCACCCCCCTGATCGTCTTTTTTTACTCGATTACTGCGAGCACATCGCCTGCCTGATAAGATTGACCAACTTGGGCTTTTATCTCTTTCACGGTGCCCCCGCAGGGGGAGACGACCGGTAATTCCATCTTCATGGCCTCTATGATGACCACCTCGCCGTCTTCTTCAACGGCGTCGCCGACGGCCACCTTCACTTGTATTACCTTTCCGTTCATTGGCATTGTGACGTCTGCCATGGGGATACTACCTCCTGATTCTTTACGTAAAAACACACAAAAAACCCACAGAAAAGGGAGCTCCTAAGTCTGCGGAATAGATTGTTCACTGCGTCTCTGTCGGCTGGCACAACTCCATGAGAATACCTCGAGAGGCCTTCGGATGTAAGAACGCGATTGTCATCCCATGGGCCCCTTGACGGGGAGTTTCATCAATGAGCTTCACGCCTTTCGCCTTCAGTTCAGCCACCGCTTCTTGGATGTTGTCCACCTCAAAAGCGATATGTTGGATGCCTTCCCCGTTTTTTTCTATGAATTTCCTGATAGCTGAAGAGCCGGAAACGTCCTGCAAAAGTTCGATTGAACTGTCGCCCACCGGCAGGAATCCTATCTTCATGCCTTGATAGTCCTCGGTGTGCGTGAGTTGCAACGGAAGGTCTTTGGTGAAGAATCTCAGCGCCTCGTCAAGATCCTTCACCGCGATGCCCAAATGCGCAATTCTTTTTATTTTCATAGTAAATGCAGCCTGTCTGATGAGGGGAGGCGCTAGTCGCTCGAGGAACCGGCGTCGGACGAATGCGTGCATGCGGCGTCGCTGCCGCTATTATCCGCGCTTTTGCTGCCTTTGCCCCCGCCCGTGTCTTTCCGACCGTAATCCGTCACGTACCAGCCTGTCCCCTTTAGCACGAAACTGGAATGAGATATGAGGCGGGACGCTTTGCCGCCGCACGCCGGACACGCATCCACGGGTGGATCGGAGAACTTCTGCCACTCCTCAAATTCTTTACCGCATTTGCTACACCGATACTCGTAAATCGGCATCCTTCATTACCTCCATGGTATGTGTGTGTCGAGGCAGGTCCGCAGCGAGAAACCTTGCCTGATTATCGTAAAGCTCCAGAACATACTCAAAAGCGGTTGTGCCCCTCAAAATATCTCTTGTCATCTCGTGCACTACTCGCTCTTCCTCGTCGCGTTGCTCAATGTCAGCAAAAAAGTTCACGCCATATCGCCGGAATCGGGTGATGTGGATAAGCTCGTGCGTCAATATAAAAAGCCCCAACGTCCACAGATCATGGCACGAAGATCGAAGCAGCGCCAACAATATGTTGGGATCGTGAAGGATTATGCCAAAACGCTTGTCCTTGGCTTCGTGACCCGTTTTCTTACGTGGACTATCGTACATCACCAAATTCGCAAACACATCCGGTTCGTGCAACGATTTGTGCACATCCCTTTGCGTATACACACCATACGGGTTGCGCACCCATTCGTCCTCACGCAGGTCAAAGTACCGTTGCGTCAACTTCTCTGCGACGAGAGCAGCCCTCATTATGGTTTCACGATCTGACCAAGTGAAGAAGCACGCACGTGTCATTGGCGTGGCCGCCTATTTATTCTTATGCCGCTGTCGAGCCCTCAGCTTCTTATGCTTGTGTTTGCGCATCTTTTTTCTGCGCTTTTTTATGACACTCCCCATCAACACCTCTCATGCGATTGTCGAAAAGATATCCTTATCATCTCAAGCGACTTGTGTCAATCTTCCAAACTCCGCATGCCGAATCAATCGCATCCTTGCCGTGACGCGTCTTCACCGTGCTGCGTCACCACCGTGCAAACAGGTTCTTTTCTATTCTGTGACTGCTGTTCCATTTTCATCGTGTTCTCTATGGAAGTACTGACGAGCTGGGCCGCTATTGAGGTTGCACACTGGCCTGCGCCGTTTTTCTATGAGTATAGATGCGGCAGTGTATCCCATTGTCAATCTCATATTTTTCTTCACTATAGATAAGCAAACCGCGTAAAAGGATTCGACAAACAAGCGTCTCCTTTTTTTATTGTGATACGCGTACCTCAAGATTCTGCGCGTGCTGACGTTGGCCTGCGATTCGCCGCCCTCAATTTCCCTGATGTCTCGTGGGTAATTTTCTTGACATAAGTAATAAGGTTAACTACAATATATTCATGTATTTGTCTATGCGACGCTCGTCCTTTGGGGGAAAACCATGCGCATAACTACCACTAGTCGTTACGGAGTAAGGGCAATCTTCGACGTTGCATATCACGGCGGCGGACAGCCAACTCAAATTAAAGATATCTCGAGGCGGCAAAGAATTTCTCAGCGCTATCTTGAACAGATCTTCAATAAGCTCTTAAAAGCCGGACTGTTGAAGAGTAGGCGTGGTCCCCGCGGGGGATATGTCCTTGCTCGCGATCCCTCTGAAATCTCCATTGGCAGCATCATCTCGGCAGCCCAGGGGCCCATCGTCCCGGTAAAATGCCTCGATCGTACGGCGGAATGCCCACCTCAATGCGAAATATCTGACAATTGTGTGACTGTACACGTGTGGCAAGAGACGCAGAAGCTGCTCAATGACTATTACAATTCCGTCACCGTGGCGGACCTCTGCGCTTTGGCGCGCAAAAAAGGCGTCCCTCGCGACATCGACCACAAGTACATGTATTTCATCTGACAAGCACTGATCAGTGCAAGTATTGGGCGGAAGGCCGCAATTTTGGCGCCGAAAGCAGGTCAATAAGACTGTGTGACAAAATATTGGTTCTCGTTTGCTATCCACGGCTATCGGTGGTAAGGATTTTCGTGGCAAATGCTAGAACGCTTTCGGGGCCTGTTCGATGGATATCGCACATGCAGTATTGAGGATCGTCTTTTTTCTGTCAGTTATCAGCATGACAACTATGGCGGGGGGCTGGATTGGCTCGTTCGGGGCAGACGCAAGTGAGACGCTCGGGCACACGGGCACGACAAGTGTGGACGCGGGCGCCTCTGGATTTCAGGGGTCTCTTGGTGTTCTCAGCGACCGAGGGATTCATGATCAGGGGACAGGCAAGGGCGTATCTCCGGGCCTGATCGCGGCGATAACAAGCCCTGATCCCTCAACGAAACCCTCACGAACATCCGCCACCCAATCGGAAAAGGTGTGGCGTAGTCAAGAACTCAATATGCTTGCCATCGGGATGAGCTGCGGAGACGTGGACGGGGATGGTCAAAATGAAGTGGCAGTCATCGAACCTCATACGGTAAGCGTGTTTCGGCTGTCCAGCGACAAGCTGGTTCCGCTTGCAGAATATTCTGCCAGTCCCCTTGAGCTCAAGAGCGTCGATGTTGCGGCGGTACGAAAACAAGGGCCCGCTCGACTCTATGTCTCAGCCCAAAACAGGGGAGCCGTCGCATCTTTCGTTTTGGAATATCGCAAGGGCAAGCTCATACCCGTGATCCAGAACATCGACTATTTTTTGCGGGTGATTGACTACCCCACCCGTGGGCCAATCCTGTTGGGCCAGAAAAAGGGGATGAGCAAGATGTTCGAGGGGCCCGTGTTTCGTATGGCCGACAAAGGGGACGAACTGATCGCCGAATCACGATTCGGCATACCTCTCAAGATTCCCATATTTGGGTTTACCATTGGAGATTTCACTGGGCAGAAGACGCCTCTCATCGCCGTATACGACAAAAACGACCACCTCCGCATCTACCAGCCTGACGGCAAGAGGCTCTACGTCTCAAAAGGGTTCTTTGGCGGTTCTGATGTGCTCTTGAGATGGTACGGGCCGGAGAAACAAATAGGAGGAGACTCGCGGCGTACGGAAAGCGACCTGGAAGATGTCTATTTCCGTCCGAGGATACGATCGTACGACCTCTACGGAGATAGGCTCTACGAAATACTCGCCATATCCCACAGCTCGAAAACTATGAGGTTCCTGAGCCGGTCCAAAATGTTGGAAGAAGGCCAAATTATATGCCTGTCGTGGAATGGCGACGCCCTGGATGAACGGTGGGCGACTCCCAAAATTGAGGGGATGATCACAGATTTTGAGATCAATACTCTACCAGGGTTTGCGGGGCCGAGGCTCATTACCCTGGAAAGGAAAAAAACTGATTGGCTTTCATTCTTGCGGTCAAGGAGTCAGGTTCGTGCATACGACCTCAAGGCCCTGTTGCGCGAGGGGCCGGAGAATGTCAGAAGAGGTTCGATGGAATAAGTCCAGCGGCGTCTGGACGCCTCGGGGGCCAGGCTCTGGTCAAGAGCGCGCCTCCCCTTAAAGGTTATAACCAGCATCAACCACCGGCGGCAACGATGAACAATCTTTTCCTTTATCTGCCTGTGCGCAGGGAGAAAATTGTCTTGACACAATAACAAATGCAGATGAATAATCGCGGCCACTGCGGAGCGAGAATGCCTGCGGGAGATCGCGCCGAAAAAGAGCGAGGCCTAGTACATGGTTTCTGTTTTCGACATCTACGAGAGAAAAGATTACCAAAACTCCATTCCACTCGCTCAATCGGTTTCTTTTGAGGTGGAGGTGCGAGAGACTCGCCTTGTGGTACAAGCGCGGAGCGATCTGACTGCAAAGGCGAAGGACTCGGTATTTAGATATCGTTATCAGATCGAAGAATATCTCCGACAGCATCCCGCGTTTCGGGAGACCACATCTCCGATTCAGGTATATGCAAGTGCCCCGGAAATAGTCCGTTACTGCGATGTGGCGAGTCGCCGCACAGGGACGCCTCCCATGGCCTGCATGGGAGGGGCTATTGCAGACTTTGTGGGGAGAGACCTGGCGCCGGATTCGCCCAGCATCATCGTATCGAGTGGGGGCGATTCGTTCGTGAAGGCAGGCGCTTCGCTGGATGTCGTACTCTATGCCAAGGGATCGCCGCTGCATGAAAAACTATCGCTCGCATTGCCGGCGTTTCAGAAGCCTTTTGGCATATCCACCTTTGTTCCGAAGAGCAAAGGTATTCACGCCGTTACCGTGCTGTCACGATCAGCCTGTTTGGCGTCGTCCTTTGCGCGGGACATTGGAGACCGCCTCGCAGCAGGGGAAAGCCTCGCGTCTGTGCTCAAAAGGGCTGAGGCTTACACGGACGTGGGATGCATCGTCATGATCGCCGGCAAATCCATCGTCCTTGGTGGAGACATGGTGCTCAGATCCGTGAATGGGCATGCCCGCTCAGAAGAGTCAGAAACCAATTGATTCCTTATGAAAATAGGCGCCCTTTCTGATACCCATCTCAAAAAACCAGATCCTTTCCTTGACCGCATCTTGAACCAGATTTTCAAGGATGTGGACATGATCGTCCACGCGGGAGACATTGTCGCGCATTCCGTGCTGGAGGTCTTGGAGGAGAGAGGGGTTGTGGCTGTATGCGGCAACATGGATGACTACGAAGTCGCCGATCATCTGCCGCAGGTGCGGCGCATCGCTGTCGGCGGCAAAACCCTGGGGCTCATCCATGGATGGGGATCAAAGGTGGGACTCGCTCACAGAATTCTTCAGACGTTTGTCACGGACAAGCCAGACATCATTGTCTTCGGACACTCCCACGAACCATTCGCTGGAGAAATAGACGGGACCTATCTCTTCAATCCCGGCTCGGCAGGGCAGAGGAGGTACGGCGGCATCAGCACAGTGGGCGTATTGAATCTGGAAGGCAGCCTGGTAGAGGGAAGTATCATCACCCTTGATGATTGAACAGGATTGTGCCAACAACACACAAGGCGTGATCATTCATGAGGATTCATCACTATGGAGAGATTGTGGGCGCCGTGGCGCATTGACTATATACTGGGAAAAGAAAAGGAACCTGGGTGCATATTTTGCACCAAACCGTCGCAAACCCAGGACGAGGACAACCTCATTGTGCACAGGAGCGTCGGGGCCTTTACCATTATGAACAAATTCCCATACAACAACGGCCACTTGCTTGTTGTACCCTATCGACATGTCTCTGATATTTGCGATCTCGACGCCAATGAAAACAGTATGCTGATTGAGGAAGTATGCAGGGCGGTGCGCGTCCTGCGGCGCGTGATGCGCCCCGATGGATTCAACGTCGGCCTGAACCTCGGTCGCGTGGCGGGCGCGGGTATTGATGAGCATGTCCACTATCACATCGTCCCCAGATGGCTTGGAGACACTAATATTATGCCCGTCCTTGCCGACATCAGGGTGATTCCTGAACACTTGCGGCAGACGTACAAAAAGTTGCGAGAAACCTTCGTTGCCTTGTATCCGGACGCCCATGAGGACCATCAGACATGAAGCTATTGAAAAGACTTATCGGGCTCGTATGTCTTGTCCTTGTTATTACTCTTTTCATGCAAAACAAGGACGTTCGTGTCTCTGTGGATTATTTCGGGCTAGCCGCTCCCCTTGACGTTCCCTTCTGGATTCTGGCGATGGCGTGCTTCTGTGTGGGATTCGCGTTGGCCGCGGTGGGCGACTTCATAGCGTACCTGAAGTGGAGAAGCGAAAAGAGACAGCTCAAGAAAAGAGAGGCAGAACTAAGCGACGAATTGCAAAAACTCAAGTCCACGGTGCAAGCTCTGGAGGACCTCAATAGGCGCCTCAAGACCGACATGGAAGAAAAGACCAACGAGATCAGAACCCTAAAGCAACAGAGGGACCTTACTGGCCATGAGCAACAACAGGCCTCCCAAACAGTCGCGCCTCGTCCCACTGGGCAGTCAGCGACGGCACCGACTGAATGACAATTCTTCTTGTGCAATGACGGCGTAGATGGAAATCGTACGGGTAAGAGAAAAGATATATCAGAACTTTGTCGCGCCCTCGGTGGCCTTGGGGAACTTCGACGGAGTCCACCTCGGGCATCAGGAGATTTTGCGGCGCACCGTGGAAACTGCCCACCGTAAAGGTCGCGACGCCATCGTCTATACCTTTGACCCGCATCCTCGTCTGGTGCTGAACAAGGTCCCTGAAGTGCCTCGCATCACCACCCCCAGCGAAAGGGCTCGCATTTTGGAGTTGTTGGGAATCGACGTGCTCATCCTCGCAGAGTTTACCCCTGAATTTGCCACCCAGACCCCCGAGGAATTCGTCGAAAATGTATTGGTTGAAGAACTGGGGGTGCGTAATCTCTTTATCGGCGAGAACTACCGTTTCGGTAAAAATAGGTCAGGGACGCCCAACACCCTGAAAAAGATGTCTCGAGAACTCGGTTTCGTCGTTCACGTGATACCGCCGGTGCGGTACGGCAACGCTCCTGTCTCTTCGAGCCTTATCAGGGAACATCTCTCGAGGGGAGAGATATCGCAGGCCAACGCTTTGCTAGGCAGGGAATTTACTATTCAAGGCCGCGTCATCCATGGTCATCGGAGGGGCAAGGCCCTGGGGTACCCCACGGCAAATATCAAGCCCGAGGTCAAGCTGCACCCCCCTGAGGGCGTCTATGCGGCCTATTGCCAAACAGAAGACGGCGCCGTCCATAAGGCCGTGATGAACATTGGATACAATCCGACCTTCCATGATAGACGAGTATCTTATGAACTGTATATCCTTGATTTTGACAGAGACGTGTATGGGGAATACCTTACGGCCTACATGGTTGAACGACTGCGACCCGAGATGGTTTTCCCCGATCCCGATCATCTGATAGATCAAATAGGCAAAGACGTCGAGTATGCTCGATCCTTGCTCGTCGGGGCACCGCGACTTATCTTGTGATCCTGAACCTTGTGAGGCTGCGCGCCAGGAACGCCCCCCAGAAGCTGCGAGAGAATAAAGGGGACGACGAACTCTTCAGAAAACACGAGGAGATGATGCGAAACGCTGTATCCTTATCCCTGAAAGCGCTGCTGATCGTGGCAGTTGCGAGCGCTATTGGACTTGCAAAAAACCATCTGGCTCAGCAGCCGTTGCCGATCGTCTATACGCCTCCCGGCCACGTTGTCCTGTCAGGCGTCATGGTTCCCCTCATAGACGAAAGAGAAGCACGACGGTACTTGGGAGATCCTACCACCGTATTCGTTGATGCAAGATTGGAAAAGGATTACTCTGCGTCTCACGTGAAAGGTGCGGTCTTCCTGGAACCAGGGAGCAAAGAGGACAGATATCCTCTTGTCCAACCATTGCTCCCTCAAGATGCGAGACTCATCCTTTATTGCTACGGCCCCCAATGCCCCATGGCCGAAGAAGTGGCTGCATTCTTGGCCCAGCTCGGATACAAAAATATGATGATCATGTCCGCCGGCTTCAAAGCATGGCGACAACAGGGTTACCCTATCGAATAGGCGCGCGACACTCAAGGGTGATCCCGACAAAACTTGACCGATCACGCTCTATCATGAACCTTGTCAACAAAAATGACCGGGATCACCGGGCCGCTGATTCCCCAGACGTCCCAAACTGCACGACCGGATTTTGGGCCCACTGAATAGTTCCCGGGCCCCCTATTGCCATATAGACTCCGCGATTGTCGCGATACTCCACCACCTCCTGATTGCCCGGTATAGATGTCGCAACATAGAGGGGATTCCTGTTGCCGTCATAGGCGTAACTCATGTTCCCAAAAGGCTGGCGTATTTCAATCACCACGCCGGACTGGTCGCGCACCTGTTCCTCAGCGCACGCCAATAGGGGACAAGAGATTATCACAACGACCAGCGCAATAACTCCATGCCATTTCATGAATACGCCTCTCCTTCTTCTCCAAGAAAGTTCTCTTATCACAGTATAATAAATAGCTTAATTAATGTCTAAAATCAACTTTTTTCTATATTTGGCTATCAGGTCAACGACGCCTTCGTTATCGCTTCTCAGCTTGGGCGAGACCGCAGTACCGCTGATGCCGGCGGCCGCCAATCGTTTTCTTTCAGCCTCCAACGCAGCTTTCCTCTGCTTCATCCAATTTTTCTCACGAGTCTTGAGCTCCTTCTGGAGGTCTGACAAGGCGGATATACGGTCGGGAGAGATCGGTATTTTTCTCATGAGGTCGAGATAGCCGTCCACATCCTTTCCTAAAGGCAAGTTCTCCACAAAAATATTCCATAGCAACGCGTGAAGCGTCTTGTTATCTGGTTCGCTGCTGTCTCGTAACCCCTCGAGAAGGCTGTCCATCAGTGCGGGCGCCTCGGTCAATTTCAAGTAGAGACCTTTGGCCCTTTTTTGTAATTCTTCCCGCTTAAGAGCGTTTTTCTCCTCGTCGGAAAGCGACAGGCCCTTTGTCCGCTCCATCATGATTTCTATAGTGCTCCGAATCTCGCCCATGCGGCGCATCTCCTATTCTCGAATCTGACCGTCTCCGAACACGATGAATTTGGTCGTGGTAAGGTCTTCCACACCCATGGGGCCATAGGAGTGAATTTTCGTGGTGCTGATTCCTACTTCCGCGCCGAGCCCATAGACGCCACCGTCGCTCATTCGAGTCGAGGCGTTGACGATCACTGACGACGAGTTCACTTCGTTCAAGAATTTTTGGGCTGCGAGATAGTTTGTCGTGACTATGGATTCTGTATGGAGCGAACCATAGCGTGCGATGTGATCGATGGCCTCATCGATGCTGTCAACGATTTTCACAGCCAGCACGAGATCGAGATATTCCGCGTACCAATCTTCTTCCGTCGCTGGCTTCATAGAGGGCACGACCCTGCGGCTTCGTTCGCATCCCCTCAGTTCCACGCCTGCCTCGGCGAAACGCTTCGACATTGTCGGCAGATAGGCTTCGGCAATATCTTTATGAACCAAAAGAGTCTCCATGGCGTTGCATACCCCAGGGCGCTGAACCTTGGCATTGAATCCCAACTTAACGGCCATGTCGATATCAGCCGCTTCATCCACATACAGATGACAAACCCCTCTGTAGTGTTTTATGACAGGTATCCTCGAATTTTGCGCGACAAAGCGAATGAGTTCCTCGCCTCCACGGGGTATTATAAGGTCGATGAAATCCTCGAGTTCCAGCATGTGGAGGATGGCTTCGCGATCAGTGGTAGGCAGCAGGTTGACGATGTCTTGGTCTGCGCCCTGGCCTTCGAGCACACGCTTGAATATGGCGACGATAGCCTCATTGGAGTTGGCGGCTTCAGATCCTCCCCTCAATATGACTGCGTTGCCGGCCTTAAGGCATAACGCTGCGGCGTCTGCCGTAACGTTTGGCCGAGCCTCGTAAATAATGCCAATGACGCCGAGGGGTATCCGCATCCGCCCAACCCGCATGCCGTTAGGCCGGGTCCACATCCTGACGATTTCGCCAACAGGGTCGGGGAAGGCGGCTATTTCTTCAAGCCCTTTTGCGGTGTCCTCTATCACCTTGTCCGACAATGTCAGTCTGTCCATCATTGCTTTGGAAAGCCCCCTCGATCTGCCTACCTCGAGGTCCTTTGCGTTGGCCTCCTGCAGAAAAGAGCGCTGCTCACGCAAAGCAGATGCTGCTTCACGAAGGATCATTTCCTTCTTCGTCGTGGCGAGCTTGGCTGCGTTGCGAGCCGCTTTATGGGTTCGCTCCGCTACCTTGACGACTTCATCTCTCAGTGACATCCCTCTCCTCCATGGCTCATGTATCCTCACATCATCGCTCTGAGTATTGCACAGGATTGATGACATGCCTACACTTTAATGGAAATCGGCTTTTCCCTCGTATCGGATGGAAAAAACGACGTCGCATACGAAACGCGTCTGTGATTCCAGTGGGAAGATTGCAACCCCGCATACAACAAATAAGCTCTGTCAGCGGCGGCTTGTGCTATGGTAACTCTTTTGAATGATTTTGGGGAGGTTTTTTCATGATTCCCATTGTATCCGTGGTTGGGAAATCAGACTCGGGTAAGACCACGTATCTGGAGAAGATTGTTCGGGTGTTGAGGTCTCGAGGCTACCGAGTAGGAACGATCAAACACGATGCGCACAGTTTCGAGATCGATCATGAAGGAAAAGACTCGTGGCGTCACAAGCAGGCAGGGGCGGCGGTCACGGTGATTTCGTCGCCGAGTAAGGTGGCCCTCGTCGCAGATGCCGATCATGACCATACCCTCGTCGAACTCAGGGAAAAATTCATGACAGACGTCGATATTATCCTCACCGAGGGATACAAGAGGGAAAAACACCCAAAGGTCGAGGTGTTCCGAAGCGCGCTGCGACGGAGTTTGCTTTGCCATGCTGACGACAATCTCATCGCCATCGCAGGCGATCCGCCGGACCCACCCGAAGGCATTCCAGTGTTTCCTCTCGATGACGCCGCGCCTCTTTGCGATTTCTTGGAGAGGCTCTACCTGGGAAAGGATCCTCGGGAATGAGAGGTGAAAGGGCGCGGGATCATCACAGCAGCGCGCAAGAACCAGCGAAGCTCGGCGCAGTGAGGCGGCGCATTGAACTCACCGGCATCCTTCAGGGCATTGGATGCCGTCCTACCGTATATCGTGTTGCCGTGAGGCTTGGGCTGGCGGGATGGGTAAAAAATACCACGCAAGGCGTGATCATTGAAGTAGAGGGCGCTCCCGCGTGCTGTGATGAATTTGCAACACAACTTCCCCGGCAACTCCCAGCTCCTGGCCGCATCGACGCCATAAAAGAATACGAGACTGCACCCAAGGGTGAAAACGATTTTCGAATCCTTCCCAGTTCGCACGGCCAACGGAGCGCCACGCCGATTCCTCCTGACGTGGCGGTATGCGCAGAATGCGTCAAGGAACTATTCGATCCCACAAATCGCCGCTATCTGTACCCCTTTATCACCTGCACCCTCTGTGGACCGCGCTTCACCGTAGTGCGCACGTTTCCCTACGATAGGGGAACCACCAGCATGGCCGATTTCACGATGTGCGAGGAATGCGTGGACGAGTATGTGTCTCCCAGTGATCGCAGGTTTCATTCTCAGACCAATTCGTGCCCCTGTTGCGGTCCACGCCTTCAGCTTACCGACGCCAAAGGCATCCCCATGGGAGGCGATCCGGTGACAACGGCCATTCGACTCCTGCGAGGGGGAAAGATTGTGGCGGTAAAGGGGCTCGGAGGCTTTCATCTTGCGTGCGACGCGCACAACGAGTCAGCCGTCAGGGAGCTGCGAAGCCGAAAAGGACGTGAAGAGAAGCCCTTTGCGGTGATGATGCCCGACATGCGCACTGTGCGGCAATACTGCGCAGTGTCCCAGGAAGAGGAGAACATCCTGCGTTCGTCGATAGCACCCATCGTGCTCTTGCCCGCCAAAGGGCTGATGGTAGCCCCCAGCGTGGCTCCTTATGTGAGAACGCTCGGAGTCATGCTCCCCTACACGCCCCTCCATCATCTGCTCTTCCGACATCCCCACGTGCATGAGGCGGACAGGCCTCTCGTCCTGGTCATGACATCGGGGAATAGGTCAGAGGAACCGATCGCAGCCGATAATGACGAGGCCCTGAACCGCCTGGGAGACCTCGTCGATGCTTTTTTGATGCACAACCGAGAAATCGTCCTGCGCGCCGATGACTCTATCGTGCGGGTCATTCACGGACAGCCAACGGTGTTCAGAAGATCTCGCGGCTTTGTGCCGAGTGAATTCTTTATCGAGCGCTTCGCCGACGCCGATATCCAGCATACCGCGCCTAGTGAATTTCATGCCGCTGCCGCCCAAAAAAAACAAGATGCGGCGCCGGTCATTTTGGGGGCTGGTGGCGATCTGAAGAACTGCCCTGTGATTCTCGTCGGCGATCGCGTCGTGCCCGGTCCCCATGTGGGCGACCTCGCGTCTCCGAGTGGGTACGACCATTTTCGCCGTTCCATACAGACGCTGACGGAATATCTTGAAGCGCAACCAGCTGTGGTCGCCGTGGATCCCCATCCTGAATATCACAGCTCAGAGCTTGCCCAGGAGGGGCAAGCAACCGTCGAATACGTCTATCATCACCACGCGCACTGCGTAAGCCTCCTCACAGAACACAGACGCGTCGATCCGGCCCTTTTTGCCGTCTTTGACGGCACGGGATACGGCCCCGACGCAACCATCTGGGGAGGCGAATTCCTGCTGGCAGATGCAAAGGAATTTGAAAGACTGGGGTACCTGAGCACTTTCGCCCTGCCCGGAGGCGAGGCCGCCATTAAAGACCCGCTGCGAATACTCGCAGCACTGTTGGCTGAGGACGGACAGATCCCGCCCAGGTTTGCGCCGCTTTTTGAGGGTAGGCTTGCGGAATCCGCCCTCTGGCTCGAAGCAGTCGAAAAAGGAATCAATAGCCCAATCACCTCGTCTGCAGGCAGGCTCTTCGATGCGGTTGCCGCGGCTGTGGGATTCCGGAGGCGAGTCACGTTCGAGGGCGAAGCAGCCATGTGGCTCGAAGGGATAAGCGACCCCAAAGAAAACGGATACTACGAGATTTCGTTGAGTGAAGATCATCCCATTCAAATCGACTCTCGCAGCCTTGTACGAGCCGTTGCGGGCGATATCCTTTCCCTCGCGTCCCCGGAAATAGTGGCCGCGAAATTCCACAATTCATTGTCGCACGCGATCGCCGCGGTCATGACGTATTTGAGTCAACGCGCCGGCCTCTCCACAGTCGGCCTCACCGGCGGATGCTTCCAGAACAAGGTTCTGACCGAAAAGACAGTGGAGCTCCTTCTGGACAAAAAATTTACCGTATTACTCCACGCGCTCATTCCACCAAACGATGGGGGCATCGCCGTAGGGCAAGCGGTTGCGGCCCTGTATCGCCGTTCATGACCTGTACAACGCCCTGCGAAACCTCGGCTCAGCGCCGTCCTCATAGGAATTCTCGAAATTGATCGCGATTTGCGCGCATATCCCGTCATTGTGTCATCCTCACGAAAGTGGGTATCCATAATGAGTTTTCTGGGTACCCACCTTCATGGGAGTGACGATCTGACGTATGGCCATTTCATGAGTTCTTTTGAGAAGGGGTATATAGCGTGAAAGAACAGAATGCCTGTGGTAGACTCAGGCGCATCGACAGGATATGACAAACAAGGAAGCGCATCATGTGTCTGGCAGTGCCGATGAAACTCATAGAAATTACCGGCGAGGGGAGGGGAAAAGTTGATTCAGGAGGCGTGAGTGCCGACGTGGTACTCACCATGGTCCCCCACGCAAAAATAGGCGATTACCTCATTATTCACGCGGGATTCGCCATAGAAGTGTTGGACGAAGAAGAGGCCAACATCAGGTTCGACATCTTCCGAGAACTTGCCCAGGCAACTGCGCAATTGGAGGACAATTGAACCCGTTCGTGGAGAAAGAAACTGCACGCGCCTTGGCCGAAGAGATTGAGAAGTGGTGCGCGAAGGTCGGTTCATCATTGACATTCATGGAAGTGTGCGGGACGCACACCATGGCCATCCATCAGGCGGGTTTGAAGACGCTTTTTCCCCCGAATTTGCGTCTTGTGTCCGGGCCGGGCTGTCCTGTCTGCGTCACCGAAAAGGCTTATATCGATGAAGCCATTCTCATGGCCAAGGAGTATGCCGCCGTCATAGTCACGTTCGGGGACCTCGTCAGAGTGCCGGGTTCCCTGGGTACTTTGGGGCAGCTGCGCGCGGAAGGTGGGCAGGTGAGGGTGGTCTATTCCCCCATGGACGCCTTGAATATTGCCGCAGAACTCTTCCCTGTTCCCGTTGTTTTTCTCGGCGTTGGTTTCGAAACTACCGTTCCCACCGTGGCGATCACGTTCAAGACCGCCCGGGAGGCAGGCGTCATAAACCTCCTCTGTTTGTGCGCGTTCAAGACTATTCACCAACCTCTTCGAATTCTGGCCCAGAGGAACGAGTTGACGGGATTTCTTCTTCCAGGTCATGTATCGGCTATCATTGGCGTGGATTGCTACCGATATTTGCCTGAGGAGTTTGCCAAGCCCGGGGTCGTTGCCGGGTTTGAACCGCTGGATATACTGCTTGCGGTGCGAGACCTTGCTCGAATGGCGGCCAAGGGGACGCCGGATATCGTGAATGATTACAAGAGGGTCGTGCGGCCTGCTGGGAACCTCAATGCCAGACACGCCATTGAAGAGGTGTTCGCCCCGTGCAACGCCGTATGGCGCGGGTTGGGCGTGATCCCGGAAAGCGGTCTTACCTTCAAAGAAGCGTATCAATCCTTTGATGCTCGACGACGCTTCCCTGTGGAGGTTCCTGAGTCTCAGGATGACCCCCGGTGCAAGTGCGCCGAAATCATAACCGGCCGCTTGAATCCGCATAAATGTCCCCTCTTTGCGCGAAAATGCACGCCAGAGACCCCTATTGGCCCCTGTATGGTCTCCTCGGAGGGGACATGCGCCGCATATTATAAGTACGAGGGAGCTGAGGTGCGAGAATGTTGAGTCGGGAAAAGATTCAGCTCGGTCACGGCGGAGGCGGGCGTCTGACGGGGAGGCTCATTCGGGAGACTATTCTGCCCAGGCTGGATCGGGGTCATTTGGCGGCTTTGCCCGATTCAGCGATCCTGAGCAACCTCGGGTCACAGGTAGCCTTCACGACTGATTCATTTGTCGTGTCGCCGATATTCTTCCCGGGCGGGGACATCGGATCGTTGGCGGTTCATGGCACATGCAACGATTTGGCCTGCGGCGGCGCCAAGCCGGAGTTTTTGTCGCTGGGGCTCATCCTCGAGGAAGGCCTGGCCCTCGACGAACTGCAGAAAATCCTCGAAAGCATAGCCAGGGCGTCAGACGAAGCCGGCGTGGAGGTGGTCACCGGCGACACCAAAGTGGTGCCCAAAGGGAGCGCCGACAAGATATTTATCAATACTGCAGGCATCGGGAGGGTCAAAGCCGACCCCGTTCCCTCTATGCAGAGGATCGAGGAGGGGGACTGTATTCTGCTGAGCGGCTCCATAGGAAATCACGGCCTTGCCGTTATGCTGAGCAGGGCTGATTTCTCTTTTGATTTCAATTTGCAATCCGATTCAGCATCGATCTGGCCAATGGTGGAGCGGCTGCTGGAGCTCGGTCCCGCGCTCAAGTTTCTTCGAGACCCAACCCGGGGCGGCGTCGCGGCCACCCTCAATGAAATAGCCGTGGCATCAGGTTTAGGGATACACATAGAAGAGGCCGCCATTCCCATGGACGACGCGGTGCTTTCTGCGTCCGAAATCCTTGGCATAGACCCCCTGCACGTGGCAAATGAAGGCAAGCTTCTGGCGGTGGTCGATGGCAAGAAGGTCCAAAACGCGCTGGCACTGTTGCGTGAGTGTGAATTGGGCAAAAACGCACGAAAAATCGGTGATCTCACCGCGAAGCGACCCGGCGTGGTGGTGATGCGGACGAAAATCGGCGGTCTCAGGATTATTCAAGAACCATCCGGCGAACTCTTGCCGCGCATTTGCTGATCATTTCTCAGTCGAGGCCTACGCATGCACGATATGCAGGAAACGTTTTGTGATACATCGTCAAAAACCTTGGGGGTGCACCGTTCCCCCCTGCCTCAACGCCCCCAGGGAGAGCAAAATCCCTATGAAAACGCCCTGGCCCAGTTCGACAAGGCCTTGTCCCACCTCCGTATTCACAGCGGGATTGCCGAGGCTTTGCGTCATCCCCGGAGAGAACTTTCCGTGACATTTCCCGTTCTTATGGATAATCAGGAAATCAAGGTCTTTAGGGGATATCGCGTTCACCATTCAGTGGTCAAAGGGCCGACCAAGGGCGGCATCCGGTACGCGAAGACCGTCGCATTAGACGAGGTGCGGGCGCTTGCCATGTGGATGACATGGAAATGCGCGCTCATGAATCTCCCATACGGCGGCGCAAAAGGAGGCGTCGCGGTGGATCCCAAAGAACTGTCCCCGCGTGAATTGGAGCGTCTTACTCGACGCTACGCGACGGAGATAAGCGTGTTGATGGGGCCTGAGAGTGATATCCCTGCTCCTGACGTCGGGACAAATCCCCAGATCATGGCGTGGATCATGGATACCTATTCCATGCACCGAGGTTTCTCGATTCCCGCGGTGGTCACAGGCAAACCCGTCGAGATCGGAGGCTCGTTGGGACGCACCGAGGCCACGGGTCGAGGCGTTGCGGTCACCATCTTAGAGGCTTTGAAAATGAAAGGGCTCGACCCCAAGAACAGAACTGTGGCCGTCCAAGGATTCGGAAACGTCGGATCAGTGGTCGCCAAGCTCCTCCACGACTCGGGCATGACAATTGTCGCCGTGACCTGCTCTCGCGGGGGCGTTTTTCACCGGAAGGGGCTCGATCCACATCAGGTCATCAAGCATCTCGAGGGAGGAGGATGCGTCTTTAACTTCCCTTACGCCGACCACATCACCAACGAAGATCTCCTTCAGCTTGACTGCGATGTCCTCGTGGCCGCGGCAGTCGAGAATCAAATCACCTCCCGCAACGCCGACAAAATTCGTGCACACATTATTGCAGAAGGCGCCAACGGTCCCACAACCCCAGAGGCGGATGAAATCCTCAACGAGAAAGGAGTCTTCATCATTCCCGATATTCTATGCAACGCCGGCGGCGTCACAGTCTCGTACCTGGAGTGGGTGCAGGATCTTCAATCGTTTTTTTGGCCGGTGGAAGAAATAAACAACAAACTCGAAGCCCTCATGACAAAGGCCTTTGCGAGCGTCATGGAGTGCGCCCATCGCTACCGTGTCTCAAACAGAGAGGCTGCACAAATGCTCGCCATCCAGCGCGTGGCAGACGCCATGGTCATTCGCGGCATTTATCCCTGACGCAATCGCGCAATCCCAAAGACGTGAACTGTTCCCCCGATCAAAGAAACAACCCAGGCAAAACTTTTACCTTGGTGAGTCTTGGCTGCCCTAAAAACCGAGTGGATGCCGAGAGGATCCTCCATGCCATGGCGCGGCATGGCTTTGTCTTCACCCATGAGGCCCCACAGGCGGACATCGTCATTGTCAATACATGCGCCTTTATTCAACCCGCGGGCGAGGAATCCATCGACGTCATTATGAACCTCAGAGCGGCTGCGCCTCGCGCGATCCTCGTCGTCGCGGGATGCCTCCCTCTTCGCTACAAAGACGAACTGACAAATGCCCTCACAGAGGCAGACCTCTTCATCAGTCCGACTCAAATCCCATTCCTGCCTGATCTGCTCGGCATATACGCGCGCAGGCGTACAGGCGCGCGGTCGCGGGGGACACAAGCACCCCACAGGGCTGAGAAGGCTCGTCCCCTCAACAGGTCATTCGACGCACGCATGCCGCGTGAAGATTGGCGCGGGAATCACCCGAAGACTCTCGGTCGGATACTCACTACTCCCGGATACGCGTACCTCAAAATAGCTGAGGGATGCAACCGGTTGTGCCGCTACTGCACGATTCCGAAGATCCGCGGCCGCTTCAAGAGTGAACCGCTCCCCGACCTGGTCACACAATCCCAAAGCCTCGCGGCCATGGGGGTGAAGGAAATCGTGCTCGTGGCCCAAGACACCGTGCGGTACGGCCGCGACCTCGCTGTGAAAACAGGCCTCGCCTCACTCGTCCATGCAATCGCTGAAATACCAGAAATCCAGTGGATCCGGCTGATGTACCTTCATCCCCACGGCATCCCCCCCGAGCTGCCTCAACTCGTCAATGAATGTGAAAAAGTCCTCCCCTATCTCGATGTGCCGTTTCAACATGTCTCTCCACAGGTGCTCCGGAACATGGGCCGACCGTGGAAAGGCGACTACATCCGCAAATTGGTTGACATGTTGAGAGCTCACATTCCCGGTCTCGTGCTCCGCACGACGTTCATGGTCGGATTTCCAGGCGAAGGAGACGCTGAGTTCCAGATGCTTCGAGACTTCGTGGCATCCTATGCCATCGAACACGTCGGCGTCTTTGAATACTCTGCCGAAGAGGGCACCCCCGCGTGTGCCCTGGGAGACCCCGTACCCTCCGGCGTAAAGAGGCAACGGGCCGACGAACTCAGGGACTTGCACCTCAATTTGGCCGCCAAGAAAAACCGTGCGAGAATAGGAAATACCGAAAAAGCCCTTGTACAAGGCGTCTCCCTCGAATCCGAATACCTCCTGGAAGGCAGGTTGTGGGACCAGGCCCCTGAAGTGGACGGCCTCCTCTACATCACGGATGGCCTCGCGACTCCCGGAAAGATCCACGCTGTGCTCATTACTGATACCCATGAGTTTGACTTCTTTGGAGCTATTCGGGATTGATGAACCCCGAATCTCATTGAGGCAGCGGTTCTCGAAATTTCCGTCGGCATGAGGTCTGCTCATCGAGAGGGGAGTACATTCGGGAACTGTCAGTGCGCCACGAGGGTTGCAATCCTGTCATTTTGAAGGAGCGAGGTCCGAACGAAAGTGAGACGTCATGCGACGCCATGTCACCTCCAAGGAGCCTTGAGACTGAGAAGTCTTTTTCGCTGGGCCAAGATTTCTCGCTACGCTCGAAATGACAAGAAGAGACTGGTCGAAATGACACGCGAAAGGTGCTGGAAATGACGGTCACGTCATGGAATTTGTGAGTACTTCCCACACCCCCTATAGTCGTCGGTGGCCTTTCCGCCGCCAAGACATACTTCGCAACACGAATGCCGCGCGCCGGAGGGTACAGCCCTGGGGCAACCCATGGGCTTCGAGACGCTCGTGTCGTCGCGCTCCGGTGCGGACATAATACTTTAAGTTATAGTAATAACTTATTGAGTATATTATCTGTTATTGACAGCATAACCGCGTTTCTGCTATGTTCCCTGTGAATTCAGCAAGCCCAGGGTGAAACACACACTCTGCGGCTCACAACAATGAGCGACGAAACATGCGCGCACCCCCCCTGAAATACCTCTTTGTGCTCATAGCTGCGGTAATCGTCTGTGTAGATTTCAGCGAGACGAAGGCTGAAAATGCGGGCGTCATCACGAGCATCGAAGTTCCCCAGGCAGAGCGCGCCCTTGTCATTAAGACGAAAGGGGAACCTGGAAAGGTCGTCGCGTCAGTGCTGCGCAACCCCAACAGGCTTGTGCTGGACTTTCAAACGGCCTCGTTGGGGAAGGCGCGTCGGAGTGTTGCCAAGGGGCAGACCTGGATTGAAGGCGTCCGCGCGGCTAAGTTCAAAACAGGGACTCGTGTGGTCGCCGATTTCCACGACAAGCCCATCCCTAAACACACGATCCAATGCCAAAACGATCGCGTGGTCGTGTCGTTTGAGACGCCTGCCGCGGGACGCACCACACTCCGGCCCAAGAAACAGGACGATCAGGCCAAGGCGAGCAACGCTCACGGGATCAACCCGGATAAGGCCAAAGCCGCAGCGGAAGCGTCGCCCACAGTGCCCCTTGAGGATTGGCTCTCTCAGGGAATGGAATCCGAGGATGACGCACCCTCTGATGACGTTCAGAAGAGGCTCGCTGCCGGGGGGAAAGGCACAGGCGAGGGGCGTCAGCCCGCGGATGTCGTCGTGGACCAAGGATGGGGAGAACCCGCGGCGTCAAATGCTTCCAAGTCCCCCGCAACGAGTAAAGAGACGACATCGCAGAAGACCCGCGACCTTGCCCAGGCGCCGCCCATGGGATCTTCGCAAGACCTTGGGTCGTACCCGAACTTGTCGCCTATTCCTCGGCGACAGATCCAGCCTGCAGAGCAGCCGAACCAGGCGCGTCCTGTACCCAGACCTCAATCGATTCCTGACGTCTCTGCACCCAACAGTCGCGTGCCGTTGCAGCAGCCCAGGCCGCCGGTGGTTCCACCGGAACCGGACCCAAGGCTGGTGCGCTATGAGATCACAGACCTGAAATTTGTGCAGGTAGGCCACAATTCCAGACTGTGGATCAAGGCCCCAGATGATATTGACTATCGCGTGGTGAGGGTGTCGGCGACGAAACTAAAGCTGGACCTCATCAATGCTGAGATACCCAAGAAATATCAGCAGCCCCTTCGTACAGACCAATGGTCCACCTCGGTGGATATGGTCATCCCAGGCTCTCACACTATCTTCATTCAGATGAAGGAGGCTGCGCCTTACAAGGTCGAAAAGAAAAAAGGCGTGCTCATGGTGGATTTCGCTCCTCCTCGGCTGGAACTGCCCAAAAACACAGCAATCGGATCGGGGAGGCGTACCGCACGTGGGGCTGGAACGGCCGGCGGTCCTCAACAAGCCCCCGCAGCAACTGGGCAGGCATCTGTCGGGGGCGGCCCCGCCAATGGCGAACCAGTGGACTGCGAATCGTCTGTGCATTGTCTCAAAGGAAAGATCGAGGAATTGGCCGCTGAGCGCGACAAGAAGAAAAAGGCGCTCACCACGCCCACCACTGAAATCCTTGACAAGCCCATTACCATGGACTTCCAAGATATTAGACTCAAGAACGCCTTTCGTCTCCTCTCCGAACAGGCAGGCATCAACATCACCCTTGACCCTGACGTTGATGGCGTGACGACGCTGCGGCTTCACGACATACCCCTGAGAGATGCCATTGATACCATCCTTGCAACGAACAATCTCGCAAGGGTCATGGTAGGCGATGTCATCCGCGTGGGCAAGGCCGAGAAGATCAACAAGTATATCGAAGAGAACAAAGCCAACGTGGCGGGCATCGAGCAGCGCATCGCCGCCTATCGGAGCAAAATCAGGGCCCTGGAAGACCGCAAGCGCAAGGAGGAAAATCCCGCGCCCATCGAGGGCTCCATCCGCACTGACGAGATCGGAGAAGCCGGCTGCATCAAGGTGGACGAGGAAGAGATTTGCTTCTATTACGCAACCATTAAGCTGACATACGCAAAGCCCACAGAGATCCAAAAAACCCTGGACTGCATGTTCAACATGAACTGTCCCGGCACTGCGGCCGGCGCCGGAGCAGGGGCGCAGGCAAATCTCGCTGCCGCTTCAGTCGCTGAACAAAAGGCGCAGAGGGAAAAACGACTCTCTGAGGAGGCTGAGAAGCTTCGTCAACAAGGCTTTCTGCCGGACAGTCCGGGGGCCGCGAGTCGCTTGGCTCAATTTGAGAATCTTGACTTAGAACGTCAACGCGCCGACGCCGAAACCGCGCGAACAGAAGCAGTTCGTTCGAGAGCCGGTCTCGGTCAGCTCGAGAGCCGACTCAACCCTCGCGAGGGCCAGATCATTGCGAACAGCATGTTGTGGCCGGATGACGCCAACAAGATGCTGTTCATCAAGGACACCTCTGAACGCATCGCCCAGATGAAGCAGGTGGTCAAGTCTCTGGACGTGCCGACGCCCCAGGTGATGATCGAAAGCCGCCTCGTCCGAGCCTCCAGGGAGTGGGCGCGAGAGCTCGGCATTCGATGGGGAGGCAGAAACAATCAGAATGGCTACGTTGACAATAACAAGAAGGCATTCTGGGGCATAACGGGACATCAGGGGACCCAACTCGCCTATGGGGCGAATACTCCCACCGGGACGACGCTCGTCCCAGGGGGAGACATTCCGTCTCGGTTTGCCGTCAACCTTCCCGCGCCCATAGGAAGCACTATCCTGGGGAACATCCTGGGGTTGGGTATGCAGTTCGGACTCCTTGGGACGCAGTATGTATCAGAACTCGATGTGAGGTTGGAGATCGGCGAAGGCTCGCGTCAGGTCAAGATCATTGCGCGGCCGAAGGTTCAGGTCCTCGATGGTGGAACGGCCAAGATACTGGACGGTCGAGATATACCATACGTCACAAATTCCGTCCAACAAGGCACCCAGACGCAGCTTGTGCCTGCCTATCTTCAGCTCCAGGTAAAGCCAAAGATATACGGGGATGGGCGCGTACGCATGGATTTGCAGGTCAAAGACGATGATATCGGGGCAATTGTTCAGGGCGCCGACCAGCCGACGGTGATCCGACGCCAGGCCAATACTGAAATGATCGTCAAAGATGGAGAAACTGCAGTCATCGGCGGTATTATTAAAGAGAGAAACGTGGGACAGCGCCAGGGCTGGCCAGGCCTCATGAACGTGCCGCTTTTAGGAAGCCTATTTACCAACAAAGGACAGGAGAAAGAGCTGAACGAGCTGCTCATCTTCATCACCCCCACCATCATCAAGAGGCCGCCGCCGGCGTCATAAAAGAGCGGCCGCTCAACATCATAAGACGCCCAATGAAATCAGCCACAACATTGGCAAGGAGCGATGCATCGATGTCAGGAGAAAAACCCAAGTGGAATATGGAGCGGGTGCGCCAAGAGATATACGACGCGCGCACCAAGCTCTTCGTCGTGGCCAAGGTTCTGGAAACCGGTACGCTGAAACCTGAAGAATATCCCGAGTGGGTCCTGGTCATTAAACCCCTTTTGCGGGAGATCGATGAAAACGTGGTGAAAATACGATCGCTGCTTGGGGAAGAGGTTCCTGCCGGCGAGGCTTGACCGAGTTGCCATCTCAGCCAGCGCTGCCCACTGCTTATAATGTCGTTGGCCGCTATGCGGTGGCTTTCAGACCTACACAGGAATCCCGTAACGTGGCTGAGTATTCGACGGATTCGCTCTCTTGGATGTCGCGGCGTGTCTGCCCCCAGTCATTTCGAGCGAATCGATAAATCTTGACGAAAGAGGACAATTCCTCCGCGGTTCCTCACGTCGGGCGGGCCTGGCCTTCGGAATGTTACAGGAATTATCCGAACCAATCACGAATTGGCCGCGTGTCCCATCATTGCGTCATACCCGCGAAAGTGTGAAGCCACACTAAGTTTCCTGGATTCCTATTTTCATGGGAATGACAATCTGATGGGCGCCCACTCCGTGATTTCTTTTGAGAACCGTTTCATACGATCCTGGCCCATGCAACGGCAGGCTTGACCTGCTTTGCTGGGGCGCGGCAACACACCGCCTCGCTTCGGATCGGGAACGACTATGTATGGCCGAGATTACCGCGCAGCGAGAATTTCATCCTGCAGGGGATGCCGCCCGAGCCACTCGATTTCCCCTGTGTCTATCCAGTAGAAGGCGCCGACGACCCGGCATCGGCCGGTTTGCACCCTCGAACGTATCACGTCGCTGCTGCAGAGGGCGTCTTCCACGGCGTTCCACACGTTGATCCTTGCGGCTCGATCCACAGGGTTCAGGGAGGATTCCTGGTTTTCTTGCCCGCTGAGGATTGCTTTTTTGGCAGCCTCCACTGCAGGCAGGATTTTCTTGGAAATGCCCGCCAGATGGCCGCCCAGCTCGCCGTGCTCGTACACCGCCTTCACCATTCCGCAGTTGTTGTGCCCCATTACCACGAAGAGAGGCGCAGCCAGGTGTTCGACGGCATACTCAATCGACCCGATTTCATCGTCTCCCAAAACATTGCCGGCCACTTGCACCACAAAAAGATCGCCGACTCCCCTATCGAATATCAAGTCCACCGGCACGCGGGAATCAGAGCACGCCAGGATGCAGGCAAACGGGTGCTGTCCCCGGCTGCATGATCTCAACGTCTCTTTATCTGTGTGAGGGTGTCGTATGTCTCCCGACGCGAAACGCGCATTTCCTGCACGCAGCTCTTCTAAAGCCGCTTCAATCGTTATCTTCGTATTCATATCCATACTCATCCTCTTCCGTCACGCCCTGCTGCGCGGCAAGGATTTCTCTGCCAAGTTCGCCGCTGAATGCAACCCGAGGCGCTTCGCGCCACAATCCTTCCAAGTCGTAAAACTCCCTCGTTGACTGACGGAACACATGGACTATGACGTCTCCATAGTCCAACAAAGCCCAATTTCCGTCTCTCACTCCTTCCGCAGAAAGCCGCAGCACATTCATGCTTCGGCCGTGCTCAAGCACTGACTCGGCAACCGCGGTCACGTGTTTGGCGGACCTGCCTGACACAATGAGAAAATAATCGGCCACAGTGCTCAACCCCTTCAGGTCCATGATCACAGGGTTAAATGCCTTCTTTGCAAGAGCCGCTCTAAGGAGCTGTTCAGCCTTGGCGAGAGAATCCAAGGCTGCGGCGCCTCTATGTTCCTGCGTGATAGTGTCCGCTGTCACTTGCTGTACAAACCCCTTTGCAGAATATAGGTGTTCACTGATTCGGCGACCAGGTAGCGAATGCTTTTGCCGGCCTTCACCATGGCGCGTATCTTGGTGGCGGATATATCGAGTCCTTTAACAGCAGTGGCTATCACGGTTCTGCCGCTTTTGTGAACATAGCGGCGGTCCTGAACGTCAAAGGCATTGCGTAATCCTTGCGGGATTTGTTCCCAGGCTGCCGCGAAGCTGATTCCTGGCCGCGACGCGACGAGAAAATTTGCCAGCGTGAACAAACGTGGGTAATCCTTCCATGTGGCTATCTCTCGCAGGGAATCCGTGCCAAGAACGAAAAAGAGTTCCGCCTGAGTCGCCGTGTGAAGCGACTCCAGCGTGTGGACGGTGTAGGAGAGTCCCCCGGCGTCGATCTCCATGGAAGACACGCTGAAGCGCGTGTTGTCACGGCAAGACATTTGCGTCATCTCGAGGCGGTCCGACGCGGATGCCATGCCCTCCATGCTTTTATGCGGCGGGATATAAGACGGGACGAACATGATTTCATCGAGTTGATAGTCCTCTGCCAACTCCTCTGCCATGCGTAAATGGCCGAGGTGAGGGGGATTGAAGGTTCCTCCAAAAACCCCGATTCTTTTCCCATCCGAAGCGGCTGACAAAGGGCTTGTTTTCACCGTGAAAGATTATATACTTAAACGCAGCAATCTCAAAGCGAAATTGGACTGTAAAGCCTCATGCTTTGCCGCTGTTTCGTAGTGGAGGCCACACATCTTGGAATATTTTTTCGGTTTTCTCATACTCCTTGGGGTGCTCATTTTTGTTCATGAATGCGGCCATTTCGTCGTCGCAAAATTGGCTGACGTCAAGGTCCTGAAATTTTCCCTCGGTTTTCCGCCTGCTATGGTCACGCGAAAGTGGGGAGAAACAGAATACATTCTGAGCTGGATACCGCTTGGGGGATACGTCAAACTGTTGGGGGAGGATCCTGATTCGAAAGAAGAAATCCCTCCGGAAGAGCTTCCCCGCGCCTTTACCAGCAAGTCCCTGCTTGCCCGAGCCGCCATTATTCTGGCCGGCCCCCTCTCCAATTATGTGCTCGCAGGGCTTTTGCTCTGCGCGGGGTATGTCGCGGGGTGGCCTGTCCTGGCAAGCGATATCGGCAGGGTGCTTGAGGATTCGCCTGCAGCTCACGCGGGCCTGAAAACCGGCGATAAAGTTGTGGCCATCGACGGTAAATCCGTGTGGCGCTGGGACGACATGCGCTCCATCATAGAAAAAAACGCGGGTAAAGATTTGGTGATGACCATCGAGCGAGAAGGCCGTTCGATGGACTTTAAGGTGACGCCCAGTCTCAGCGACCAAAAGGATGTCTTCGGCGATTCGGTGGGTCGCATCGGCGTGGCCCCTTCCGGTCAGACTGTTAAACTCGGATTTGTCGCGTCCATCTATGAAGGGCTTAGATTTACTGGTTATCTTACCAAATTGGTGCTGACTACCTTGGCAAAAGTGGTGCGGGGCGACATCAGCGCCAAGGCCCTCAGCGGCCCTATTACCATTGTGCAAGCCTCGGGTGAAAGCCTCAAGGCCGGTCTGTTCAGCTTCATATTTCTCTTGAGCTACATCAGCATCAATCTTGCGATCATCAATCTTTTACCGGTGCCCATCCTTGACGGAGGGCATCTCTTGTTTTTCCTTATCGAAGCGATTATTCGCAAGCCGGTGACCGGTCGCATTCGAGAAGTGGCGGTGCATGCAGGCCTCCTGTTTATCGTCTTGTTGATGGTGTTGGTGTTCTACAATGACATCTCCAGGATCGTCACCCGGGGATGGACGCTTCAGCCGTGAATCCCATGCCAGTATTTTGGGCACTGTCCGGCTTGACCGGTAGGCTGGGATCGTTTGCGAGAACGTCTTGCCGTTCCAACCCTACGGTGATCCCGCGATTTCACGGATGCTGAATGGTCGATGATCGTCCTCGCCGTCCACACTTCTTCACCCACATTGGGCCTTGCAGTGACGCGCAATGGGACCCTCATTGGTGAGACCTCTGTATTAGCCTTCCACGAACACCTTGAACACACTGCGCCTGCCATTCGAGAACTCTTGTCGGCTTTGGGTCTCGAGATGAGCTCAGTGGATGGTTTCGGCGTGTGTCTGGGGCCTGGATCGTTTTCGGGCGTTCGAGTTGGGTTGGCCGCAGTGAAGGGGATGGCCCTGGCCCTCGACCGCCCCGTCGCTGGTTTCTGCAGCCTCGAACTCGCTGCGTACGACGCGCTTCAGCCTGGAGAAACCGGCCTCGTCCTCTTGGACGCCAAGAGAGGTCAGGTATTCTCTGCGACGTACTGCAAAACAGAGGGCGATCTCATCGACGTAGCCCCCCCGACCCTGACGTCCGTGACGGATATGCAAAGAGCAATTGCTCTGGCTCAGGATCATGTATTGGTGTGGGCTGATAAAAGGGAGCTTCCGCCGAAACCCATTTCAGACGCGTCCTATCGAATCCCGACCAGACCGCTTGCAGTGACATGCGCCTTCCTCGCTGAAAACAGGCTCACGCGAGGACTTCATGACGACTTGCATGCGCTCAAACCAATTTACGTGAGACGGCCGGATGCAGAGGAGCGGCCGACGCTGCGCAGGGAGAACTCATAAGAGCTTACGCGTTGAAAGCGCCCCTGGGTGAATTCTCGAGGGCAGACCACAATGCACGAAGCATCGATATCAATGACGTGATATACGGAGTCCCATTTGTCCAACAAGGGCGCGCCGCACGCGGAGACCACGAGGCGACAATCATGTTGCGGCAGAAAAAGCTCCATCACCGCGGAACGGTGCTTGTGGCCTTGGAGGATCAAATGAAACCCTGTCTGAGAGCAGACATGGAGGAGCTCGCCGGCGTCCGAGAGACCATGAGCCCAAAATGACGAGCTGCGCAGAACTGGCAGCACGGGATGATGCAGAAACAGGACCTTGATACTGTCGGGAAACTGCGATGCCTTGCTTTTCAACCAGTACCGCGTCTCCCTGCGCACCGCGCCCAGCCAGGAGGGAAATGGATGCACAGAGTTGACGCCGAAGAACGCGACATGGGAGCTGCCGTCTTCGTAAAACACCCGGTCAGCCTGTCCGAAAAAGCTGGCGTACCGCCCCATGGCCAAGGGGGGAATGAGCCATTCCCAAAATGCCATGACGCCGATCTCGCGGTTCCCAGGTACAGAAAGCAACGGTCGCCCCACATCCTGGAAGAATGCATAGGCGCTGCGAAATTGCCGCAGCGTCCCCTGGTCTGTGATATCTCCTGTCACCACGATGAGGTCCGGTGCCTGCTCGGCGAGATCGACGACCAGCGCTTCTCGCTTTGCGTTGGATATGCGGCCTCCGAAATGCAAATCGGAAAGGTGTGCGAATCGCATAGGAACTCCATTGGATGCGCAGATTCACCAAGCTGAAAAAACGGTATAGGGACTCTAAAAAAGTAGCTTGATTTTTTCGACTGAATTCTTTAAAATTTCAAGTAAAATTTTATAGGTCAAAAAGGCATTAATTTTCTTATAGTTTTGACCGGTGGGGCTGCGAGCCCGATACGGTTCATAAAGGAGAAAAAACATGAACAAGGTTACCACCTCCCTGGCAATCGCCCTGGCGACTCTGCTGATCGCTGTGAGCGCCTCGGCCCAAGAATTCCCCGGCGCCTTCTATCCGGGCATGTCCCAGGATTACGGCTATTACGGCCAATACCAGCAAGGCGCATACGGGTACGGTCAGGCGCAGCCCCAATACGGATACCAGGGATACGATCCCCGCTATTATCAACCCCAGCAGGGCTATGGTCAGCAGTATGGCCAACAATATGGCCAGCAGTATGGTCAACAATACGGCCAGCAATACGGCTACAACGCCTATCCAGGGGCTGGCGCCTACGGATACAACCAATATGGCTATCCAGGCTACGCAACGCCTCCCGCGCCTCGTTCCGCAGCCCGAGGAAGGCAAACGCCCGCGGCAAGGCCGCAGCCTTCTGCTCAGCCTGCTTCAAGACAGTCCTCTGTCACCTATGCGCCCCAGGAGAGTTCATCCTCGACCACGGCCCGTACGAGTGTCATAGACGATGACGACAACAGCAGTTCTTCGATGTATTGGTCAGGCCGCGGCATGGAGGACACGGACGCGTCCGAGGGCGAATACCGACCTGTACCCACGCAGCCTTCCCAGCCCAGCGCCTCCGCAACAGCTTCTCCCCAGGCGAGAACCAGCACAGCCGCCCGCGCCAGCCAGACGCCAAAAAGGCAAACGGTCACCAGGCCGAATGTGACGCGGCAGACCGAAGCAGCGCCTCCGCCTCCTCCGACTCGGGAGGGCATGAAGTGGGGACAGGAAGACAAGCCTGAGTCGAAACGGCCCCTTAAGTGGGGGATGGCTGAAAAGCCTGCCATGGTGGGGGCTGAGCCCGGTTCCTCCCAACAGGTTCAGCCGCAGCAAACCCAGCAGCAGGCTTCCACCGCTCCCGCCGCTCAGCAGCAGCCCGTCCAAGCCGGCGGCGAGAAAAAGTTTCAATGGGGCCGCACACAGTAGGCCATCTCACGGAAAGCTTCTCGGCGTTACTGGATTCACTCCACTGCGACCAAAGCTCACCTTCGTGAAGAAACGCCCCGTGTGAAAGCGGGGCGTTCTCATGAGATCCGTGGGCGTATGGGGAGGTATAACCATTCTCAAAAGAACTCGCGGAATGCCCACGCGTCACATTGTCATTCCCATGAAAACGGGAAACCAGGAAACTCAGTATGGATGCCCACTTTCGTGAGGATGACGCTATGAGGGTACACAACCCCACTTCGTGATTAGTTTCGGGAATTCTATGCATGAGATCCGTGAGCCTTATGCGTAGGTGAGCTTCTGCACATGCTTCATGCGATAAGGGGAATCGATATGTGTAATGCCGACAGCTCCCATTTTGCCGGCAACGACTAGCGCTCTGGAGGCCTCGGTCCGCCTCGGAAAGAATGAAGCAGGATCAATCCCGCTCCGATGCAAAGCACTGTATCGGCTACATTGAACGCAGGCCAGTGGTATTTCCCCGCATACACGTCGATGAAATCGATCACCTCGCCATACCGCACGCGGTCGATGAGATTTCCCGCCGCGCCGGCAAAGAAAAACGCGTACGCGGTCAGGATACATCCATCAAGGGAGTCGGCGCGAACTACAAGCCACAGCACAATGACCAAGGCTGTCAGCGACACGCCGACGAGAAAAATCCACTGGAACGCGCCGCTGTTTTGGGACAAGATTCCAAAGGCCGCTCCAGGATTGCGTACATGTACTATGTTCACAAAATATGGCAGGATGGCGACGCCGTCGTTCAACGGAATCCAGCGCGTGGCCAGCCATTTGGTCGCCTGATCCAAGATGATTGCGCTCGCAGCAACGAGCGAAAATACCCAATATCTCTTTCTCACGGTCTTTCTGGCCCGGATTTAGGGCCCGGAGCGCCCACAACCATGCTTGTAAGTTCCCTCGTCAGGGGAAAGGTGCTGCACATTGCCGCCTCAGCGCTGGCTTGTTCTCCCTGACGAGGCAAACACAGTCGTTCGTGCACGAGGCTCATGCTCCCACCGCTCGTAAGACTCCCGCGCACCGAGGACACACATCAGGATGCAAAGGATCAGCGCCTATGCCGGTGCTCCACACCCAGCATCTTGGGCATTTCGCGCCGTCCGCGTGCGTCACGAGGATGTTCGCTTGTTGCGACAGATCAATCTCGTCCGAATCCGCAGCGCTCTGAATTGCTTTCACCTCGAGTTGCGACACGATAAAAAAACCTTCAGGGTCTTCCATACTTGAAAGAGTTCGAATCACTCTTTCAGGCGCCTCAATGCGCACCTTGGCTTCCAGCGACGACCCAATGACCTTTGAGACGCGCGCCTGTTCGAGCGCCTTGGACACTTCTTGCCGTATGGCCAAACGCAGCTCCCACTCGGCCGCCTGGTCGTCGGAGAGTCTCGCCTCGTCCAACGGCTCTGGGAAACCCATCAGGTGAACGCTCGGCGCATCCCTTTCGCTCGCGTGAGAGGACATCCATATTTCCTCTGCCGTGAAGGTGAGGATGGGCGCCATGAGCCTCACCAATCCCGAAAGAATGGTGTGGAGTACGGTTTGCGCTGAACGCCTCAAGGATCCATCAGGGGCCTCGACGTATAAACGATCCTTCAGGATGTCCAAATACAAAGACGAGAGATCCACCACGCAGTAATTGTGAATAGTGTGAAAAACGATATGGAACTCGAATTGTTCGTATGCCCGGCGCACACGTTCAAGGACCCTGTTAAACCGGTCCAGGGCATACCGATCCAATTGGGTCATCTGCGAAATGGGGATGGAATCCTTTGCCGGATCGAAGTCAGAGAGATTCCCAAGCAAGAACCGGCAAGTGTTTCGGATGCGGCGGTATGCCTCGGAGAGTCGTTCGAGAATTTCCTTCGAGATCCTGATGTCATCTCGATAATCTTCGGCAGATACCCACAACCGCAGAATGTCAGCCCCGTATTTGTCAATGATCTCCTGAGGCTGCACGACATTGCCCAATGATTTGGACATCTTCTTGCCCTGTCCATCCACAACAAATCCGTGAGTGAGGACTTCCTTGTACGGCGCTTGTCCCCGCGTCCCTACGGAAGTGAGGAGCGCGCTGTGGAACCAACCTCGATGCTGGTCGCTTCCCTCCAAATAAAGGTGGGTGGGATAGACGAGACGGGGCCGTTCCTCGCACACCGCGGCCCAACTGACGCCGGAGTCGAACCAGACGTCCAGTATGTCAGTCTCCTTGATGAAACGGTCGCTTTTGCAGGCCTCACATCTCAGTCCCTCGGGAGCCAGCTCCTTGGCGTCGGCTTCGAACCAGGCGTCAGCTCCCTTCTCTTCAAATAGTCGAGCCGCCTTCTCGAACAATTCCTGGGGCGCCACGATCGCGTCGCAATTGGCGCAGCGCAGCGCAGTAATGGGGACGCCCCAGATGCGTTGGCGAGAAATGCACCAGTCAGGACGATGCTCAACCATACCGTATATACGATAGCGACCCCAGCGTGGTATCCAGGTGATTTTGTCGATGGCCGCCAAGGCATTCCTTCGAAGGTCCGTGGACTCCATTGAGATAAACCACTGGTGCGTCGCACGATAAATAACGGGTTTCTTGCAGCGCCAACAGTGGGGATAACTGTGTTCCATCACTTCGGACGCCAACAGCGCTCCCTTTTCCCTCAGCTTTTCTATGACATCGGTGTTTGCGTCAAATACGAACTTCCCCTTGAAGAACTCCACATCATGGGTGAACTTACCGTGCTCATCCACCGGCGCGTATACATCCAGGTCATACAAGAGCCCTACCTCGTAGTCCTCCTGACCATGGCCGGGCGCGCAATGCACGCACCCCGTCCCCGTATCCAACGTCACAAAAGGAGCCAGAATCATGAGAGAATGCCTGCCATAGAGGGGGTGAACGCAGGTGAGCCCTTCGAGCTCGCTCCCGGGGAACACCGTAAGCGTCTTATACGAAGAGAAGCCGAAGACCTCCATGTTCAAGGACGCCAGGCGTTCTGCAACGATGTACACTGCATCTCCCGCCTCCATTGCCGCATACGGCTCATCTGGGTGGACGGCCACGGCAAGGTTTGCAGGTATAGTCCAAGGTGTCGTGGTCCAGATGACCACGTACACGTTCTTGCCCTGCAGCTGCGGAATGCGTCGCCCAAAATCATCCGAAGCCTTGAAACGGACGTATATAGACGGCGTTGCGTCATCCGCGTATTCCACCTCTGCCTCGGCCAAGGCTGTGACGCACGAAGCGCACCAATATACCGGCTTTTTTCCCCTATACACTGCGCCCTGCTGAAAGAATTTGCCCAGCTCTCGGACAATGGTCGCCTGATAGCGATAGTTCATTGTTAAATAAGGATTATCCCACTCTCCGAAGACCCCGAGTCGTTTGAACTCGTCCCGCTGGACGTCGATAAAACGCTCTGCATACTCTCGGCAATGACGCCTCACTTCGATACTCGTCATAGAAGCCTTCTTTTTCCCCAACTCTTTGTCCACTTGATGCTCGATGGGGAGACCGTGGCAGTCCCAGCCGGGGACATAGTCAGAGTCGTATCCTGCCATGAACTTGGATTTGACGATCATATCCTTCAAGATCTTGTTGAGCGCGGTGCCGAGATGGATGCTGCCATTGGCATACGGCGGTCCGTCGTGGAGGATGTACTTGTCCCTGCCGAGGCTCTTTTCCAGTATCTTCTTGTATATCTGTATGGCCTCCCAATGCTGGAGGATCTCCGGCTCCTTTTTAGGGAGACTCGCGCGCATAGGGAAGGTGGTCTTGGGGAGATTCAACGTATCTTTGTAATCCATTTCTGATTCCTCCAGCGCCCGCATTAAGAGAGACCCTTGCGAGGCGCCTGTCAAGTTTATGCCAATGAAATTTCACAATCTAGCAGCAGTGACTAGCAAAAATCAACTGCGCGTCACGGTTGCGTCATGGAATTCGTGAGTATCTCCGAGACACCCTCCATGCCCCGCATACGGCGTCGGGACAATTCCGTGCGGATCAGGACATGGCTTGACTACCGGGAAACTCCAAAAAAAGGCTGTTTCGCCAACTACCCCTCTTCGTGACATAATTTTTTGTGGAAACATCTGCTCAAGAAAGATTGTCAGTGACAAATAGAAAGATTTGACACTCCACTGTGGTTCGTTATAATAGAAAAGTTTTGTGGGGCTGTAGCTCAGTTGGGAGAGCGCTTGAATGGCATTCAAGAGGTCGTCGGTTCGA
>CAYRVH010000032.1:0-30167 GCA_964427855.1 uncultured Syntrophaceae bacterium
TTCTAGAGCAGCCTACCCACTTATGCCACTGTCCAATTTTTCCAGACCATCTCTAAGGCCGGTTTTCGCACTGCGATTCTGATTTGTTTTGGCGATATAGAGGAGGCCTCACTATGCTAACGCGTTTTCTTTGTCTCATAGTGCTGACCGCAAGTTTAATTATTGCGGCGAGTCCCGTACGGCTCTGTGCGGAAGAGTTGGTTGTGAGACCGTGCGCCGATCTTATCCGCCTCGCCAACAGCTATCAAGAAGACCTCAGAACTGTGGATACGATGCTCGGGGTGGCGATCGAGGCCGGAGACCTTGATAAAATCAAGGCCTATAAACTCAAAAAAGCCGCAGTGCAAAAGCAGTTGGATGCCGTCCTTAAAGCAATCGAGATTAAGGAATGCGCGAAGACCAAATAGTATCAAAATTATGCGTTTCCGTCGTAGTCCGTGGGGAGGCGCGAGTTTTTTTCCAACTGTAATATTCGCACGCCTTGAGCGGGAAGGGTTGTCGCTGCACCGGAGCCGGGATTAGAAGTTACAGTCCCAGCAATGTGGTGGCCTTGAATAGTATTGGACGTATTACACGAAAGACATTTATCTCTGACTTGATGGTAGGAAACAAAACAGGTTTGATAGCGCCGACATCGATCTCTTTGTGATCTTCCTTGTTCCTCAAAAAAATCCTCGCCAACTCACCATCCACCAGCATGCAGTACAGCTCTTGCGTCTCATTTTCAACCCATGCGAGCGCCGTCTTTTCGTCGGTTGGGAATCGAGGCTCCAGCACAGCCTCAGCGTACCTCTGAGCCTTGTCTCGAGGCACCCCCACCCCCTGAATCGCTTCCATAAGCTTGAAAATGGCGATGTCAGCGAGTTGGAACCGGTAACCTCTCGGGCCTTTTTTGGCCACTCGCAACGTTCCGCTGGCAACTGCGTTTTCCAGCTCATTTGCCCCTCCCATATCCAGGAGATAGGCAGCGTCCTCTTGACTTATAAACCGACCTTGCATGGCGCCTCCCTAGGCCCTGCGCTATTCTGACGATTGCTTTGGCTGTACCGATAACACGGGAGTTATAAGGGGTCAAGAAAACTTGAAACACGATTGGGCGGCGAGGGGATGATCCTCGAAGGCTACGAAGATTGTGCGTCCATGTTTTCTTCAGGAAACCAAAAAATTACTTTATTTACTTAATAAGATTATTGACGTACGCTCATAACTTTGATATAATAACGACCATATTAGCAAAATATAATTTTGCAATTTGGTTTATTGCCCGTGATGGGAAGGAATGGGTTATGAAAAAGATATGGTTGTTAATGTGTGCAGTGGGGCTCTTTCAGCTTGTAGATCTCCAGGCAGCGCCGGCGTTCTTTTTCGGCGGCGACGGCCCACGATTTCAGCCGCCCGCGTGTCCGCCCGGCGGTTGTCCAACTGCCGTTGCGCCCGTCGTGCAACCACAGGCTGCCATGCCGTGGCAGATGGCCCCTCCTGCAAAACGGATCTCCAAATGCAAACCACTGCCCGTAGCCGCGTGCATGCCGCCAACGTGTGCTCCTCCTGTCTGCGCACCAGTCTGTAAGCCGGTGTGCAGACCTGCCGTGCGTTGGTATTGAATCCCCTCTATCCTACAATGACCCTTGGACAGGCCGGTCGGCAGCCCCGACCGGCATTTTTCTTTCTTCAGTGATGTGTGGAGCATCTTTAGTTGTTTCGACGCGACGCGGGTTTTTTGGGGGATGGTTTTGGCGCCTTTCGGCCCATGGCGGCCGGGGGTTCTTCCGGGATGTTTATTCGTTCAAGTTGATCGTTAAAGGCTTTCCAAGATGCTGCGTAGTCGCCCGCCTTGTCTCTCATCGTTTCAAGGGCTGCTTGAGCCTCTAGAAAGGTTTCGAGCGAGGTCAGTTCTTCGTTGAGATTGATTTTCCAGTGAGACTTTGGGGTTTCCCGGATCAATCTGATCATTTTGGGCGCACCTCGCATGGTCCTGACATTGAGCAATGCAAAGGCGTCTTCAACGACGGTCACAACGGGACTGCTTTGCGGGTCGAGAATATTCATGAGCGCCAAGTTTTCCGGGGGAGCGTCGAGTTTGTATGTGGCGGCAAGCGCCTCGACAAGCGTCGCTGATTGAGGGGCCAAAAGCTTGCGAGCCTCATGGAGCTGCCCTGCCCTCATTTTTTCCCTATACACGGTGAATACGTCCTCGGGCCGGCTTGGGGTCAACTCACATGCGGCGAGGAATAGCAACGTCAGGACAGCGATGACATATAGACGTTCCTTACGACGCATGAGGGATGCTCATTTCGTGAGATGCACGCCGCCTGAAACAACGTCGCGGCTCCTTTACCGTTTCTGACACTTTCCGTCGTCGTGAGGTCCCTGTCGCCTTGCGCATGCTGAGGGGGAAGGTTGCTGCCAGGACAAAAATGCTTTTCATCGTTGCTGTGCAACCACTTAATTTGTCACGCTGATTTGATCCGACGCCCTGCAAATCCAATCGAAAAACCTCATGTCACTGGATAGGCTTGCACGAGTTCTCGAAAAAACTCAGATGCTACGGCAGGCCGTGCGCTCCTTGTACGAAAAGATTGTGTCACTGCCTTAGGTTCCTTGCAATGACGAGAATGTCGTTGATGCATTATTGTGAGCAAACCAATCCTCCACTATATTTTCACAAAAACTGTAGGTAATCGCCGCCGATTTACCTCGCCGTTGCGCCTGAAAATCCACGCATGGCCGTACCAAAACAGTTCATAACCCCCCTGGAACGTGCGGCGTACAATCCGAGGACTCGCAGAACCAACTTTAGCGCCTCCTGGCTCTTTTCATGCACACCGCGTGCGTGTCATCTGTGGGCAGACCGAGCATGCGTTTTTTGAAGAGGCTTGACCGTTCGCATGACAAGCTGGAAACCACACGCGAACCGACGTGCCCGTTGGTTCGACGGGCAGAATTTTAAGCAGGCCGCGGTGGCGGTTCACGATCTCCTTGCATATCGCCAATCCAAGGCCCGCTCCTTTCTCTCCTTCCGTCCCGCGCTGTTTCCCTCGATAAAACCTGTTGCATATCTTCTGTCTATCCTCGGGGCTTATCCCAACACCCGTATCGTCTATGGATAATTCAACGCCCGGCAACCCCTTTTCTGAGACGGCGCGGGTGGAAATGACAACCCTCCCGCCCCTGGGCGTGAACTTGATGGCGTTTGCCAGGAGATTTGCGGTGAGCTGGCAGATACGGCCGACATCGCCATGCACCATCGGCAGATCCGGACTCAGCTGGTTTTCTATCTCGATGTCTTTTGCCTCGGCCAGCACTTTCAACCCCTGCAGGGCTTGGTTGACGGGCAGGTTCACGTCTATCGGCATATGCGTCAGTCCGGACGCCCCTGATTCCAATCGCAAAAGCTCCAAAAGTGAATTGATAAAATTGAGTTGGTCTCTCGCGCATTCGTGCAGCAACTCGACGTCGTGAATCACGGAGTCTGGGATGTTTTTTTTTCGGAGAATATCGATTGTCCCGAGTAACGCCTGAAATGGGGCTCTCACATCATGAGAGAGTACTTGAAGCAGTTCCTTTTGGCGGAGACCGTCTTCTTCTGCTTTTTGCCTCAGCCGATTATTCTCCACTAAGTTTCTTATCATAATGTCAATTTTGCGGGGATCGAGAGCGAGAAGCTCTCTTTTCTCAAGATAGCCGTCTGCTCCAGCCTGGAAGGCCTGGTCCCACGCCTCAACACTTTCGAGTGAGGAGCTTATAATGACGGCGCAGTATTTGTCTCGCTCCTTTATCTTTTGGCAGACGTCGATACCGCTTCCGTCCGGAAACATAATGTCTAAAAGAATGACATCGTAATCCTTCCCAATCGCAGAGAGCGCCCCTGCGGCCGTACCGGTCTCTTCTATGCAGTAGGCCGTTCCTAGCATGAGGCGGATCTTTTTGCGAATCAGTATTTCGTCGTCAGCGACGAGCATTGATAACAACTTATCCTTCATTACTCACCCCTGGCCCCTCGGAAGATGCAGGGTAAATACAGACCCTTTGTCCACTACGCTCGACGCTTCGATGCGGCCGCCGTGGGCTTCGACAATCCGTTTGGCGATGTAGAGTCCTCGACCGCTACCGCCCGTGGTAAATCCCAGTTGGAATATCTTCGAATGATGCTCCGGAGGGATGCCTGGCCCCATGTCTGCGACTTGAATCGTTGCCTCACCGGCATTTTCACGAAGAGTGACGGCAACTTGGCTGTCCGGACGCGAAAATTTTACGGCATTTCTCACTACATTATCCAGCGCCCTTTTGAGAAAGCGCTCCTCGCCCAGCACGTGGACGGCCTGAATGTCCATGTGGTTCGAAACGATGAGCACGCGCTTCTTCAATGCTGATTCTTTATTGTTTGAGACGCATTGATCGACCACGAGATTCAGATTGACGTCCTGGGGACGAATCGTGAACACGTCTGAATGAAGCCTGATGAAATCAATCCGTTCCTCGAGCATGGTACAAAGCTCAGATCGTTTGGTTTGGACCTGTTCGAGGAACTCCAATGCCTCCTCGATGTTCCCTGAATGGAGAAGCTGTTGGGACGTCTCGAGCCCGACCTCCATGACGTCCAAGGCCGCTTTGAGTTCATGGCGATAAAGGCGGCCTATCTCTTGATCTATCAGATGCTGATCCGTCGTGTCGCGGAGGAGAATAACTTGAGCCCCGAGTGCAACGTCATAACGCCTGACCCCGTTCTTCACCACCGCGCGGTTCCCGTACAACTGAATGCTGTCCAAATTTTCGCGCACCTTGGCGTTCAATCTCGCCATCACACGGTCTTTAGAATATGTTCTCAGGCTCTTGTCCAGGGCCCCTTCACCAAAAAGATTTTCTTTGAGGCTCTGATTTTCCGTGAGCATTCGCTCCGCAGCAGGATTCATGTAATAAAGCGAACCTGCTCTATCCACACAGACGATGCCGTCGGGGAGCATCTCAAGGGCCTGCCGATCCAATTCACGGCGTCTCACCCGTTTGCGATGCTCCTCCCGGACCTTCGCCTGTTGCGCCCTCAGAATAGCGTCTCTCGCCATTCCATAAGACTCGTAGAGGAATTTTTTTACAATCCCGCGTTTGGCCGGCTGACTTGCCAGCATGTAGCAGCCATCAACAGGTTCAACCAAGCCTGTGGGGAGTAATTTGCTGAAATAAAAACGGTCTAATGCCGTCAAGAAGATCGTGTTCCATTCTTTCATACTCAGAGGGACATGAAACTGAGAAAGGAGGTACACCGTCCGGGTGAGTGATGAAAGCTCTTCTATCGATCGAATCGATCTGACGAGCTGGTGAAAATCCGTTGATTGACCGTTGCCATCAGCCGAGCTCATAGGGCTTCTGAGGGGGATCGCTGGTTTCCATTGACAAAGTTCTTCCAAACCCGGGTACCGCTCACACAAGTGTCGAATTTGCTCAGGGGTCATCCCCTTATGGAATGCATGCAAAAGGCATTCTTTCGCAGCGGTTTTCAGCTCGAGAGGCGCGTTTGTCTTGTTGAGAAAACGCTGTATAAGAAATGGTACGGATTTTGTGACCTCGACGTTTTTGAGCAGAATGATTTGCATGAAAGACATTTCTGGGGACGCGAATTCCTTAAACAAGACGTCCTGATTTCCCCTCGCCCGGCAATACGCCCAGAGACAGGCCGAAGTCAAAAACCCACGCCGATAAATGGCGTTTCGGAGCACAATTTTCTGGCTCGAACTTGACCACTTGATCCCTGCCTGCACTGCGATGTGCTGAAGAGAGGAGGCGCCTTTCACGAGGAAGCCGAGGAGTGCGGAAAAGGATTCAGGCGCGAAGACGAGGTTTCCGCTGCGGTCTTTTTCGAAGAGCTGGTGGTATCGTTCCAACAGACTAGTGATAGGGGGACGTTGTTCTAATTCAGCAATAAATTTACTTAACATACGAGTATAATTATTCGATATTACATCGTATGTCAAGCACAATCAGCATGCAATTCCAAGCGCTCACTCAGCAGGGCATTCACTTCTCCTCGCCCTGAGGGGTATGCACATGAAGGTGATCGTGTGGTTCATGATCGTGAGCAGCGTGGTCATGGTCGTGGTCGTGGGAATGCTCGGCAAGACCATCATGTGGATGAGGATGTTCATGCTGGTGTGTATGTTCGTGGGTATGTGTATGTTCGTGGGGGTGGGTGTGTACTGCCCTTTGGGGTTGTAACGCCTCGGGGATATCCTTGTGCAGATCTTTGAGAGCTTCCGCAAAAAGATCATTTGCGTGAAGAACCGATTTAATCGCCTCTTGCACTTTTTGCGCTGCCGCGGTCAGACCATTCTCAGCGAGACGGTTGGCGACTTCCTCATATCCCTTGAGATGCTCGATATTGTGATCCAGCCAATGGGTTAGTCTTATCACGCACTTGGTCACTTCATCCATGCTGCTTCTCCGCCTTTCAGGGTCTTAAGGGAATACCGTATCGTCGCGGATTGTTGCGCTTCTTTTCTTTTTCGTCAAGAACCATGGAAAAGAAGTTTTGCAGCAGTTTCTGGCCTGGGGGCCCGCCTGCTTGTTCATTCCGGGCATGTTCCCAACCTCTCTCGGGATGGAATGCGAAGCCATAGACGAGTCGGTGTGGCAGTCTGAGTAGTTGGATTTCTGACAGGCTGCTGCGAGCCAGGTTGATGAAGGACGGCGGCAGGGTCTTCACTTCTTCATAATGGCTTTCCGACGCCAAAAAAGAGCCGGGGTGAACCACAATTCCTCGCCATAGGGGATCATCCACGAGGGTTTGCAAGGCCACTTCCCCTTTTTCGGAGAGACCTTGTTTCGGATATGTTTCGGGTTTAGCGCGTTCCAGGGTCTCATCGATAAAACCGACAGTACCGCCGAACGTCAGAGCAAGGAATTGATGTCCTCCGCAGATACCTAACACCGGCGTATCATAGTCCATAATCGCGCGCGTCAGGAGCTGTTTAGAACGATTTATCTCGCTGTGACACTCACGTTCATACACTCGCCAAGGGGTGCCTTGAGGACTCAGTACAATAAAATCCACATGGTCCGGCGCGATATCGTGGTCTGAGACCTGACTGAAATGAACATACTGCAAGGATATAGCGACGCCCTTGATTCCATTGCATGTGGAGGCGAGTTTTTGCGTCAGGGTCTCCCGCAAAGCGCCGTGCCTCGTCGGGTCTGGCTGCCCGAATTCAAGGTCTATCAGGACTCCTTTAAGTTCTTTAGTGGACACATTCATCATGACCTCGATGGAGACGATGGCGAGCATGCCGGCAAGGACAATGAGGGACACAAGAAGTTTCATGAAAGAAATAAAGCGTTTATTGTAGAGACGAGGAGAAAAATTTTAGTCGGCGCCTGCCTCAGGCCGGCCGCCCCCGACCGACAAGAAAGGCGTGGTGGTAAAGACCTATTGTTTGCACGCCGCTCCGACTCACGTCGGGCTACCAGCCCACCTGAGGCAATCCCCAGCCCCAATAATAAGGTCTCTGAAGAAATATTTCATAGGTGTCGCCATCAGCGGCTCTGAAGAGGCCTCGAATGGCGCCGTCGCTGTATATTACGCCGCTGAACGTGTGGCCATCCTTTCCGCCGAACACGTGATTGCCGCGAATTTTGCCCGCGATTCGAAAACGCGCCTTTCCGAAAAAGTTGCCTCCCTCTACTATCCCATAGATGTCCTCGCCATGTTGATACGTGATATTGACGGTACCTTCAGCGCCAAAGATGGCCCCCTTGGCGCTGCCAACCCAGAGCCCCCTTATGTCAGGAGCCGATGCTGCCGCCGACCAACACAACGAGCCGGCGCTCAAGAGTCCCACGCAGATACCACAGACAATCAAAAAATGTCGTCTCATAGAAACCATATACCATATCTGTTAATGAAAATACAGTCTTTCCAGGCCAAGAGGCGAGCATCCTAAGAAAGCAAGTGAAGTTCAGTCATGAATGTTTCCCGCCTTTTGATCAAGCAGCTCAAGATAGCGTTTTTCTCCCATGGCGATAAGTACGTCTTGGCGTTCAATACGCGTGTGCGGGCCCGGGTTAAATACCATTTGGCCGTCCGATTTCTTGATTGCAATAATAATCAAGTTCAGGTCCTTCCTTATATCCGTCTCCACGAGCTTCTTGCCGCAGTAGACAGAATTGTCAGCTACTTTAACCTCCTCGAGTTCCACATTCAGTTGGCTATAGTCCATTGCAACCTCGAGGAAGCTCATGACGTGGGGCTTCAAAATGCTCATAACCATGCGCATGCCGCCTATGTGGTATGGGCTGATAACCCTGTTGGCGCCGGCGCGTAGAAGTTTTTTTTCAGCGTCTTCTTCGCCGGCGCGGGCGATGATTTCGAGCTGCGGGTTGAGTTCTCGGGCGGTCAGCACCACATACACATTAGAGGCATCAGAATCCAGGACAGAGACCAGTCCTTTCGCGGTCTTGATTTTCGCAGCCAAGAGGACGTCCTCTTCCGTGGCGTTTCCCGGCGAAAGGAAAAAACCGGCCTGGCTGATTTTGTCCTGAACCTCTGGGTTGTTCTCCACTACCACAAAGGGGATGCCTCGCATGCGAAATTGGTGACAGACAAACGACCCCATCCTCCCATATCCGCAGACCACATAATGATTTTTGATTTTTTCGATGGCTTTCATGGAGCGACGCCTCGTAATGACCTTTTCGACTTCTCCCTCGATAAGCCAGCGGCTGGCTGCGACGATTGTATGCCCAACGATTCCAAGCCCGGATACGATGAGAAGAAGGGTAAAGAGTCGGCCTTCTTGACTCAGGGGATGGACTTCCCCAAAGCCGATAGTCGTAATCGTGATTATCGTCATATAAAGTCCATCAAGAAAAGGCCACCCTTCTATGATGTGATAACCGACTGTGCCGATCACAAGGATGAGGGAAACGATTACCGCGAGTCGGATCAGCTTCTGTACTTGTGGCAATGGATCTCCCTAGTTTCCTTGACCTTCTCACCTTAATTGACGGACGTGAAGCTTACGGCGTTGAGCAGCAATGCAAAGAAAACTCTCCCTCGAGCTCCCTTCAGCGGATCGTATTGCCACCCAACATGAGAAAAACAATGGGCGCACAAAAGAAACCGCCAGGTATATCCGTCAAACCATGAATGCTCTTCATAGCGTCGCTCGTCAGCAATGACGTTGTCGCAACGGCTAAATGTCATGAAATCGCAACGAATTCCCGCCGGGTTGATGTAAGAATGTCTCGCGGCGCCTTTCTGCTCAATAGCCTCTTGGGACGTCGCAAGAAATGCGCCGCACCGCACGCAGTAGTATCTCTTGAAATCTTGGCCACACTGATTTTTGGGGAGTCTTGCGTATAGAAGCATCTCTCTCGCGAGCGATCAAAGACAGATCAGGGATAGAAGACTCATAAGCCAAGACTCAGGCCTACGAACGGGGAGTGCGCGGGTCCATCACACAGCATGATCTGCTCTCTCGTGACTGATCTGGGAGAAATCGGGGAGCATGCCTACCATTTTGGCGGCATGATCTATCCGTTTGCAATCAGGACACAATTTTCGATCAAAGGCTTCCTCCGGCGCGCCCACGAGTTTCTCGACGTGCTTGAGAAGAACCTTGGAGATGTAATAGGCCCCACAGCCCTCGCATTTCTCCATCTTAATACGGTTGATTACTGTGCCGCTCATCAAGATGAGCCGCTGGTCTCCTTGATCAACCATTTGCAACGCCCCTGTGGGGCATATATTGACACAAGCCCCGCACCCGATGCACCGCGGCAGACCGTGCACGTAATCCTTGAGAATGAGCGAGTTTTCACCAGCATGGTGAAACCTAATGGCAGATACTCCGAGCCGATCTCGACATACCTCGACGCATTTGCCGCAGCGTTCGCAGATGTCGCATCGCATGCATCTTCGCGCCTCTTCTTTCGCTGCGTATTCGTCGAGACCAAGTTCCACCTGATCAAAGGTATGTATTCTTCTATCCAGGTCTATGAGAGGAATTTCTTGTCTTTGGATGAAGGCTTTCTCATGATAATCCATGAGAATAGGCTTTACCATGTCTCTTGGTCGAGGCGGCTGCCGTTTGGGGAGCGCCTCTCCCCGCAGATATGCGTGAATTGCGCGGGCTGCACGCTTCCCTGCGCCGATAGCCTCGACAACCGTTTTCGGCCCTGTGACCGCGTCTCCACCCGCAAAGACGTCATCTACGCTTGTCTGCTGATTATGGGACCTCACCTTGATGGTCTCCCATTTCGTGAGCTCCAACTCGCCGAAGCCTGGATAATTTACGAGATCAGGCTTTTGACCGATTGCGGCAATGACGGCCCCGACGGGCATCTTGTATTCCGACCCCGCTATGGGAATCGGTCGCCTTCGCCCTGTTTCGTCTGGTTCACCGAGAGTGGCCATGACGCACTCGAGAAAATCGATCTTGCCATAGCTCCCGATGATTCGGGACGGAATAGTTAGCTGGTGGACGTGGATTCCTTCCTCTGCCATTTGTATGATCTCTTCAAAATGAGCAGGCATCTCAGACCTTGTGCGCCGATAAATGATACTCACGGACTGAGAGCCCAATCTCACGCACGTCCTTGCCGTGTCGATAGCAGCATTTCCACCCCCGACTATCGCCACGCTATTAGCCGGCTTAATTTTTGGACCGAATGCAATATCCTTGAGAAAAGAGAGCGCATTAATGACCTGCGGATACTTATCCTCTCCTTCAATGCCGAGCTTTAAGGCCTGCCAGGCGCCGATGCCTACGAAGAACGCCTTGTAGCCCTGTTTTCGCAAATCATCAAGAGTAAGGTCGGACCCTCCAACAGGTGTGTTCAAGACAATCTCGACGCCCATTGCCTTGATGGCTTCGACTTCGTTTCGCACCACACGGCGCGGAAGCCTGAACTCGGGAATACCGGTCACCAGAAGCCCCCCAGCCTCCGGCATGGCTTCGAAGACCGTGACGGGGTAGCCTTCCCAGGCGAGGAAATACGCTGCCGTCAGCCCCGCAGGACCGGAACCGATGACAGCTATCTTTTCTGTGTACATGTTCTTGGGCGCTGGAATTGTATAGCCCGGGCCCTTTTCGCATACTATCTTTGCCGCAAAACCCTTGAGATCTTTGATGCATAGGGCTTTGTCCAGATAGCGTCTCTGGCACCACGATTCGCAGGGATTAGGGCACACCAACCCACAGACCCAGGGGAACGGATTGTCCATCCTAATGAGGTCAATGGCTTCTTTATATCGGCCCTGACCAATCAGGGCAATATATGAAGGAACGTCTATCTCTGCCGGACAGTTCAGTTGACAAGGGGCTGAACTCTCTCGCTTCAGTCCATCTTCCTCATACACAATACGATCCTTATCCGCTGCTGGTCCCGGAGGAAACATCGGATTAATAGTCATGAGCGTCTCCATGATCCTTTTCAGTAATTCGGCCTGTTTTCTGGCGAGTTACAGATCCATGCCAGAAGGGGAAACAAATCTTAAAACGCGTCGAAACTTGGACGTCTCGCCTCACGATACGAGCAGGGCCCCGTCAACCTTGTCCCCACTTCGAGGCGTCTGCGCGGGCCGCCACGTCATTTTGGGTCCGAGCTTCCCTTTGTCATCGCCTTGGCAAAACGTTCGCGCCGGATTTCTGTCGATTCCTTGGGCGTCACCCACTTGAGGGCTGCAGTGGTGCAGCCTGTGACGCAGGCTGGTTCGAGACCTTCATCGACTCGATCCTTGCAATAGTCGCATTTTATGACTTTGCCCCGTTCTTTGTCCCATTGGGGCGCTCCCCAAGGGCAAGCAGTAATGCACGCCTTGCATCCTATGCAAAGGCTGTCGTCAACAAATACTATGCCATCCGAGGCTCGCCTTTGCATGGCGCCGGTGGGACATGCGGAGACGCACCATGGCGTCTCGCAATGAAAACAAGGGAGGAACACAAATTGTATCCTCGGCACACCGCCCTTTACATACGGCCCGACCGGCACAATTTTGCAGAAACTCGGGCCTACCGGTACGTCATTTTTTGTCTTGCAATGGATTTCACATGCTCTGCAACCTATACAACGATTATGATCCTGATAAATATAATAGTCACTCATTGTCGGTTCTCCAATGTATTCCAAAACTATGCCTTTCGAATGCTCACAAAACAATCCGTAATGGGGCAGTTCCCTCCGATCGCCACTCGAAGCAAGCCCTTCATTAATGTGTTGTCTCGCATACCCCTCTGATACGCCCTTGTTTGCAAGGGGACCTGGCGACCATAGCCGTGAAGTGTATAAACGACGTCCGGATGAATAAATTCTGTGACGGACGCCTTTATTTTTTGCGTTACCCCATCGCAGGATACCTCCACCGTGTCGCCGTCTGTAATGCCGAGCTTCTTGGCCTCGTGAGCATTGATCCAGAGGCTGTTTTCGGACTGGAGCTCGTTCAAATATGGATTATTCAAGGTTGTGCCCTGGGTGTGCAAGGCAATCTTACCGGTGACAAGCCGATAAAAACCTTGAGGAGGCTTTGTTGGAGGCTCGTAGGGCGGGAACGAGGGTATGCCATTGTCTTCCAGCATGCTGGACATGAACTCGATCTTTTTGGAGGGCGTCTTAAACTTGAGGCCGTCCTTGCGATCCCAGAGTATTTGGCCTTTCGATAGTTCTACATAACCCTTTGCAAGAAAATCTTCGAAGTGAAACCCCGTGTCCTTCAATTGAAATTCGACGAGTTCTTCTATGGTTTCATAGGGGAAGTACTTCCCGACGCCGAGGCGATCAGCGAGTTGTTTAAAGATCCACCATTTTGGTTTACTGTCGTACTTTGGTTCGATTGCCTGTCGGCGCATCCATAGTGCGGGTTTCGGCCCTGATTTGCATATCACGGGGTCGGTGCGCTCGAGATACGTGGCCTCCGGGAGCACCACATCGGAAATCCAGACTGTATGACTATAATTCACATCAATAGAAACGATGAGGTCCAATCTCAGCAATGCATCCCTGAAAGCTTCAGGGTCTGGAAAAGATGACAGGGGATCGAATCGATAATTGATGTACGCCTTCACCGGGTAAGGGTCTTTATGTAAAATCGCGTAGGGAAGCATTTGGGCGAGCCCATAATCCGCGCTGAGGTGCTTGTATTTCCATCCTACGCCGTCAAAGCGTTTTTTCTCCGGTTTGGGAATGCCGTCCACCAGCTTTTTCAGGGGCTTGAACCCTGCGTCGGCCTCCGCCTTATTGAAGAGAAGACCTCCTGGGGCTTCGTAAGCCCCCAGCAAGGCATAAAGCATGTAAATGGACCGCCTAAAATAGTAGTCATTTGCCGTCCAAGCGGTCATCCAGCCCTGGTAGAGTATGACCGAGGGCTTGTTTTCGGCTAGCTCACGGGCTACTCGCACAATTTCCTTGGCATCTATCCCTGTTTCCTTTGACGCCCATTCAGGGTTGTAGGGCTCGACAAATTGCCGCAATTCCTTCAAACCCAAGACCCATCGTTCCACGAATTCCGCATCGTATAACTTCTCTTTGAGAAGCACATGGATGAGGGCGAGGTTGAATGCGTAGTCTGAACCAGGCGCTATCATGAAGAATTTGGTCGCTTTGGCTGCAGTATAGTTCCATCGTACATCGAGGAACGTGAATTTCATACCCCGCTCAAGGGCGTCAATGAAATCTTTTGCTTCCTTCGTGCCGATTGATTCAAGGATGTTGCGGCCGTATAGGATCGCATGCCTGCAGTTTTTCCAATCATATGAGACCGTATTCCGTCGATGGCCGGCCATCGCGTTATGCGCGTTGTGGACGCTGTTTGAACACGATCCATGATGATTAAAATAGTTGGGTGAGCCAATCGCCTTGATGAAGGCCTTTTGCATGTCTGCAAATGCTCCGCCGCGATCGCCAAGCACTACACTCTCTGGCCCATAATCATTTATCACCTTTTTTAGCTTCTCGGCAGTGTAATCAAGCGCTTCTTCCCAGGACGCCTTTCTCCATTTGCCTGCCCCGCGTTCGCCGTCGCGTATCATGAGGTATTGCAAGCGTTCATGATCATTCTCAAAAGCTTTTCCCGCAGCCCCGCGCGGACAAAGATAACGCCCTCCCAGCAGGTGTGGATTGCCCCAGATGTGTTTTACGGCCCCGTTTTCAACTTCCACTTCTATGGGGCATCGGACAGTACACATAGTGCAGACGCTGTACACTTTATTCGTTGTTCCCTCTGCCATAGCTTTTCCCTTTCCGCAAACGTTTATCGCACGACATGTTTCCTTATCGTATATCACTGGTGGAGCCTCTCACCGCGGCTCCGTTACTGACGTCTGAACTTTTTTCCCTAATCCACCATCTTTGTACGAATCTAGAATGGTCTTTATATATCGGAAATACGGCAGTCTGTATTTAATGTTCCTGAAGACGATGTACGCCAGCGCATACATAAGTATAAAAACTCCTGTGAAGCCCATTGTACGGCTTGAGAAAAGGAGTTCAAACTCTACATCAGAGAATCGCAAACTCATCCACTCCAGCGCAAAGAAAATGGGCCAGAGGAAAGCCGCCGACAGGGCAATCTGCATGAAAAAAGACCTGCCAAAGGCGTCGTTGGCCAATTTGTTCGCCGCTTTGTAGGCCTGTTGATCGCCGGCTTGGAGCGCCTCCATGGACATGGCTTGATACGTCCCCATCTGCTCGTTGATGGATTCAATCTTTCGACGAACGATCAAGAAAGAGAAAGATATAGTCAGTTCGCCCATGAGCAACGCAATCCACGCCAATGCCCACGTGCCTATAAAAAAATCCACGAGGGTGTAGCCCGTAATTCGGTAGAACCAAATAAGACACGGATCGATGGCGAGATATATTGATTCGAACGTCACGTTATTCTGCCCATGGGCAGTCGGCACCACCAACTGCCCAATCTGAACTCGGGCGTTTCCAGAAGCAAGAATCGTAAAAACACTCTATCACATTCCGGGCAGCACCGAGTAGCCCAGAAATCCTTTCGTCGTATACCCGATTCCTACGTACACCGCGAGAACGACGAAGATCCTCTTCAACCATATATCCGGTATATATTTGGACGTATAGGGTCCAAGGATCGAACCGATGAATATTCCCACCAATTCCGCGCCTACAAACACGAAATCAATGGGAGTACCCTTTACGAACATGTAGGTGAAAATTGAAGTCACCATGCTCACGAACACCGCCAGCGCAGATGTGCCGGCGACGATGTACATGGGCAAGCCGGCTACAGACGTCAGGAACGGCACGTAGAGGAATCCGCCGCCTACGCCTATGAACGCGGAGATAGCGGCTATCACAAAACCCCCGAGCAGGGGCCAAATCGGCGCGAAAGAAAATTCCACCCCATAAAAGGTAAACGTGATTTTGGTGAATCCCCAATGGGATACCTGAACTCCCCGAGCCGCGTGCTCTGAAACACCTTGCTCTCTTTTGATGTGTTCCTTTTCGAATGCCGCTGCTGCGGCCTTTGCAGCCTTCTTACTCGCCTGACCCCGTTCGGTCGTTTCATAGAACAGGAAACACCCAATCACGAGGACGATGAGGCCAAAGTATCCCACGTAATGACTGAGGTTGATTTTCCCTGCCGTCAAAACAGGGATGAGGTACGCCCCCAATATACCGCCGATGGCGAGGCAAAGGCCCAATGGCAACACCAATCGCCCCATGCGGTAATAGCTTATGGACGAGATGAACGATGAGAGGCCCACCAAATATTGGTTGCACGTCCGTATGGAGTCGGTCAAGAGTTTGTTCAGCACAGGGTTTGTGTCCTTGAACGATCTTCCGTAGTCCGCCAATCCAAAAACGGTGATGTGACCGACGCCCGCCATAATACCGCCGAATGCGCCCACCGTGGAGAATATCCATCCGACCCAGATCCCCCAAAGAATGCCAAAGAACCAAAACGGCTTAGGAGCTCCGGGTATTCCCATGAATCCTGGAGGCGCCTTCGGGTCAATCATCCCCTTCCCCACTCCTTGTGGCGTCTTGGCAATGGCGTCCTCAAGCTTGCCCGCTTCGGCAGGCCCGACCAACGAGAGCGCTGCAAGAGCGACTATCCCCGCCAAGACTGCAAGGCAAATAAGTCTTCTTCTGTCCATACCTTCCTCCTTACTTGATTGCTATACCTAGCTTTTCCGTCTTCTCGCGGAAAAGACCACAGCTCGTCGTCCCAAGGCGTTGTGGAGAGAGAATCCCATGATCCTTTTTCTTGGCAAATCGATGGACTGGGTATCTCTTGTCAAGACCGCGGAACCTGTGAATTCTCTCTCCACCTTGGGGCCGGTGTGCGCCTGACCCTTCTCCTCTCTCAACCAGCTCGGCGGCCCAATCTCAGCTTTGTAGTTTCGGAACGTCTTCTGTCTGCTTGCTCTCGACGACAACCCTACCCGCCCATGTCAGAGGCAAGATTCCCACGGACTCGGCATCGAGTGATTATCCATGGTTGTGAATACCCTGTTCCAACATGCGCTTCACCCTCGCCTCGAGGACTTCCAGGTCCACGGGCCTAAATATGAATTCGAGGCCGGGACGATCATGCATGCATTCATCTGCATTCGAGTCGGTGATGATGATGGTCTTGAGGGCTCCAAGCACGTCATCCAGGAGTTCCAAAAGGCTGTTCACATTCGAGCAGTCAGCGGCAATGTCGATCACCGCAAGGTCAAATGGACCATTTGCCAACGATTCATGCAGTTGCCCCGGTTCTCTGAACCCCTTCACCTCATGGCCGCTCAGTTCGAGAAACCTCTTCATCATGGCGAGCGAATCTCGGTCGAAATCCAATAACAAAATGCGCGCCATGTCTTCACCCTCGGCCGGTCTTGCCGCCCGTTGACAGACCCCGCATCTGCGAGCACCAGAAATCTTCCTTGCCGCCTTGGGTCTTCAGCGGGCTTTCCTTGAAAATACACATGCAACCTTATGGATTGTCGGCGTGCGAGACAATCACGTTCACGTGCCGCACTTTTTTAGCGTCTATAGTAATTCTCGAAATTCATCACGAATTGGGCGCGTGTCCTCTGATTACGTCATCCTCACGAAAGTGGGGATCCATACTAAGTTACCTGGATTCCCATTGTCATGGGAATGACAATCTGACGTATGGCCATTCCGTGATTTCTTCTGAGAACGGTTACAAGCACAGGCAATTCTCGTGCCAGTGATGCCTCGATGCCAACTTTCATCTTAACATATTGTTATTCTTTGCGGTTATTGACTAAAACACAGGCGAAATGAGGGGCGGCGTGTGGGATGGAGCCTCACTCGCAATACATTCATTGCACCTGGCAGTTTCGAATTCGTCCTGCGAATGTGTCCCAGACAGCTGTGCAAGGGGAGAGATAGCGGTGCAAACATTTTTTTGCATAAGAGGAATGAAGCCCCTGCATGGCGGTTGCAAAACCACTCGCGCGACCCGACAGGGGTTTCAAAGATTGGTGTAGGTTCGGAAAGGATTACAAACTGCTATTACGATGGTCATCCGCTCTCACGCCATACCGACGCAGTATTTGCTGCAGGGCTTGACGTTCGAGCCCGCATGCCCTGGCGGCCTTGCTCACGTTGCCCTCGTGCATTGTGAGAACGTGCGACAAATAATCTTGATGAAATTTTTCCAACACTCTCGCCTTGGCTTCCTTATATGGCAGGCGCAGTTGCTCCTCGCCAACAAGGTTTCTGGACGAGGGCGTAACAGACCACTCGATATCCTCTGCCGTTATCGTCTGTCCCTGCGATGAAAGGACGCTTCGGCTCACGACATTTTCCAATTCGCGCACATTTCCCCTCCAATGATGACGCATGAAGAGGCTCATGAGTTCAGGAGAGTAATGTTTTTTAGCAGCGCCGAACTTGCGAGAATATTTATCGAGAAAATGTTCGGCGAGCACAGGTATGTCTTCGGGGCGCTCTCTCAGAGGTGGGAGATGAATAGAAATCACATTCAGCCGATAATACAGATCCTCTCTGAACAGCCCTTCTTCCATTTTGCGCTTCAGGTCCTGGTTAGTCGAGGCGATGATGCGGACATCCACTTTCACAGTAGTGTTTTGCCCCAGAGGTCTAATCTCTTTATTCTGTAATACACTCAGGAGCTTGGTTTGAAGCGTTGGTGATATGTCCCCTATTTCATCGAGGCATATCGTTCCCCCTTGGGCTTCCAGGAATAGCCCTTTCTTATCTTGCGTGGCATTGGTGAATGCGCCTCTACGATATCCAAAGAGTTCGCTCTCCAGAATGTTCTCGGGGAGATTCGGGCAATTTATTGCCAAGAAGGATCCAGAGCGCCTATCGCTCAAATTGTGTATGGCGCGAGCGACCATGTCTTTGCCCGTCCCTGATTCGCCGGTAATGAGCACAGTTGCATCGGTCTTACTCACAAGCTGAATCATCTCAAATATCTTTCTCATGGCCGGACTGACCGCCACCATGTCTTGAAAACCCTGCTGCCGTCTGATCTGCTCTTGCAAAAAAAGGTTTTCCTGCACAAGCGCGCTGCGCTCCAGGGCTTTTTTCATGATATGGACGAGTTTTTCGTGTTCAAAAGGTTTTGCAATAAAGTCATAGGCGCCTTGTTTGATGGCCTGGACAGCCAGATCAATGCTTCCATACGCAGTCATCATGACCACTGTGAGGTCTGACCTCAATTGCAGCGATTTTCTGAGAAAACCCATGCCATCCATACCCGGCATGCGGACATCCGCGAGGATTACGTGAAAATGGCGTTCTGAGAGCATTTGCAGCGCATCTTCCCCTCGCGTGCAGATCTCTACTGAACAATCCAAATCTTCGGCCAAGCTGCGTTTCAGCAGCCTGAGCATGTCCATCTCATCGTCCAGCACCAGTACTCTCGGTCTTTCGAGGTTATGGTTCATAGCGCCCTTCATGTGGTGCGTGCGGTGTTCACCGACCCGTTCAGCCATGTCCAGACCACTTATGCGGAATGAGCCAGGCGAGCATGACTGTGTGAGCCGCGGGGAAGGACAACGGTAAACCTGCTGCCTTTTCCCACCTGACTTTCGACTTCTATTCTGCCATTGTGATCCTGGACGATCCCGTAGCTTACCGAAAGGCCCAGCCCCGTGCCCTCGCCTACCGGCTTTGTGGTGAAAAAGGGATCGAAGATCTTGTCTATCATCTGAAATGGGATGCCGCAACCCGTGTCGGAGATTGCAATCCTCACCGTTGATTCATCGGAGTCGAGGCCAGAGTGGATTAAAATTCGACCTGGTGGGTGTATAGACTGCTTCGCGTTCACGAGAAGATTCATGAACACCTGCTTGAGTTTCTCGGCGTCGCCAAAAACGTACAGGGGTCCATTGCTGAATTGAGTTTCCAAAACGATATTATCGAGTTCGAGCTGATGAGATAGCAACAACAGGACATCTCGCAGACATTCATTGATGTCGATCGTCGTCTTGTTGGTTCTGGTGCTTCTGGCAAACTTCAGAAGGTCTTCTACGACGATCTTACAGTTTCTTGCGTGCTTCTGGATGATCATCAAGTCCTCTTGGAGCTGAGAACCTGCTTGAGCTTGTCTCAGAAGCAGTTGGGTATATCCCATGATGATGCCCAAGGGATTGTTTATTTCGTGCGCGATGCCCGTGGAAATCTGCCCCAAGGAGGCCAGTTTATCCGCCATCTGGAGCTGTTTTTCCATGTCACGGCGCGAGGTGATATCTTTGGCAAGGCCTTCGTAGCCAATGATCGCGCCGTTGGGGTCACGTCGTGTGGTTGCGCTAATCAGCAAGGATAGTTCAACGCCGTCCTTGGAAATGATACGGCATTCACGATCTTTAACGTATCCGTCCCTTTCGAGGTCGGCGAGGATGCCAACGGCCTCCTCCTTTTGTTCGAACAGACTCCTGAGCGTAAGGTTGCCCAGAACCTCTTCCCTCTCCTCACAGCCGAGTATGCGGAGGCCTGAGCTGTTTATATCGAGGAAACGGGTCGAGCTATCCAGGATAAACATCATGTCCATAGAGCCTTCGAACATTCGCCGATACTTTTGCTCTGAGCTGCTCAATTCCTGTGTTCTTTGCTGCACGAGGCGCTCGAGATCGCGATTCAATCGCAGCACCTGCCGTCCCGCTTCTTCCAAGGCCTTCTTGTCGGCCAGTATGGCGGCGTTCATCTTTTGTACCTTTTGAAAGAAAAGGGTGACTGCGGTGACGACGATAAATGTGATGGTGTTGAGTCCGCCGCTCCAGGGACGCAATGCAACCCATATGTCATTCATGTCCAGAAGGAGGAGCACACGTTTGGCAATGTGTCCCACCGATCTGGAAACCGCAAAGACGGCAAGCGCAAGAGTAAGCCACAAGAGATAGGTCCAGATCAGCGCCGATGGTCTGGCCTTCGCCACGCGATAGGCGTATATGACGGATAAGAAAGAGAAGACCACCATAAGGCTCGCCCCCACCATGTCCACAAACCAGATGGGCGCCATCGTATAGGTTTGGGGCATTACCGTGCCTCCCCCGCCTCTTGGAGGTCTCGATAAAGGAGTTTTATGCCCCAGTATAGGCACACAATGGCGGGGACCGAAACGAGATGATCGAGTTTCAGAAGGTAAAAAAGGTCTGCCCATACATTGTCCTTTGCGATGAACCTTTGAGACCAGTCAGGATCGCCTAGGAAGAGTTCCCTAGGGATTTTCTCCTCTATCCAATGTCCGGCAAATGCCACTATATTCCAAAGGACAAACAGCAGCGCCGCTATCTGAATGTAGCGCCAACCTTTTTGGCGGCAAAACTGATGCGCCTCGAGCCAGTAGGCGAGGAAAGCCATCGATACGATGAAGCACACGTGCGCAAGCTGGTGCACGTAGAGTCCCTCTGGGGCTGGGTGCGATTGAATGGCGTACGCCGGGCCACAGAGGATGAGATAGGCCACCCCCAGGCAAAAAAAACGCCGCGCCAGGGAAGACGTCACGACCTCTGCTGCAAAACAGGCAACGCTACGGGTGGGATGAATTGACTTGCTCTCGACGCCGTGACTTGTAGGAATCTCGAACGGCACCATCAGCGCGCTCTCGAATACCTCACGCGTACGACGAATTCAGCCCCTTCGTCAGTCTTTTCAATGGAGAGAGTCCCGCCAAGAGCCTCCGCAAGGGCTTGGGCGCCTGCGAGCCCCAGGCCATGGCCCCGCACGGGAAACTCATCAGCCTTGCAGTATTGAAAATACTGGTCGAAGATCTGCTGATGGTAGCATTGTGGTATCCCTGGCCCGTCGTCTCGAACGGACACGGTGAGATATTCCTTGTCAGTTCTGCACGTGACGTACACGTTTTTTTCCCTATACTTGAACGCGTTGGAGAGCAGATTGGTGAGGATAAGACAGAGCTTTGTCTCATCTACGTGGATGGTTTGGTTTACTTCAAGGCCATGAGCGTCCAGGAAGATCTGATTTTGCTTCAAGATATCGGTAAATTTTTCGAAGGAGGCCGATTCTTCGAGCGCGTCTGATACGGCAGGATCCACAATGTCAAATACTTCAACTAGGGCATTCTTAAGCACATGGGCTAGTGTTGAATCGGTGGGCTTCAATATGCCCTTGGAAGCCATATCCACTTCAAGCATGCTGTTGGCAAGGTGCCGCAACTTGAGTGCATTGCGAAGCATCCGCCGGATAACCTTTTCCTGTCGAGGGGTGAGCGCGCCGTAACGTTCCGAATTTTCGAGAAGTGACCGCGCACCTGCTTCTATGATGTTGACCGGATTCTTGAGGTCATGCACAAGATGCGCTGTCTGGATATTCTTGATTGTCACCGTGAGACTCCGCGCTGTGCACCGCTGCATTGGCTTCCAGTGCACGAATTGATGGCAACAGTCTTGTGAGCCGTTTCTGCTGTATCTTGAGCGCCCATGCCCTCGTCACTTGCGTTTCTTTTCCTGGTCGCGTGGAAAAGAATGAAAAGTTGATATGATGTTCGCTGACAACTTTGTGGGACTGTGGTGATCGTCAAACGCGCTGTATCTGTCGCTTGTCATGCGATGAACCTGTGAACGATCCTGCCGGGACTCGTGGCAGACGTCTTTCTCTGCCCATTATCATCTCTGCCGGCTGCGTCAACTCCATTAATACGTCATTCTTAATCAATTATTAATATAGCCTGCGAACATGTGTCAAGGAAGCGATGGGGTGAGGGAGTCCACTTGCCGCTGCAGCGGGGACGGTATCTGAAGTTCGTCACAGATTCTATAGTAATTTCAACAATTGGTCACGAAATGGGTGCGAGTCCTCTCATTACGTCATCCTTACGAACGTGTGCATCCATGGAGAGTTTCCTGGATTCCCTCTTGTGAGGGAATGACAAGGTGAGGTATGGCCATTTCGTGATTTCTTCTGAGAGCCGCTATAGTTTGTTCAAGATTGCTGATAAGTTCGCTTCGGAGCGCTCGCAGTCATATCTCAATAACCCTTTTTTCAGGGAAAGGAGGCGCACGACGAGGCAGTTTCATCTCACGTCAATAGTCCGGGGAGGCCGCTCGCGAATCCGGTTTTTTTGTGAGAACTGCTTCGAACCTATTCGCGGAGGCCATGTCCGAATCAGGTACGGCTCAACAAGCGTGTGAGCATTTTTTGGCGTCGGCTGCGGCAGCCGGGGCTGTCGAATCCTTGTCATTTTGAAGGTGCGAGGCTCGAAGGTCATTGGGCAGGCCAATGGCCGTGGCCATGCTTTCTATCCGTGCAGGAGGGAACGATCCCAAAGCCATCAGCGCACGTGACAGCGTTGAGCACAGCCATTTGCAACGCCTTGGCGGCCATCAGGCTTATCCTGGTGGGGTCAAACAGCTTTTCCCCCAACCCCAGCACGATCGTCAAGTCGCCATCTAATGGACTATGAAATGGTCTGATCACTTGCCCCAAGCCCACGGTGGCCTGGCATGCGATCCGAGAAGCCATTATTTTGTCAAGACGGGCGTTAACTGCGACCACTGCAAGCGTGGTGTTCTCCACCGCTATCTTGCGAGTCTCTGCGACGCCGCTCTGCAATGCGGTCGCCGCATCTGCGAATTCAAGGCTCGAACGGGATGTCCGAGCTCCTGCAACGATGCGTCCTGAAAGGTCAGTGATGTCTCCATAGGCGTTGACGACTGCGAGGGCCCCTACCCGCAGCCCTCCCTTGCTTTCCACGGCACAAGTGCCTACCCCGCCTTTCATTGCCTGCTCGACGCCGTACAATTTCCCCACGGTAGCGCCGACGCCCGCGCCCACGCTCCCTTGGGCCACGAAGCCTCCCGATGCGCATTCGCAGGCCTTCTCACCAAGACGCGAGTCGGGCCGCACAAAACTGTCTCCGAAATTCAAATCGAATATTGCCGCGGCTGGTACAATAGGAATCGTCATGTTTCCATAATGGAAGCCGACCCCGTTTCTCTCGAGAAATCGGAGCACTCCTCCCGCCGCATCCAAACCGAAAGCGCTGCCCCCGCACAGACATATCGCGTGTATCCTCTCGACAATGTGCAAGGGGGTGAGCGAGTCAGCTTGTCGCGTCGATGGAGCGCTCCCCCCGACGTGAATCCCTGCCACCGCGCCATTGGAGGGCGCAAGGATCACGGTTACGCCCGTTTTCCCCCGTAAGTCAGATGCATGCCCCACCCGCACACCTGATACGTCTGTAATAAAACCTTCGTACAGCAACCCATGATCTCCTCATCGGGCGTTTCTCACTGGAGCAGGGCATCTCTCCGCTCACGCCGCAGGGGCGTCCAATACAGCGCGCACTTGGCGCAGGACGCGGCGCACGTCAAATGGCTTCTGGATGAAGTCTTTTGCGCCAAGATCCATGGCTTCTTGACTCACGCCGTTGGCAGCATGTCCACTCGTTATCATGATCTTGAGCGACTCATTGATGGCAAGGAGTTCTCTCATACACTGTTTGCCGCCCATTTCCGGCATGATCAAGTCGAGAATGACCAGGGCTATTGTGTCGCGATGGGCCCTGTAAATATCTAATGCCTCTCTGCCGTTGGTAGCGAGGAGCACCTCATATCCGGCATTGGAGAGGAGCCTACGCCCCAAATCCCGAACGGCCGGTTCGTCGTCCACGAGCAAGATCGTCTCTGTTCCGCCGACCACCGGCCCTTCCTCTGACATCGCTTCTTCCACGGGGGCATCCGCCAGCGGAAAATATATCTTGAAGGTGGTGCCTTTACCCAGCTCGCTATAGCATCCAATGCGCGCTCCGTGCTGCTTTACAATGCCGTACACCACCGAAAGCCCCAGCCCTGTGCCTTTGCCTGACTCCTTGGTGGTGAAGAAAGGCTCATAGATGCGGTTGAGGGTTGCTTTGTCCATACCTACGCCTGTGTCTGAGACCATGAGGAGCACGTATTGGCCTGGTGTACAGTCATAGTGAGTTCGAGCGTATTCCTCGTCCAGGAGAATTCTCCGGGTCTCGAATGTCAATCTTCCACCGTCGGGCATGGCGTCTCTGGCATTAATTGCCAGATTCACAAGTACCTGTTCCAACTCCGTGGGATCCGCCATGATGCTTGGCAAAGCGTCTTCGAGAAACAATTCTATGGAAACCATCTTCGGAATAGTTCGTTCCAAAATTTTTCTTGTCTCCGAAATGCACTCATTGAGGTCAAGCGGTCGCAGTTCGACTTTTGTCTTACGGCTGAACACTAACAATCGCTTCGCCAAGTCAGAGCCTCGTTTCGACGATTCGGAAATCATTCTGATATGAGTGCGATATGCGTCGGGGAAGGCCTTGTCCATGAGGAGGAGCTCGGCATACCCAAGTGTCACCTGCAATATGTTATTAAAATCATGAGCCAACCCCCCGGCCAGGGTTCCCACTGCCTCCATTTTTTGCGCCTGGACAAGCTGAGCCCGAAGCGCTTCTCGCTCCTCCTCCATCCGCTTCCGATCGGTGATATCCGTGGCAATGTGAATGACTTTGCTAAGCCGGCCAGCGTCGTCGAGTATGGGCGTGCAGGACACGAGGAAATGCCCCCCTAATGCTTCCATCTCCATTTCGACTGTCGTCGCAATTCCGCTCCGTATGAGCACCTCTGCAGGGCAATCAGAGGGGGGTTCCGAGCTGTTGTGGAAGATTTCATAGCATTTTGTCCCTTGCAGGTCCTCAGCAGACTTCCCTACCCTCTTTAAAATCGCCCTGTTGGCATTGAGAATGGAGTGTTTCTGGTCGATGATGATAGTGGGATGACTGATGGCCTGAAATATATCCTCCCAGTCCTGCCGGGCTCGCCGCACAGCCTCTTCGGCCTTATGGCAATCGGTGATGTCAGCACCCGAACTGAGGATTCCCGTGGGTCGGCCTTGTGCGTCTTTCAATGTGGTGTAGCGCCAAATGACCGTCCTTTGGGACCCATCTTTTCTCAGCACGACGCACTCGAAGCCGCCTACAGCCTCCTCTATACCGCTCACCAATGTGTCAAACACTTCTCGTGCGGGACCACGGTCCGCCTCACTCACGCATGTCTTGAACCAGTCTTTTCCCAACAAGTCCTCTCGTTGATACCCTAGGAGCTGGCATCCGCTGTTGTTGATCAAGACAATCTTGCCCTGTGGGTCCAGGGCCAACACGATCTCCGCAGAAATGTCGAGGTACAGTTCCGCGCGCTCCTTGCTTTGCTTCAAGGCGTTCAGGAGGGCTCGACGTTCGGTCTGGTCCCGAAACGTTAAAGCGGCGCCGATGATGACTCCCGTCTCATCTTTGATGGGCGCAGCGGAACCTTGAAGGGGATACCGTATCCCGTGTTTAGAGATCAACACCGTTTCATTGCTGAGCCCCTCTGGCGATCCCTTCTCAAACACCTGTTCGACGGGATTTTGGACAGGTTGCCCATTCTTTTCAGGAAGGATGTGGAAAATCTCGGGAAGGGGGCGACCAAGCGACTCGGACGCCGTCCATCCTGTCAGCGACTCAGCTACAGGATTCAGATATCGCACCCGCCCTTGGGTATCAGTGGTGATGACCGCATCAGCGATGCTTTGAAGGGTGGTGACGTATTCGTCCTTTGCCTCGCTGGCCTGCTTCTCACTGGCATAGAGGCGCTGGTAAATCATCCGCTGCCTGCGAACGAAAAGGAGGCCCATTAGTGAGCCGCTTAACATGAAAAGGACAAGCGTAAAAAGGACCGCAGCGCCAGTGCGATACCTGAGTTCAGAAAGTATCTCGTCTTTATCCACCTTGGCTATCATCACCCACGGGGATCCCGGGATGGGATGAAAATCGGCGAAAACCTCTACGCCTCGATAGTCTTTGGCCTCAAGAAAACGGTACTCGCCCCCAAACGCTTGCACCGCTGCGACATCAGTCCGCGTCATAGGAATGGACAGCGTCAATGCAGGCAGATTTCGGTGGCGTAGTTCATTCAGAAAGAGCACATGGTCTCCTTCTTTTCTCACGAGAAGCGTCTCGGCTGTCTTGCTTGGTACCGGCCAGGATTGAATAACCGGGTAGAGCTCTGCATCCGGATCGATGCGAAATAACACCACCGCCAAGGGACGCCCTTGATCGTCCGTCAGGGGAGCTGCCACGTCAATGTGAACGCCGCCGCACAGTGAACAGCGGTAGAAATCCCCAAAGGCTATGCGGTTATTCTTGAGCGCATCTTCGATTGTTCCCTGTGCTTCCGGGGCCAGGAGATGAGGATCTTGCGTTAGAGAGACCATGATTCGCATGTCGTCGTTCAGCAAAAGCGCATCATGATACCCGTATGCATAACGAATCTGTTCAAGCTGCTGCCGTACGGCTGACCTGAGCGCGGTGTCGTCCGGATTTCTCAGCAATTCCCGCACCGCTCTGGAGAAAAAAGGGCTGTTTGCAAGCATTCGAAGGCCCGCGATGCGCTCCCTCCTCCAATTCTGAATTTGATCAGCCTTCAGGTGCGCCACGGCATGAAGCTGGTCATGGGCCTGTTTCCACAAGGCTCGAGCCTCGACTCTGTAGTAAAGGAATGCAAGCGCGGCGAACGCGACCGCAATGGCCAGAAATGAAAGCACCCATGGCCATTTTTTCGTGGAGGCATACCTCAAGGAGGCGGCCATACCTCGGTTCTCCTTTCGTCTGACAGGAGGGCTGACAGCGCGCCTCGATCCGTATGTGCGGAGCCTTGCTCGCAGCACACGGTGATGGCAACCCTTATGTGCTTACATAACCTCTGCCAGCCTCTGCTGTCCAGGTGTTTCCCTCAAAGAATGTAGCAAAGAGTGGAAGTTGGAGAAACGGCACCCCTTCTTGGTGTTTGTTGGGCAGTAAGCCATGTTCTGACCAGCGAAGGATTGCCTTGGCGCCCCCAGAGAGGGCATAAGGGGTCTCGTAAGCAGCCGCGAATTCGATGTCATGGTCATCGTTTCGAGCTCTTTTCCCCTGTCATTTCGCGCGAAGCAAGAAATCTTTTCCCACTGCCGAAAATTTTTCAGTCGCAAGGATCCTTCGACATGACATCCATGTCGCGAGGCGTTTCACTTTCGCTCGAGGCCTCACTCCTTCCAAATGACAAGATGTTGGCTCCCCTGGTGCAGCAGCCGCTTTGAAAAGTACCCACTTGCTCGATGATGCGGACCTGATTCTGATGGAAATCTCCACAACCGCTATAATTCATCCTTCTTCACAATCCTATCTTGCACGGTCGATATCGCCTTTGCGAGACCTATCCCCATTTTTGTATTCAAAAAGAACAACACAGCCGTAACCATCCCTCCGTGAATCGACAACCACCCATCAATTTTTTTAAGGGGGCACGTACTTCTGCCAGGCGCCAACACCTATCTCTCGCGGTGTAGAGCGCGTATTTCACGGATGGAAAAGAGGTTCTAACCGTAACGACAGGCGCCGTAAGTTATCAACAGTTGTGAATAGACTCAGGGGCTTTTAACGCGGGTTTTCACTGATCCTTGTCATTTCCGGTAGTTATGTAACCACTTGTTTTTATAATATTATCTGTCGCTGTCCTCTATGGGTACAAAACGCATAACTGCTGAGAACCAAGCCTTCTTTGAAAGTTATCCACAGGGTTACTCGCCGATTATCCACAGATTTTGTGGATAAGTCCAGGGAGGCGGACGACACAACAACAGACGACGAAAATCAATGATATCAAGTGGTGAATCATGCGCGTTTTTTCGCTACCTGCTGTAAGCCGCGCAATAGCTTGCAAATCGTGGATAACTATGCTTTGACTAGAGTCGTGGAGACAATCCAAAACGAAAGACCCCTCTCACAGAGGTCGCCTCGTGCTTAACCCACTGCAATTCCTGCGAGAGTTGGTCGAATCCCTTCGGATCACCAACATTGTCGATATCGGTATCATAACCAGTTTGATTTATTTTGTGCTTGTGTGGTTCCGAGGTACGAGGGCGTTCAAGATACTGACCACATTGCTCGGAATCGGGGTTGTCTATGTGGTAGCCAATTACCTGGGCCTCATTCTTACCTCCATACTGTTTCAGTATCTCTGGGCCGTCATCATTGTGGTAGTGGTGATCGTGTTTCAGCCTGAGATACGGGAGATGCTGGATCGAGCTTCTCCTATCCGTTTCCTCGGTATATCATCGGCGGGCAAGATTAGCGAAGATGTGATTTCGGAAACGGTCCGAGCCGCATGGGACCTGTCGCGGAACAAGGTGGGCGCTCTCATCGTATTCATCCGGGCAGATCACCTGGATAATCTGGTTTTGACGGGCAAGATTCTAGACAGCGTTCTGTCAGCAGAGGCTTTGATGATGATATTCCAAAAGAGTTCGCCGCTGCATGACGGAGCAGTGCTGGTGAAAAACAATCGGATACAGGCGGCGAGCTGCATTCTGCCGTTGTCGAGAAATGAGACACTCAGCACCCGCTATGGAACTCGCCACCGGGCTGCGTTAGGGCTGGCGGAAAGGTCTGACGCTGTGTGCGTGGTGGTATCGGAGGAGTCCGGACGGGTATCCCTCGCAGTGGCGGGAAACATCACGTCTTATGGGCAGAAGGCAGAGTTCGAACAGTCGTTGGAGAGACTCCTTACCGTTGAGTCGCACTCATTGGAACCCGGTTTCTGGGAGCGGCTGAAAGACCTTTTGTGGTCAGATACTCGTCTGAAGATCCTATCGCTTTTTCTGTCACTCATATTATGGATAGCTGTGGTGGGCCCAAAAAGTTCTGAATTGGGCATCTCAGTTCCCATTCAGTACACCAATCTCCCTGCTGGCATGGAGATAACCGGCAAATGGATGGACAAGATAGACGTACGGCTTAAGGGCCCAGAATCTGGACTCGCCAACCTCAAGCCAGGCGCCGTGCGGGCGGTCATAGATTTGAGTGGGGTGTTGCCCGGCCTCAATTACTATCGGATTACTAACAAGAATATCCAGGTACCGCCCGGGGTGACCATCTCAGACATAAGACCATCTGATTTGCGTCTCCATATTGAAACGGCTCAAACCAAGAGGGTATCGGTGACGCCGACACTATCCGGCTCTCTGCCGGAGCGTACCATGGTGATTGTTACACCGACTGATGTGCGCATACGGGCTGTTCAGGACGACCTGAAAAAGGTTGCCGCTGTCACCACAGATCCGGTGAACGTCGCGGAATTGATTGCCAAAGGGAAGGTGAAGGTTCCCGTGGTGGTAAAACCCGAGGGGCTCAAGATAGAATTGGTGGAGCCGCAGGAGGTCACCCTAAGCCTGAAACAGGAACAGCCATGAAAAGAGGGCAGCGCATGGTTCCGGAACCCGTGAGCGACAACGTCACCACCCTCGACCAGTTTATACAACTCACTGCAGAGGCGATGGAAGCCCAGTCAGTTGCGCTCTTCGTTGTTGACGACACACGTCAATACCTTCAAGCCGCAGCCTATTTCAGTACGAGCGACAGATTCAAGGGCGACGCAGTCATTCCATTGGAATCGTCGTTATTAGGAAATATTTTCCGGAAGGCCGTTCCGTTGTATGAGACGTATTACACGGCCAATCCCAGAGAAACGGGGTTGTATGGTCATCGTGCAGTGGTGACTGCGTATGTCACAGCGCCGGTGGGCTCTCGAGGGCTCCTTTGGGTTGATACAAAACGTGTACACGGTTTCTCCGCGAGGCATCTCCGCCTCGTATTGCAACTTGCCCGCATCGCAGAAGCGATACCCTACATGGCCGACTTGAGCGAGCCAAAAGCGACCACGGCGGCTAAATCGGAG
>CAYRVH010000032.1:30179-43131 GCA_964427855.1 uncultured Syntrophaceae bacterium
TTTTGAGAGCCTGTTTACCACAGACGCCGGGGGACGCCTGCATGTGGGGCTTGTCTTGGACAATATGGTGCGCTGCCTGGTGGAGAAATGGCAGTTGGGCGGCGCGGTGATCGGCATAAAAGATCCACAGCGTGAACTCCTCAAGATAGCTTCCTGTGCAGGTTTTTCGCCCCTGATGGAAAGGGGCCGAATCGTGAGGATAAAGCAAGGCTGGGTAAATTGGGCGCTCGAAAACGACCGAATGGTCATCATAACGGGGCAGCGTTCGGGTGAAGGCCCTCTACCACTTTTTCATGCAGGGGAGAATTTAGGTTTTGAAGTAAAGGCGTTGGTGGTCGTACCGTGGTGTGAAATCGACGAGCTCAACCGAGGCGTCTTGGCGCTCGCGTCAAGGACATCGTCCCAGAGCCTGGAAGACGATAGAAAAGTCTGGCTGTTCGTCGCCAGAATGGTGTCGATACTGCGAAGCGTGGCATCGCGCGACGCAGTGGTAAAGGGCATACGGATGTACGACAGCGAGTCCGGAGCGCTCAACGAAACAGGTTTCCACCAGCAGGTCAAAACAGCGTTCCTGCGAGCAAAGGAACGCAAGGGCGCTCTTTTTCTCCTCTTGTCAGAAATCACCAACATGGAGGAATTGTACCTGAGCGTTGACCACATGCTTGTCAGAAGATTTATAGAGATGTATGTGGACAGACTTAAATTGCTGACCAAGCGACAGGCGATAATCGGAAAATTCAAGACCGGCGGCTTCGGCGTGGCGGTTGAGAATATGCCGTCGGACGAGGCGATCTCGATGGCCAAAAAAGCGGCATCGCTGATGGAATCCGGCGTCGCTGTCGTGGACGGATATCAAATCCACTACCATGCCTGCTTTGCCTCTGCATCCTCCCCAACGGATGCGGGCGACTTGCGCGGCTTATGGAGAAAGGCTAAGGAACGGCTCGCCCGAAGCGCATCCTTGGGCACGCAGCAAGGCATGGAATCATTTCAAACGTAACCATGGATAATACCGATCGAAAACTGTTAAACGAAATACAGAGTAGGTTTCCCGTTGAGCCGCATCCCTATCGGGTGATAGGGAATCGCATTGGGATGGACGAGGCTGAGGTATTGGTTCGCGTGGCCAAGCTGAAAGCCGACGGAATCATCAGGCGCATCGGGGCGTCCATCGATTCGCGGCGGATCGGCTTCGTAAGTACCCTGCTTGCCGCTAAAGTGCCTCCGGACAAGTTCGAGTCTTTCGTACGTATCGTGAATTCATGTCCTGGGGTCACTCACAATTACGAACGGAAACACGAGGTGAATGTGTGGTTCACGCTCATCTCGCCATCTCAAGAAGAAAAGTTGCGGACAATCGAAAGGTTGTCCAAAGAAACTGGAATTGACATCCTGGAATTTCCCGCAAAACGCATCTTCAAAATTAGGGTGGATTTTCGTTTTTAGGTTAAAGCGGAAAGTCTAGAGGTTCGGCGGATTCGACGAAGAGAGTTCGTGCGAGGCCCCTTTTCCAATTCCAGGGAGTAGGAAGCGAAAAAGGGCCTCGCGAAGAACTAGATATCAAAATACAGCGCAAACTCATAAGGATGGGGTCGCATTCTGATGGGATTGAGTTCTGCTTTGGTCTTGTACTCGATCCATTTTTCTATGGCATCAGCGGTAAAGACGTCTCCCCGCATGAGGAACTCATGATCATTCTCCAGGGCTTTGAGAGCCTCGGCCAGATCGCCAGGGGTCGAAGGCACGTCCTGCAATTCCTCGGGAGAAAGGGCGTAGATATCTTTGTCCAGCGGTTCTCCTGGGTCCATCTTGTTCTGAATGCCGTCGAGGACTGCCATGAGCAAGGCGCTAAATGCCAGATACCCATTACATGAGGGGTCCGGCGTCCGGTATTCGATCCTTTTTGACTTAGGAGATGGACTGTACATAGGTATGCGACAGCATGCAGACCTGTTCCTGGAAGAATACGCCAAATTTACGGGCGCTTCGAAGCCCGGGACAAGCCTTTTGTATGAATTCGTGGTGGGGTTGCAAATTGCGCACAACGCAGGTGCGTGCTTGAGGATGCCACCAATAGCCCAGAGGGCCTCCTGTGATAACCCCGCATATTTATCGCCAGCGAAGATCGGTGTACTCCCATTCCACAAACTTATGTGTGTGTGCATGCCCGAGCCATTATCCTCAAACAGCGGCTTTGGCATGAATGTGACAGTCTTATTGTGTCGCTTCGCAACGTTTTTCAGAACGTATTTGAACCACATGAGTTGGTCGCCCATTCTCACGAGCGGCGCGTATTTCATGTCTATCTCGCCCTGGCCAGCGGTCGCCACTTCGTGGTGTTGAGCTTCTATGGTGATGCCAAGGTTTTCGAGAACCATCACCATTTCCGTTCGTATGTCTTGCAATGAGTCGCTCGGCGATACCGGAAAATATCCCTCTTTATGGCGAGGTTTGTATCCCAAGTTTGGGTTCTCTTCCCGACCGGTATTCCACCATCCTTCCACCGAGTCCACTTCGTGAAAACCATGATTTGATCCATAGCTGTATCGCACATCATCGAAGATGAAGAATTCAGCTTCAGGGCCGAAGTAGGCCGTGTCTCCTATTTTCGTATATTTGAGATATGCCTCTGCCTTTTGAGCGATGTTCCTGGGATCCCTGCTGTATCGCTCCATTGTTACCGGATCTACGATGTTGCAGATGAGTGAAAGGGTCGGCGCTTCCATAAAAGGGTCCATGACCGCGGTGTGTGGGTCTGGTATCACCAACATGTCTGACGCATGGATTGGCTGCCACCCTCTAATGGAAGACCCATCGAACCCAAATCCAGACTCAAACGAATCCTCATCTAGCTCATGAAGTGGTACGCTGAAGTGCTGCCACATGCCCGGAAAATCCATAAACTTTAGATCCACCATGACAGCGTCGTGTTTCTTTGCCAACTCAAGTACTTCTTTTGGCTCCATTCCAACTTCCTCTCTGTTCTTCCTTTATTATCTCACCATATCCTGCAGCCTTTCTGGCTGCCTCGGCATCTCGCGGGCTGTGCCGGTGTGAACCAACAGCTACGGCCGCCGGCCTCACACGGACGCGGCAACCGACGTGACCTCAGAGCGCATCTGCATCCCGTTCGCCGGTCCTGATACGGACGACGGTTGCTATAGGCATCACAAAAATCTTCCCGTCTCCAATAGTCCCCGTGCGAGCTGCTGCGATAACCTTTTCGATAACCTGCTCTGTCAGGCCCGCTGGGACTACCATCTCAATCTTGATCTTCGGCAGAAAATCCACGAGGTATTCTGCTCCTCTGTATATCTCTTTGTGGCCTTTTTGCCTGCCAAAACCTTTTACTTCGGTGATCGTCATGCCCTGTACTCCGAGTGAGGTGAGGGCGCTTTTCACGTCATCCAGCTTGAACGGCTTGATTATTACTTCTATCTTGTTCATCTCAAGGTACCTTCCTCATGATGTGGGGTAAATCAGCTATCTTGCGTGGTATGCTTATTCCGCTGTATTGAAGACCTTTTGCGGCCTCGCGGTCAAAGTGTGTAGCCCGTCTCGCCGTGGCATGCTGTGTCAAGGCCGCTCACTTCTTCTTCCTCGGCGACCCTCAACCCCATGACAGCCCTCACCACAAGCAGAATAACAGTACTGACGACAAAGGAAAACACCATGGTGGCAATGATGGCCACGAGCTGGGTCCACACCTGCCCTGGATTTCCGAAAAACAGACCATCAGATCCCGCAGGATTAATGGCCTGGGATGCGAACAGGCCAGTGGCGATGGCGCCCCATGCGCCTCCCACGCCATGGACGCCAACGACGTCGAAAGAGTCATCGTAGCCAAGCGACCCTTTGGCCAGCACCGCCAGATAACAAAGGACTCCTGCGCCGATCCCTATAAATACAGAAGAAACGGGGCCGACAAAACCTGAGGCAGGCGTGATCGCCACAAGACCTGCCACCGCTCCTGACGCGACTCCGAGGGTGGTTGGCTTCCCGCTGACTATCCATTCGGTGAATACCCACGCCAAAGCCGCAGTCGCCGTGGCCATGTGCGTTACCACGAAGGCCATGGATGCCCCTTCACCAGCGCTCAAAGCGCTCCCCGCATTGAAGCCGAACCAGCCAAACCACAACAAACCGGCCCCCAACAAGGTCAGTGTGAGATTATGAGGAATCATGGGGGTCGTCCCATAACCTTTTCGTTTGCCTAACATAATACAGCACGCGAGCGCAGCTGCGCCTGCATTGATATGGACGACGGTACCGCCGGCAAAATCCATGGCCCCGAGACCAGACAACCAACCGCCAGGTCCCCACACCCAGTGCGCCACAGGGCAATATACCACTGTGATCCAAAGGAGCATGAAGAGGATGTAGGAACTGAATTTCATCCTTTCCGCAAAAGCTCCGGATATAAGAGCCGGGGTGATGATTGCGAACATGCACTGAAAGATCATGAATGTACTGCCGGGGATAGTCATGGTCTTCGAAGGATCGGCGAGGTTCGGGAAGTGCGCCGCCCCGATCCCTCGCAGTCCTACATAATCCAGCCCTCCCACCAACCCGCCGATGCTGTCTGGCGCAAAGGCAAGGCTGAAACCGTAAAAAAGCCAAATCACAGAGGCAAGCCCCATCAAAAAAAAGCTGTGCATCATCGTGGAGAGCACGTTCTTCGAACGCGTCAACCCGCCGTAGAACATGGCCAAGGCTGGCGTCATAAGAAGTACGAGCGCTGACGAAACGAGTACCCATGCATTGTCAGTCGCGTTCATTCTCCGGAAACCCTCCTTTCTCTATATGACTGATGCGCCCGTTCATGCTGAACAATGGTTGAGCATCGGGCGATCATCGGCCGATCTCATGCGCGTTACTCAGTCTTTGTCTAGGGATGAGCAATATCGATGCCAAATTTGCCGAGCATCTCAATATGTCGATCCTGAAAAAGCCCAGAAAGGCATTACCAGCCGGAGTACTGAGAGATGAGAGCCGTTCTGGGCTCGCGCTGCTGACAAGATGGCATACGCAAGGGATGTTTGTGTATGGTCGTGGGTGTGCCTTGTCGCGTGTTGAGGAGAGATGCGGGAGCGGCGCCCCCCGAATAAGGTACATCCTCGTAGGGTCTGAGTCTAGAATGACAATTTTGTACGAAACCGCCTGGGATCGATCCCATACTTGTGCACGCGCAGTCCCATGATTCGCTCGGTGATCCCAAGGATACGCGCCGCCTTGGTCTTGTTTCCGCGGCATACCTTCAACGCGTCCATCACCATGTCTCTTTCCAAGCTATCGAGAGCGCTTTGAAGGGTTCCCGTCCTTTCCAGGGAAGCTTTGGCCGGCGTCTGGAGGGTTGGGGGCAAATGCCGGCCATGAATAACGCCGTCGGTAGTAAGCAGCACCGCTCTCTCGATACAGTTTTCCAGTTCTCTTACATTCCCCGGCCAGTGATAAGCCATGAGCATGTCGATGGCTTGCGTCGAGATTCTCGTGACGGTTTTGTGATTCGCCTTTGCGTATTTCTCCACAAAGTAGTCCGCAAGAAGAGGTATATCGGTCTTGCGCTCGCGCAGAGGAGGTACGTGGATGGGGAAGACGTTGATCCGATAGTAGAGGTCGTGGCGGAATTTTCGCCCTTCTACGAGCAATTCAAGGTCTCTGTTCGTGGCCGCGATGACACGCACATCTGTCCGTCTGGTCACATTTCCGCCCACGCGTTCGAACTCCCTTTCTTGGAGCACGCGCAGCAGCTTGATTTGAGTCATAAGAGATAGGTCGCCCACTTCGTCCAAGAAAATGGTACCGCCGTGAGCCAATTCAAAACGACCCTTTCGGGTTGAAACGGCGCCAGTGAAAGCGCCCTTCTCGTGTCCGAAGAGCTCGCTTTCCACGACGCTTTCCGGCAGAGCCCGCAATTTACCTTAATGAAGGGTTTATCCGCGCGGCCGCTATTGAAGTGGACGGCATGGGCTACCAATTCCTTGCCGGTTCCGCTTTCCCCTCGTATAAGCACCGTAGTGTCACTTTTTGTAACCTGGGCGATGAGATCGTACACGCTCTGCATGCTCTTCGAGTTCCCGACTATGTTTGTGGGACGAAACCGTTCTTTGAGCTGGTTTTGCAATCTCCTATTTTCTTCGAGAAGCCGGTGCCGCTCTTCCTGGGCCGACTGTCGCAGGCGCACCGCCTGGGCGATCATCGACGCGACTATGGAGAGGAGACGGACGTCTTCCTCAAAAGAGACTCCCTCTTCGAACAGGCGATCGGCGCTCAGGGCTCCAATGGTCTCATTGCCAATCTTAATAGGCACACAGATAAAGGAAATGTCCTTCTTCTCGAGCCCAGTTCTGGCGCCCGTACGGTCGAGAAACAGGGGTTCATCAGAGATATGAGGGACTACCGCTGGTTTCCCCGTGACGATGACCTTGCCCGTGACGCCTTCGCCCGGTACATACCGCCCCCGTTCTATTTGAGGCTGAGAGAGGCCATGAGCCGCCTCGATAAGGATCTCTCCGGATTCTCGGTTCAAGAGCGTCAGCGTTCCCCTCATCATTCCCCTATGTCGAGCGAGAGACTCGAACACAGGGCCTACCACCTCGTGAAGGTCCATGCTTTGATCGAGGCGTTGGGAAATTTCGAAGAGGAGCATCCATTCCGTGATCTCTTGCTTTATTTCGGGCTTGTGCTTCTCCTTATTCATAGTTTTACAAGCCGCCTTTCACGACAAGGTCGTATTGGTTACGAAAATGTAGGATATTCCCATGCCGTTGTCAAATACGTCATAACAGGCAATAATGGCATTTCATTTCGGCTGACAGGAACACATATAGGCCCCACGGGTGTTGGGTCACGCCATAACGAAAAACGGTTCCGAAACATTTCCATGTCGTAAGTGATGTATTCCTTGACGTTTGTGTTGTTTCGTTTTACATAATTAGCATTAATTTTGTGTAACATGGCGAGTCTTCAACTGAGATGACCCTCTTCGCTATGCTCGCTGGGCTGGATAGGCGCAACAAGGCGGAAGCGACCTCACCGGGCCATGTCGATCGTCCATTCTGAGAGAGGAACAAAAGTGCTCCAGCACGGTTTTCAGTGCGCAGAAGAGTTGCAAAGGAGGCTGTGTGATCGGAAGCGAAGGTACCTCTGGGGAAGCCCTGTATGGCTGTCTTTGACAGTAGTTTTCTCGGTGTTTGGGTCGTGCTTTTCGCCCTCTCCGATCAATGCCGCGGAACCTCCGTCAGTTGCGCATGAGTTTGAAAAAGGAAAGGCGTTCCTGGATCAACGTCGATTAGCAGACGCTGAATCGAGCTGGGGCGCGGTGCGCAAAGATGAGCTCTACGGACCGGTGGTTCTTGTTCTGCTCGCGCGCGCATATCGGGAGAAGCATGACGTTGCAAGAAGCGAATCATTATATCGCGACGCATTGAAGCGTTTTCCCAAGACCATTTATGGCCCCATGGTGAAAAGGGAGTTGGTGGACGTCTTGGTTCAGGAGGGGAAGGCCGAAGCGACCCCGTTGCTTACTGAACTGATTCGAGACGGGGACTCCAAGTCCAAGCCGCGGCTCATATTTTCCCTCGCGGAGCTCGAAGCGAGGCTTGGGCGGTATGATGAGGCTGTAAGACACTACAAGACGCTGTATGTACACTTCCCTGCCTCTATAGAAGGGCTTCAATCGGCTGAAGCGCTCCATTCGCTCGCGGCACGCGGTCGAATCCAGTCTCCAGTGTACACCCTGCGGGAAAAGGCCGAGCGGGCGCGCCTTCTCTCTCAGGCTGGAAGATTCGATCTGGCCGGTGAGATGTATCAAGGGATGCTTAAAGAAACACCTTCAGATCAGTCGCTCCGCCTCAAGCTGGCTACCTGCCACTACAAGGACCGAAAAAACCAGTCTGCCATAAATCTTTTGAAAGACATTTTGAAGGCCAATCCTCCTGCATCGTTGCGTCTAGAGACCTTGTATCTACTGAGTCGGTTATATTGGCGGCTGGAGAGAGACAAGGATTTTGAATTGTGCTGCAAAGCGCTTATTGAATCGGGCAATGAGCGTTTCAGGAAGATTGCCCTGTTCAATTTAGGTGCATACAATTTTGAGAAAAAGCGTTTTGATGCCGCTCATACCTATTTTGATCGTGTGAGCAAGCTAGGCCCCGATGCCAAGATGGCGTTTCAAACAAAGTGGCGCATGGCCTGGATTGCGTACTTAAAGGGCGATTTTGCCAAGTCAGCCCAGCAGTTTCAGCAACTCAAGACAATGGCAGCGTCTGTTGATTTGCAATACCCCTGCCTTTATTGGCAGGGCCGCTCGTTGCTCAAGTTGCACAAGACCGAGGACGCGGTAAAGCTGTTCCAAGAGATTTGTGATCGAGCTCCTATGAGTTATTACGGCTATGAGTCAGCGGACGTCTTGAAAACTCTTAAGATTCAGCCTCGCCCTATGCGTGATCAAACAGAGAAGTTTCCCGACACCGGGCTGAGGTCGAGTCTGCTTGCAAATCCTTTGGTGGGTCAGGCAGTCAAGCTCCAGGAGCTGAAGCTGCACGAATTCGCGCTCGTGAATCTCGATGCCCTGCCAAGTCAACTACAAGCCGAACCGGGTGTCGCCCTTTTACGTGCACGGAGCGCGTACTTGCTGGGCCAATATTCCAAAGCCCGTGTGGCTCTCTCCTGCGCGTATGGCCGATTTATTGACAATCCGCCCAAGGATTCGCCGAGAGAATTCGTCGAGATGGCATTTCCTCGAGTGTACTACGAAGAGACGCTGCGCCAGGCGAGTCGTCATGGAATCGACCCGAACCTTGTATGGTCAATTATTCGTCAGGAAAGCCTTTACGACCATACTGCAGTATCGCCGGCAGGGGCTGTGGGACTGATGCAAGTCATGCCACATGTGTCAGGACTCGCTGACGCTTCCCGCAAGGCATCGCCCTCAGTCATCGCAAAGCTGTTGGATCCGCGCCAAAATTTGACCATCGGCGCCGGCATCCTAAAGAAAAACCTGACAACCTTTGGCGGCAACATAGTCTTGGCAGTGGCCTCGTATAATGCGGATGCGAGGAAAGTGAAGTCGTGGATGAAGGACAATCGAGGGCTTGCCCCGGACGAATTCGTGGAGATGATTCCGTACCAAGAGACCAGGTTGTATGTAAAGCGCGTGTTGGCGGGAATCAGAACCTATGGCATATTGCATAGCGGACAAAACGTTGCGGAACTGTGGTAGCACAAACGGCTGCCCTGGAACTATGGTGTGCAAGAATGATGAATGAACCTTCCACGCATTTCGATGCGTCGCCCTATGTAAAGCTCTTCATTGATAAAGAAGGCCGCTGGTTTCAGAATGGCGCCGAAATAATTCATCCGGGAATATATAGACTTTTCTCCGACGCCTTGGAGCAGACGTCCGATGGAGAATACCGGGTGCGGATAGGCCGGGAAACGTGCAAGGTAGAGGTTGAAGACGCGCCTTTTGTGGTGAAAGCCATTCGAGATGGAGTTGCGGGACGCATCTCCCTGCTTTTGAATGACGGCGCCTTGGATGACTTTGATCCCAATGACTTCTGGATCGCTGCAAACGGGGTTCCCTATTGCGGAGTTAAAGGCGGCAGATTTCCCGCACGATTCTTGCGTCCCGCGTATTATGCGCTGGCGCAATACGTGGTCGAAGATAATGGCGCCTACTACTTTGAACTCGAGGGACAGCGGTACGTTGTGCGTCACGAATCCCCTGTTCATGACTAATGGGAGGTTGCCGGGTTAAGCGGTCGCGCGGGGAGGGCTTTCCACGATCAGGGTCACAGGCCCGTCATTGATCAATTCAACTTGCATGTGCGCCCCAAAAACTCCCTCAGCGACGTGGATGCCCTTGCGCCGGAGCTGTCCACAGAACTGGTCGTAGAACGCCCGCGCTGTCTCGCCCGCCGCGGCCCCTGAGTATGAAGGACGTCTTCCCTTGCGGCAATCGCCGTAAAGTGTAAACTGAGACACCACAAGCATCTCCGCGCCCACCTCGAGCAAGCTCAAATTCATCTTTCCACTTACGTCGGAAAAGATCCGCAGGTCGGGTATTTTGTCAGCCATCCATTCCACCTGTTCGTCTCCATCGTGCACGCCGATTCCCAGCAAAACGAGCAAACCCACGCCTATTTCACTGACGACCTCGCAATCCACCATCACGCGAGCGCTAAGGACGCGCTGGACCACTGCCTTCATGTATATCGCCCCAGGTAGCTCTCCCAGAGCCGCATGAACGCGGGAACAAAATCCTTGGGATTACGCCTCATGTGTGCGGACAGTTCGCGAGGCGTGACGAAAAAGCCTTGGCTGATTTCATCAGGATCGGCAAGAGGAGTGAGATCGGTCCATGTCTCATACAGCACCACGTGCTCGTAGTCAGTTTCCGCCGAAGGGGGCAGACGCAGCGCTTCTTTAAGTTCAGCGCGCAGCCCCAATTCTTCGTAAAGTTCCCTCGCGGCGGCCTCTATGTAATCCTCTCCCGGGTCCACGTGTCCGGCTGCAGAGGAATCTAATTTGAGAGGGTGCATGTCCTTTTTGGGTGAGCGACGTTGCACAAACAGTGAGCCGGTTGAGTTAAAGACGAAAATGTGTACTGCGCGATGCATGAGTTTTTGCTGATGAATGTCCTTACGGGCCGCCAGGCCCACTACAATATCATCGGCGTTTACCACTTCCAGCATTTCATCATCGGTAGAATGCATCAGTTCTCGATACACAAGGGGTCACGTTGATCTCATACGGCCGGATACCGAAACCCAACGTTCCCTTCTACAATTTTTCGTACACAGATTCGACCTTGCGTTTGATGGACCCCTCAGCCCCGCGACGATCATCGATCTTGACGTTGGTCACCACACGCACGCATTGAGAAGCCATGTTGTCATGACACCTCTTAATCACCTCAAACACCTTGTCTGATGGGCCCTCGATGAGTGTTCCCATTGCATGGATTTCGTAATCTAAACCACTCTGTTGGATGATCTTGATGGATTCGGCCACATAGCGACTGAGGCCAGAGTCGCCTTTGTCTAAAGGAAATACGCTTAGTTCGGCCAACATGCGGAGTTGCTCCTCTCGTTCGGGCTGCGACGTCTTTCTCTATAGATTGCGTTGCGGCGTCGTATAGCAGCTTTTTACTACCGACGCCGGCCGCGGATGTGATAATGCCTATTTCACAAGATTCAGCCTCACTGGGCGCTTCAGAACAACATAGGATCCATTCTCAGATTCTCTGCGTTCTGTGATTCCCACCTGTTCCTTGATCAGTTCGGCCACCTTCTTTGCGTCTGCTGGGAGCATTCTGACGCAGCCGTGAGACTGATTCCTTCCGATGCTGCGAGGCGCGTTGGTTCCGTGAAATCTATAGCCATAATCTTCGAGCTTTACACGTCCGGCGATCATGTCTTCTGAAGACGGCGTGCGCTTCTTATCTCTCACATCTCTTTTCTTCAGAAGAGGGGCCATGGTCCCGCCATACACCTTTTTGCTCGGTTTTTCGCCGGCAGCCCATGCCCTATCCTTGGGTGGAATCCACCATGGTTCATCATCGTATATGTGCGTGACGTAGTACGTACCGACAGGGGTCGGGAACTCTGGCCCTCCTAAGCCCACTCTGCAATGATACAGGGTTCTTAGGTTTCCATCTTCGGTGTGCGACAAGAGCGTGAACGTATGTTCTCCATGTTTGACCTCTATTTCGAGGTAGGGAATGGGAGCTCCTGCCATGAGGTTTTCTTGGTCTCTTTCCTTTTGGAGGGTAGGAGACACAGAGGCCCGTCGAAAATCCGGGCGGTTCCCACCGTCGCCCGCAGTTTGCGCCTGCGTCGAAACGGTGTAGGGCTTGTTCAAGGCCGCTGCAACGCTCGGCACGGGCAGAGCTTCCTGTAAAAGCTCCCTGACGCTTCCCGGCATGCTGCGGCCATTGACCGTCCAATATGAGGGCGCCTGCCCCGACGACTCGACAGTTCCAGAAAAAACGGTTGAAGCTGGCGATGCATTACAGCACCACAACAACGCGACACCAACACCCAGTACCTTCTTGAAACTAAGGAACATGATCTTATCTCTCTACCGTCATGCTCATAATAAAAATGATCCGTAACTTTAGCATGTTATGAACACAAAGGCAATCAAAAAGTTGCTGTTTGCTGCGGATTAGAAGGGACTGCAGTTGAATGGCCAGTAATCTGTTGCTTTTTGCATGGAAACACACCCCAGAGAAACCATGTCTTAAGGCGCGCCAGGGGTGATTTATCGCGGAACAAAACGGCAAGAGGCTTGGATCATCCGACTACGTTGACGGAGTTGTCGCAGCTTAAACCTGGTGTTGATTGTCTCGACGAGATATTTGAGGTCTTTCATTACTGTGGTGCATTTATTTCTTGACAGATTTCCAAAGAAAAAGTATGGTCACTTTACAATTTTAATATGATATAAGATTAATCAAGAAGTGGCAGTCGTGCGATGTGGATTTCACGCCATCGCGACGTCGCACATCCGGCCAGCATGCCTAAAAGCGCAATCCGTAAAGGCCAAAAGAATAATTAAATCGTAGGACATCACCTGAAAGGAGAACATGTCGGTCATGGAGAACAACGTGAGCTACGCAATGTATGTATTGCAAGAGCCGGTTCAATACGTGTGCTTGGCCTTTATGGCTACTATGTACGCAATTAAGGTGCGTCAGTTGCTTAAGAAGCCTTTCCCACCTGAAAAGGCCCAATTGAAGGGTGACCGCGTGGCGGGCGCCATCCATTCTTTGGCCAATGTTCTTCGTCCGTGGGAGATGGAGAGTACACGGAAGCACTTTTACTTTTATCTCGAGTTCATGATTTTCCACATTGGAGTGGCTGTCACCATCGGTTCCACTTTTCTTATTCCTCTAGCTGGTCCGGCTTCTTTGTACAACCGAACGAGATTTATAAGTGGTACGCTG
>CAYRVH010000033.1:0-31883 GCA_964427855.1 uncultured Syntrophaceae bacterium
AGAGAGGGCGGCCGCACCGTAGGCGCCGGCGTCATCTCCGAAATTCTGGAGTAAAAACGACGGGAAAGTTCGAAGAATAAAGGCTCGATAAGGTTGAATAGCATGGACATGCAGGCTCTCAAGATAAGGATCAAATTAAAGGCCTACGATCACAAACTGCTGGATCAGTCTGCGGCGGAGATCGTTGAAACGGCTTGGCGTACTGGGGCGAAGGTTGCTGGGCCAATCCCACTGCCCACGCGGATACACAAATACTGCGTGCTGCGTTCGCCTCACATCGACAAAAAGTCCAGAGAACAATTCGAGATCCGAGTCCATAAAAGGTTGCTGGACATCGTTGAACCGACGCAGCACACGCTGGACGCGTTGATGAAACTAGACCTTTCACCCGGCGTTGATGTGGAGATCAAGGCGTAAACGGTCATCCCGGCGGCGGAAGGAGCGCGAAATGATTCAAGGTATGGTTGCAAAGAAACTAGGTATGATTCAGCTTTTCGACGAGTCAGGCTTTGCTGTCGGAGTGACCGTAGTCCAAGCGGGTCCATGCACGGTGGTGCGCAAAAAAGATCAGTCAACGGTGCAGGTGGGCTTCAACCAGACGGAAGAATGGAAGCTGTCTAAGCCCGTTGCAGGGCAGTTTAAGAAGGCCGGAACGCCGCCGTTTTCCGTGCTGCGCGAGTTCAAGGCCGAAGACATCGAAAGCTTGTCTGTTGGACAAGAGATTCGGGCCGACATCTTTAGCCCAGGTGAAGTGGTGAAAGTGTCAGGCGCCAGCAAAGGCAAAGGATTTGCCGGCGTGATCAAGCGGTGGAATTTCGGCGGCGGTCGCGAAACCCATGGGTCTCGATCCCACCGCATCCCCGGTTCGGTGGGTCAGTGCGCATGGCCCTCCAGGGTATTCAAAGGCAAGAGACTGCCTGGCCGCATGGGCGGCAAGCAGGTCACAGCGCCCCGAGTCCAGGTTCTGGAAGTAAGGCCGGACGAGAATCTCCTTTTTCTCAAGGGTCCTGTCCCTGGCGCAAGAGGGTCTATCTTAGTCATAAGGAAACAGTGATGGTTTCTGTGAATGTGTACAATCAGAACGGCGATATAGTGGACACGATGGAGCTGGATGGGAGCGTCTTCGACGCCGAGATTCACAAAGACCTCGTGCAAAGAGTCGTCACGTGGCAGTTGGCGAAAAGGAGGGCGGGTACGGCGAGCACGAAGACGCGTGGGGAGATCAGAGGCGGCGGCAAAAAGCCCTGGCGTCAGAAAGGCACGGGTCGCGCGCGAGCCGGGACAAATAGATCTCCAATTTGGACTGGCGGCGGAACCGTGTTCGGTCCCAAGCCTCGTTCGTACGCCTTCGCCATTCCGAAGAAAGTCCGGAAAGCAGCCCTGAAAAGCGTGTTGACCTCACGACTCCACGACGATGCGCTCAAAGTCGTGGACAAGATCCAACTGCAGGAACCCAAGACAAGACTATTCCTGGAACCGCTTAACGCCCTTGGCCTAAAGGACCACAAAGTCCTTTTTGTCACGCCGCAAAAGGACGAGACGCTCACAAGGTCTTCACGGAATTTACCCCAGGTGTTGGTGCTGCCTATCGAAGGCCTCAATGTGTATGACCTTTTGAGATTCGACAAACTCGTGTTGCTTCAGGACACGGTACCGAAATTGTACGAAAGGCTGGGCTGATATGGAACCATACCAGACAATCCTCCGGCCCATCGTGACGGAAAAGGGCACCACGCTTAAAGACGAGAACAACCAGATTATCTTTGAGGTGGATCCTCGCTCCAATAAGTCAGAGATAAAAAAGGCGGTGGAAAAACTCTTCAAAGTCAAAGTGGTTGCCGTGCACACACAAAATCGCCTCGGCAAGCGCAAGCGATTGGGCAGAACAGTAGGGCGGCGAAAGAACTGGAAAAAAGCCATAGTGACCTTAAAAAAAGGGGACCGCGTCGAGTATTTTGAAGGCGTGTAGTATGCGCTGACGAGAGGAGCGGCGCAGGCGGATGTTTCTTCCTCCCCCGGCCTAGAAGGATGACGTTATGACGATCAAGAAATTTAAACCGACCTCACCCGGGATTCGATTCAAGACGGGACTCACATTCGAGGAAATCACCACTCGTGAACCCTTGAAGTCTCTTGTCAAGGGTATAACGAAAAAAGGTGGCCGGAACAATATGGGCCGGATTACCGTGAGGCACCGGGGAGGTGGCCATAAAAGAAGATTTCGAATCATTGATTTCAAAAGAGATAAGCAGGACGTCCCTGGGACGGTGAAAAGCGTCGAGTATGATCCGAACCGAAGCGCTCGTCTGGCGCTCATACAGTACGCGGACGGGGATAAGCGATACATACTGTGGCCCAACGGCTTGCAAGTGGGGGACACCGTTGTGGCGAGCGAGAAGGCCGACATCAAGCCGGGCAATTGCGCGCCGCTGAAGAATCTCCCTCTTGGGACGATGATCCATAACTTGGAACTGAAAATAGGAAAAGGCGGCCAGATGATTCGATCGGCCGGGGCCTATGGTCAGCTCATGGCGAAGGAAAAAGGATATGTTCAGGTCAAATTGCCGAGCGGCGAAGTGCGGATGGTCCTGGACAGGTGCAGGGCGACCATAGGGCAAGTGGGGAATCTTGACCACGAGAATATCTCCTTGGGAAAAGCCGGCCGGACGAGGCTCATGGGTCGCCGTCCCAAGGTTAGAGGAGTCGTGATGAACCCGGTGGATCACCCCCACGGCGGTGGGGAAGGCAAAACCTCGGGCGGTCGCCATCCTGTGACTCCATGGGGCGTCCCTACCAAGGGATTCAAGACTCGGAAAAGATCAAAACCTTCTGACAAATTCATTGTGAAACGGAGGAAGTGATATTCATGCCCCGTTCGATACACAAAGGTCCTTTTGTGGACGATCACGTATTGGAAAAGGTTAACCAGGCCAGGGAAACTGGGTCGCGGAAGGTTATTCAGACATGGTCTCGTCGTTCCACGATCATACCTGACATGGTGGGGCTCACCTTCGCCGTTCATAACGGGAAGAAATTCATCCCCGTGTTTGTGACGGAAAACATGGTGGGGCACAAACTGGGCGAATTCTCGCCCACGAGAACGTTTCACGGTCACGCCGGTGATAGAAAGGCCAAGAAGGGGCGGAAGTAATGGAATTTGTAGCAACCCTTAGACATGCAAGGATATCGCCCCGAAAGGCTCGCCTGGTGGCAGATCTCGTACGAGGGAAGTACGTCGGGGAAGCGCTGGCATTGCTGACCTTCACCCCGAAAAAGGGTGCTGCAATTATCAAAAAGGTCGTGGAATCGGCCTTGGCGAATGCAACGCAAGCCAGCGGGGTGGACGAAGACCGGTTGTTTTTAAGCAGCATCACCGTGGACGAAGGCCCGACCGCGAAGCGATGGAGCCCGAGGGCAATGGGCCGAGCCACGAGAATAAGAAAGCGAACCAGCCACATCCGAGTCGGTGTGGAAGAGGCATAGAAGAGAAGAGGACGAGTGATGTTCAGCGGGACTCACAACGTAGATACACAACGCACCATCGAGGCGGCGAATTAGGATTCAGGAGGGCGTCTTGGGACAAAAGGTTCATCCACATGGATTTCGCCTAGGCATAAACCGAACGTGGGATTCCCGTTGGTACTCGCATAGGGAATACGGTGATTTCCTCATAGAGGACTTAAAACTCCGAGAATTTCTTAAAAAAAGACTGGCTCAGGCGAGCATTTCTCGCATCGAAATAGAGCGGGCAGCCGGAAAGATACGGGTCATCATCCACACGGCGAGGCCGGGCATCGTGATAGGGCAAAAAGGCAGCGAAATCGAAAAGCTGAGACGTGACATCCTGAAGATAACCCATAAAGACGTCATCGTTGATATTAAGGAAATCCGGAAACCGGAAATCGACGCCCAACTTGTGGCGGAAAACGTAGCCCAACAGTTGGAGCGCCGAGTTGCCTTTAGAAGGGCCATGAAGAAATCGGTGACCAGCGCGCTGAAATCTGGCGCCAAAGGCATACGGATTGCCACGGCAGGCCGACTTGGCGGCGCCGAAATGGCTCGGAGAGAGTGGTACCGTGAAGGACGAGTTCCTCTTCACACCTTGAGGGCGGATATAGACTATGGGTTCGCCAAAGCCACCACCACCTATGGAGTCATAGGGGTGAAAGTGTGGATATTCAAGGGCGAAATAGTCCAGGTAGGATCAGGGGAAAACTGACATGTTGGCACCCAAAAAAGTAAAATATCGAAAAAGGCAAAAAGGACGTTTAACAGGACGTCCCACGCGTGGTACATCGGTATCCTTCGGCGACTATGGTCTGATGGCGCTCGATCCGGGATGGATTACGGCAAGGCAGATAGAGGCAGCTCGAATCGCCATGACCCGCCACGTCAAGAGGGGCGGAAAGATCTGGATACGGATGTTCCCCGACAAGCCCATCACCAAGAAACCGGCTGAGACCCGTATGGGGAAAGGCAAGGGCGCGCCGGAAGAATGGGTTGCTGTGGTGCGGCCGGGAAAGATCATGTACGAGATGGAAGGGGTGCCAGAAGAAGTGGCCAGGGAAGCCTTCCGTCTTGCGGCAATGAAACTGCCTATTAAAACGAGATTTGTCGTTCGTGAGGATGCAACATGAAGCCGCGTGAATTGAGGGACCTTGCTCCGGAAGAACTGGCTGCGAAAGAGAAGGAATTCAGAGAGGAGGAGTTTAAACTCCGCTTCAAGCACGCGACTGGACAGCTTGAGAAAACCGCTCGTCTGAGAATTCTCCGTAAAGAGATTGCACGGGTGAAAACCATCTTAAGAGAAAAGGAGGCGTCTCAATGACGAACTCCTCCGAGAGAGTCAAACAGAGAAAAGTCCGTACAGGCGTCGTCATCAGTAACAAGATGGACAAGACAGTAGTCGTGGAAGTGAGCCGCACGGTATTGCACCCGGTGTACAAGAAATTCGTGCGACGGAGAAAGCGCTTTATGGCTCACGATGAACAAAATGCGTGCCGTATAGGCGACGAGGTCATGATTGTGGAAACGCGGCCTCTCAGTCGTCACAAAAATTGGCGGGTTCGCAAGATCCTGAAGGAGGCGACCCTTCCTGGAGGTTCGTTATGATTCAGCAGCAGACCCGCATGGATGTGGCTGACAACTCGGGGGCCAAGGAACTCTTTTGCATCAAGGTCCTTGGGGGCACGCGACGGAAGTACGCCAGCGTAGGAGACGTGGTGATCGTGTCCGTGAAGGAGGCCATACCAAACTCGAAGGTCAAAAAAGGAGAGGTGCACAAAGCAGTGGTGGTGAGAACCAGAAGGGCGGTCCGTCGGCCTGACGGCTCCTACATCCGTTTTGATGACAACTCTGCAGTGTTAATCAACAATCAAATGGAACCCATTGGCACTCGCATTTTTGGGCCGGTGGCCCGCGAACTTCGCGCCAAGAAATTCATGAAAATCGTCTCACTGGCGCCGGAGGTCCTTTGACCATGTCGCACATCAAGAAAAACGACCGCGTAGAAGTGTTGGTCGGCAAAGATAAAGGCCGCCAGGGCAAGGTATTGAAAGTGTTTCGAGACAAAGACGCTGCGTTGGTAGAGCGAATCAATATGATCAAACGCCATTCGCGTGGAGGCGGAAAGATTCAGAAAGGCGGCATCATCGAGAAAGAAGCGCCGATTCGTCTCTCAAAGCTCATGATCGTCTGCCCAAAGTGTTCAAAAGCGACCCGGGTGGGGATGAAAATGCTCGAAGATGGAGAACGAGTCCGCTTCTGCAAGAAATGTGACCAACAAATGGATTCGTAAGAGGAATGAACTGATGGCTTCTAGACTCCAGGAATATTACAAGACACATGTAGCGCCCGCTTTGCGAGAGCAGTTCAAGTATTCCAATCCCATGCAGGTCCCTGCGCTGAAAAAAATAGTCATCAACATGGGATTGGGTGAGGCAATTCAGAACGCGAAAGTCTTGGAGACAGCCCAGCAGGAATTGGCATTGATCACCGGGCAGTTGCCTGCCATGCGCAAGGCCAGGAAATCAATTGCATCGTTCAAACTCAGGGAAGGGATGACCATAGGCTGCAAGGTCACCCTGCGCCGTGACAACATGTACTACTTTCTGGATAAACTCATCAACGTAGCGCTGCCTCGAGTAAGAGATTTTCGCGGGGTCAATCCAAAGGGATTTGACGGCAGGGGCAATTTTTCCATGGGCATCAGAGAGCAAATTATTTTCCCGGAGATCAATTACGACAAGATTGACAAGATACGAGGGATGAACATCACAGTCGTCACTTCAGCCAAGACGGACGAAGAGGCAAAGCAACTGCTCGAAAGTCTTGGTATGCCTTTCCGGAAGTGACTCATCTTTTCTCCTTTAAGGAGGGAGCGTGGCCAAGAAATCGTTGATCGTAAAGGCTGCCAGGCCTCAGAAATTTGAGGTTCGTGTGTACAACCGGTGTCAAGTGTGCGGGAGACCGAGAGGGTACTACCGCAAGTTCAAACTGTGCAGAATATGCCTGCGAAATGAGGCTTTGAAGGGCAACATTCCTGGCATGATAAAATCGAGTTGGTAGGAGAACCGCCATGAGCATGACTGACCCGATAGCTGATATGTTGACTCGTATCCGCAATGCCAGGCAGGCCAGGAAAGATCAAGTGACCATTCCTGCCTCCAATCTCAAGATAGGGATATGCCAAATACTCAAGGAGGAAGGATACGTCAAAAAATATAAAGTTATCAGATCTGCCAAGAACAAAGAAGGGGTCCTAAAACTCACGCTCAGATTTGATGACGAGACGCAATGCGTCATCGAGGGCCTCTCTCGGGTGTCCAAACCAGGCCGTAGGGTCTATGTGGGCCACGATCATGCCATGAAGAGTCACGGCGGAGTCGGCATCCTCATCCTCTCCACCTCCCAGGGTGTCATGACCGATAAGGAGGCGAGACGTCGGAAGATAGGCGGAGAGGTCCTGTGCAGTATTTGGTAACTATTGGAAAGTGGAGCAGTATAGATGTCCAGAATAGGTAAAGCTCCTATCGTCATACCGGAAGGAGTGAAGGTGGCGTTCGAGCCTCCAACCCTGTCTGTCCAAGGCCCCAAGGGATCGCTCTCCCTGGATATAACGGAATGGGTTACCCTCGAATTGGATTCCTCTCAGGTGAGGGTGTCGGCGATAAGCCAGCATCGAAAGTCTCGTTCACTCCACGGGTTAACTAGAACCCTTATCCAGAATATGGTGACAGGAGTCACTGCGGGATTCACAAAGTCATTGGAGATCGTAGGCGTTGGGTACCGCGCCGAGGCAGACAAAGAAAAGCTTACCCTGAATGTGGGCTATTCGACCCCTGTGGTGATGGAGATTCCAGAAGGCCTCTCAGTGGAAGTGGAAAAAAATACGATCGTCCATGTACGAGGTATCGACAAGCAGCGTGTAGGAGAGTTGGCGGCAAGAATCAGAAGGGTGCGGAAGCCCGAGCCATACAGAGGAAAGGGAATACGGTATCTCGGCGAACAAATTCGCCGCAAAGTTGGCAAAGCGGGATCGAAATAGGGTGAAGTGGTCAGTTCCAGGGAATGTTTGCTGAGGATGATGAATATGGCAGGCGATACAGACAAGATACTATCAAGAGCTAAACGGACCAAAAGAATCCGCCACAAGCTTATGAGGCAAAAAAACAGGCCGAGGCTCACGGTGTTTCGGTCCAATCGGAATATATATGCCCAGATCATCGACGACCAAAAGGGGGAGACGATAGCCCAGGCTTCCACGCTCGACAAGGATTTTCGCAGGCGGCCCGGGCAATCGTTTGACAAGGTGCTTTCTCGTGAGGTCGGTCGCCGGATCGCTGCTCGGGCCATAGAACGCAACATCACAGAGGTCGTCTTTGATAGAGGACCGTATCTTTACCACGGAAAAGTAAAGGCCCTGGCAGACGGGGCCCGAGAGGGCGGCCTCATTTTCTGAGGCGCTTAGGAGGAGGAACTCTTTGCTGAGCAGATCCGAGTCAAATCTAGAAGGTGAGCTGAAGGACCGGGTGGTTCATCTTAGCCGGGTGGCGAAGGTCGTAAAAGGCGGCAGAAGATTTTCTTTCAGCGCCGTCGTGGTGGTTGGCGACGGCCAAGGACGCGTCGGTTATGGGCTAGGCAAAGCCAATGAGGTCCCCGAGGCGATTCGCAAGGGAGTCGAAAAGGCTCGATCCACTATGGTGGAAGTGCCCATCGTTAATGGCACGGTACCCCACGAGGTCATTGGAGAATACGGCGCGGCAAAAGTTTTGCTCAAACCGGCAGGATCAGGAACCGGTGTGATTGCTGGTGGAGCCGTACGAGCCGTCATGGAAGCTGCGGGTATTCATGACATTTTGACAAAGTGCATTGGCACCAACAATCCGCACAATGTGGTGAAGGCCACCTTTGAAGGGCTCAAGGGTCTGCGTACACAGCATCAGATTGCACGAAAACTCGGCAAACTCGATGCGCCGGAGGACGAAAACGATACGGGAGAAGAATTGTCAGCCGATGCTTAAAGTAACGTTGAAAAAAAGTGTGATCAAATCGACCAAGCGTCAACGAGACACCGTGAAAGGCCTCGGATTACGACGCATGAACTCATTCCGTTTTCTTGCGGATACACCGGAAGTACGAGGCATGATTCGAAAAGTCAGTCACTTGGTTGAAGTCGAGGAAGTGAAGGAATAACAACCCCTTGGTGAAGGAAAAACACATGGATCTTTCAAATCTGGAAGCGCCTCGAGGCAAAAAAAAGCGGACTAGGGTGGGGCGCGGAGAGTCCTCCGGCTTAGGTAAAACGTGCGGCAAAGGACACAAGGGACAGAAATCCCGCTCAGGCGGCTCTGTATCGCCGGGATTTGAGGGCGGCCAGATGCCGCTCCAGCGAAGACTGCCCAAAAGGGGCTTCCACAATCCGACGCGAGTCGAATACAATGTAGTAAACCTCAAGTCGCTCAAAGGGCTGGACCCCTCAGAACCTATTACCGGGGAGTTGCTGCGGAACAAGGGTATCGTGAAAAGAAAAGGCCCCATAAAACTCCTGGCAATGGGCGAGGTCTTCGCCTCGTACGCGGTCAAACTGGACAAGGTGAGTAGGGCTGCAAAAGAAAAAATTCTCGCCGCAGGCGGTGAGGTGGAAGAGCTATAACGACACCCGACAGAAACGGCAAAACTCCGTCTCACGAGAGCTGCAGGGAGCAATTCTGAGGAGAATCGAACAGTGATAGGTTCCATCGCAAATATCGCAAAAATACCCGCACTGAAACGCAGGGTGATCTTTACACTGCTCATGCTCCTTGTCTATCGCGTCGGGGTTCACATTCCGACGCCTGGTATAAATACGGTTGCGCTGAAAGAATTTTTTGGCAAGTATCAACAGACGCTGTTTGGCGTCATCGATATGTTTACCGGCGGCGCGCTGGAAAATTTTTCCGTGTTTTCGCTCGGTATCATGCCATATATCAGCGCGTCGATTATCTTGCAGCTACTGACAGTGGTCGTGCCGCATCTCGAACGATTGTCGAAAGAAGGCGAAGCGGGCCGAAAAAAAATCACGCAGTATACACGATATGGCACCGTGTTGCTGTCCTTAATCCAGGGCATGGGAATCAGCATCGGTCTTGCCCAAACGGAAAATTTAGTCTACATCAACAAATTTTCCTTCATCGTGCTGTCCATGATTACCTTGACTGCAGGCACCGCCTTCATCATGTGGCTCGGGGAACAAATTACGGAGCACGGCATCGGAAACGGCATCTCATTGATCATTTTCGCCGGTATAGTCGCGAGGATGCCTTCTGCCCTCGGGGGTACGGTGCAGCTCGTGCAGACCGGCGACATGGGATTCCTGGTGCTCCTTCTTTTGCTGTTGATAATGATTGTGGTGATCGCCGTCATCGTGTTCGTGGAGAGGGGACAACGGCGTATTCCTGTTCAATATGCCAAGAGGGTGGTAGGTCGGAGAATATATGGGGGGCAAAGCACGCACTTGCCGCTGAAAGTCAATACCGCCGGAGTCATTCCGCCGATTTTTGCCTCTTCGCTCATAATATTCCCTGCCACCATAGCCCAATTTACGCAGATTGGCATACTGACGGGTTTGACAGGTTATCTGATGCTCGGCTCGGGCGTGTATGAGCTGCTCTACATCGTACTCATCGTATTCTTCTGCTATTTTTATACTGCAGTGACATTCAATCCCGTTGATGTAGCCGACAACATGAAGAAATACGGGGGCTACATTCCTGGCATCAGGCCCGGGAAAAAGACCGCCCAATACATAGACAAGGTATTAACACGCATCACGTTGGGAGGGGCGATCTACGTATCGGCCATATGCGTATTGCCCTCCATACTTATTTCTCGTTTCAACGCGCCCTTTTATTTCGGTGGGACCTCGCTTCTGATCGTTGTGGGCGTTGCCTTGGATACCCTGACGCAGATTGAGACCCATATGATCCAGAGGCACTATGAAGGTTTCATCCGGACGGGCCGAATCAAGGGGAGGCGTTAGCCTGCTCAGAAGAATGGAAGGAGCCATGATCATCGTATTGTTGGGAGGACCTGGATCGGGAAAGGGGACACAGGCCAAGAAGCTCATAGACAAGCTTGGCATCCCGCAGATTTCAACAGGCGATATTTTCAGGGCAGCCCTGAAAGAAGCCACTCCTATGGGACTGAAGGCCAAGACGTATATGGACAAAGGCGAACTCGTGCCGGATGACGTTGTCATAGGAGTTGTTGAGGAACGTCTTGGAAAGCCAGATCTCGCGAAGGGTTATATGCTGGATGGCTTTCCTCGGACCCTGCCGCAAGCCCAAGCGCTTGACGCCATGTTGAAAAAACAAGGCAAGGCAATCGACCACGCCATACTTGTGGACGTTCCAGACGAGGAATTGGTGGCTCGGCTTTCCGGGAGGCGTACGTGTAGGAACTCGGCATGTGGAGCCATGTTTCATGTGATGTTTAATCCCCCCAAGCAGGAAGGCGTCTGCGACGTCTGCGGCGGGGAATTATACCAGCGGGACGACGACAGAGAAGTAGTCATCAGGGAGCGGCTGGCGGTGTACAATAAACAAACAGCTCCTTTGATAGAGTTTTATGAAAAGCAAGGCCTCTTGCGACGCGTCAAAGGGGTCGGCCCCATTGATGAAATCTTTGCATCCATCGAAAAAGTCCTTGGGTGACACGTTTTCAGTATGGGGAGTGAGGAGGCGTCCATGAAAGTTCGGGCATCGGTAAGAAAAATTTGCGACAAGTGCAAGATCATTAAGCGAAAAGGCATTGTACGGGTCATTTGTGAAAACCCCAAACACAAACAACGTCAGGGCTGAGTACTGACGGGCTAGCTGTTTTTTCGCCAGGAGGAAAATCGTGGCGCGTATTGCAGGTATTGATCTTCCCAAAAACAAGCGTATGGAGATAGCTCTGACCTATATTTATGGCATTGGGAGGACGACGGCGAAGAAGATAATGAATGAGATCGGTCTGGATCCTGGGATGAATTCCGACCAGCTCACGGAAATGGATGTGGCCAAGATTCGTGAGGTGATCGATCACTCGTACAAAGTCGAGGGGGATCTGAGGCGCGATGTGAACATGAACATCAAGCGACTCATGGATCTTGGCTGCTACAGGGGACTCAGGCACCGCCGGGGTCTTCCAGTGCGAGGTCAGCGAACCCACACGAATGCGCGGACGCGCAAGGGCCCGAGGAAGATGCAAATAGGCAAGCGCAAATGATCAATCAGTCCTCCGTGTCTGATTCGCGTCGGCGTGAGCACTTCGGCGCGAGGGCGAGGCTTGTGACGGGAAGGGTTCGATCATATTTTTCAGGGAGAAGTGAATGCCAAGGCGGCGAGTAGTTCGTAAGAAGAAAGAAAAGCGTATCATACCCAAAGGGGTGGCTCATATTCAATCGACGTTCAACAACACCATCGTGACGATCACCGATATGGAAGGAAACGTCGTATCGTGGTCATCAGCGGGTACGCAAGGATTCAAAGGATCGCGGAAATCGACCCCGTTTGCGGCGCAACTGGCGGCTGAAGATGCAGCCCGCAAAGCCATGGAGCAAGGCATGAGGAGCGTCGAGGTCCTTATCAAGGGGCCGGGGGCCGGGAGAGAAGCCGCGCTCCGTTCTCTCCAAGCTGCTGGATTCCAAATAACCCTGATCAAGGACGTGACCCCCATTCCGCATAATGGTTGCCGTCCCCCCAAACGGAGGAGAGTCTAGCCTGCACAGGCCACACTAAAACTTTTTGTCTTTTAGAAAAAGGAGAAAAGCTTGGCGCGATATCGAGAATCCGTATGCAGGTTTTGCCGAAGAGAAACGACAAAGCTGTTTCTGAAGGGAGATAGATGCTACACCGACAAGTGTTCGTTAGAGAGGCGGAATTATCCGCCGGGCCAGCATGGTCAAAGCCGTTCGAAATACACTGATTATGGTGTGCAGCTTCGAGAGAAACAGAAGGTCAGGCGCATGTACGGGGTGCTGGAAAAACAGTTCCGAAACTACGTACACCTGGCGGAACAACGAAGAGGGGTAACCGGCGAGAATTTACTGCAACTTTTGGAATCTCGGCTGGATAATATGGTGTATCGCATGGGTTTCGCGTCTTCTCGCAATGAAGCGCGGCAACTGGTAAATCACGGGCACTTCCTCGTAAATGGAAGAAGAGTGGATATTCCGTCTTTCCGCACAAAGCCCGGTATGGTCATAGAAGTTGCGGAAAAGAGTAAGAACATCGGCTCTATTGAAGACTCCCTCAAGACCGTGAGCAGAAGGGGCATCCCTGAATGGTTAGAGGTGGATGTCAACAACTTTAGAGGCGTAATCAAGGCCTTGCCCACTCGCGATGAACTTCCGCCGACCATAAGGGAACAGTTGATTGTCGAATTTTATTCTAAGTAGGCCCAATTTCTATTCCAACCCATGGGTCGAGGTTCTCAAAACATGCCGCAATGGCAAGAAAAAATGAGCACCGAGTGGTTCATAAAAAAAGCGGCGCGCTTTTCTCTGAAAAAGTCATGGGAGAAAAACGCGCCTCGAATGCGTTGAAAGCAATGAGGGAAGCCATGAGCGATACAGGGCAAACCCTGATGTCAAGAAATTGGATGGAGCTTCAGAGACCGAATCGTATGGAGGTCGAAGAGGCTACGCATACTCCGTTTTATGGCAAATTTGTGTGCGCGCCTCTTGAGAGAGGTTTTGGTATCACACTAGGGAACGCGTTAAGACGGGTTCTCCTTTCGTCACTCCAGGGAGCAGCCTTTACAAAAGTCAAAATAGAAGGGGTGCTCCATGAGTTTTCCACCATTCCAGGCGTCAAAGAAGACGTGACAGACCTTATCCTCAATTTGAAAAAAGTGAACTTAAGGCTTCGCACGGCAAATCCCAAGACGTTGCGCTTGGAAGCGGTGGGCGAGGGCGAAGTGCGCGCCGCTGATATCATCACTGATGAGACCGTGGAGATTGTTAATCCGGAACAACTTCTTGCGACATTGTCCAAAGAAGGCCGGCTCTCTATGACTATGACGGCGGCGTGGGGAAAGGGGTACGTCCCTGCTGAATTCAACAAATCCGAAGACGACCCATTAGGGACGTTGGCTTTGGATTCTGTATTTTCACCCATCAGAAAAGTCAGCTACAAGATCACAAACGCCCGTGTGGGAAGACGCACTGATTACGACAAGCTCACCATGGAAATTTGGACCAATGGCGCCGTATATCCTGAGGATGCGCTCTCTCACGCAGCAAAGATCCTTCGGGAACAGTTTCTGGTGTTCCAGAATTTTGATGATATGGAGAGAGCCACAGAGGAAGAAAAGACATATAAAGAGCCTGAAATAAACGAAAACCTTTATCGCAGCGTTGCGGAACTGGAACTGAGTGTCCGCTCGGCAAACTGCCTGAAAAATGCCGACATTAAATTCATCGGGGAGCTTGTGCAGAAAACGGAATCCGAAATGCTCAAAACGAAAAATTTTGGGCGCAAATCTCTGAATGAGATTAAAGAAATCCTCGCCGATATGGACCTGCACCTCGGCATGACAATTCCAGATTTTCCTTCCAGAGCGGAACTTGAAAGAAGGAAGCAAGAGAGCGAAAACTTCCCGAATGAGTGATTGGAGGACAAGATAATGCGTCATCGAAGAGCACGCCAAAAATTAGGCATGAGGACTTCGCATCGGGAAGCCATGCTAAGAAATATGGTCACGTCTGTATTGGATCGTGAACAAATCGTCACGACAGACGCACGGGCTAAGGCGGTGAGGATTCTCGTCGACCGTATGATAACCCTAGGGAAGCGGGGCGCCCTCCATGCCCGCCGACAAGCGCTCAGCATCGTAAGATCCGAAACGGTTACTGCCAAGCTTTTCGACCAAATAGCGCCGCGCTTTGCCCAGAGAGAAGGCGGGTATTGCAGAGTTGTCAAGAAGGGCTTTCGCGCCGGCGACAGCGCCCCTATGTCCGTGGTGGAACTGATCGACAAAGCCCCCTCAAGCAAAAAGGAAAAAGCCGCGGCAAAAGGAAAAATCGAAACTCTCAAGGACAAGTTACTCGGCGGTCTGAAAGGAGAGGGCGCGGAGAAAAAAGCCTGATTCAGGATTCGCTTGCAGTATTTCGCAAAATATCTCGGGAGATAGCTTCGATCTGTTGGCAATGACCCAGCAACGGTACTTTTGCCGTTTCGAGGACTCCGAGGTCGCGAAGCAATCTCAGGTCACATCATTCGAGCAGACAGGCGGCAGGCGAATTTTCAAATTTTTTTGGAGAAATGTGGTGGGCGGTTGTCACATTACCACACGAATTTGACGTTGTCGCCGTGATTTTGACCGCTTTATTCCTTTGCTGGCCGCCTCACAGCCGTTTTCGAAAGCGCTCACGAACTCAATGATGCGGCCCTCGTTTAGACGGGCATTCCAAGAAAAGGTATAACCCACTAATATCTTGTCGCGTCCAATTTGCCGTGCATCAACTCTCGTCGGCGACGCTTTCAAACATGCGACGTCGAGAAAAAAGTGCGTGGCGAGCGGCAACTCCCCACGATGATTATTATAGAGAACCTCTGCTTCTCCTACTCAGACGGCGGCCCTGATATATTTCACCAGTTGAATCTCACATTGGGGGATGCGCCCCACACGTGCATCCTCGGGTCTGAGGGAGCTGGAAAATCCACATTGGCAAAGCTCCTCAAAGGTCTCCTCACTCCTCAGGCGGGACGCATAGCCAACTCCGACGGCAATACCCTTTCGACCAGCACGATAGGGTACATTACCGCTGATCCCGACGACAACCTCGTAGGCGTTACTGTGGATGACGACATCATTTTTGGGCTCGAAAATCTGGGGTTATCGGCAGGAGAAGTTCGGCAAAGGCTTGCCTCAGCCATCCAGTGGACTGGCTTGTGCGGCATGGAAAAAAGACTGATTCAATCCTTGTCAGGGGGGGAAAAGCAGAAAGTAGCCGTTGCATCTATGCTGGCCCTTGGCGCCAGAGCGCGGGTGTGCGACGACGCAACCACCATGTTGGATCACCCGGCGCGCATCATGCTCACGAAGTGTCTCCGTTCTCTCAACAAACAACATGGCGCGATTGTTATTGAGACGACAAGCGTTTTATCAGACGCCCTCAATGCCGACAAAATCGTCCTTCTCGAGGGAGGCGACGTACATTTTCAAGGAACGCCGGCGGAGTTTTTCACACACCCACGTGGTCGGCAATGGTTGAATGCGAGCAAGGGAGTGCTCGGCCTCTTGAGACAATTGGATGAATGCGGCGTGGATGGAGCGATCGAGAGCCGCCATATAAGGAATCCGCTTGATTTTATACAAAGTCTTCTAGATGGTTAATGCTTAAATATATAAACAAGTTGAGATTAAGAGGATTATAGTATATATATACTTATGTAAGTTACTCTTCCATGGCCTGGAGTCCGCCTTGGATCCCGAGACACAAGAAAATTCCCCACGCTCCCCCTTTGTCCTGAGGTGTTGGGAGTTCACCAAAGTGATACTGGCGGTGATGGCAATTGCGGCAATCGGTATGGGAGCTGCGGCGGGCGCTTTGAACCAGAAGCAGCTTCTGGAGGCAAAGAAGTACGCCTTGGTAAAAGAGAACGAGCGGCTGAGACAAGAAATCAAGATGCTCGAGCGAGATATCACGTCTATGAGAGACAACCCTCGGGCGGTAGAAAAGGCGGCGGAGAGCAAGCTCGGTATGGCGAGGCCGGAAGACACGGTGTACGTATTTGAGTCAAATTTGATTCGTAAGGATTCTGATAGGATCAAAATGCAAGGCGTCTCTGCAAAGGCAAAGACTCCGTGACCTATGAGTCCGGGATGAAAATTTGTTTCCTCGGCGGCGCGTAAGGTGAGATAGAGCAATAATGGCGCATCAAAGAGTTCTCGGTCTTGACATCGGCACGCGAGTAGTGAAATTGGTGGAAGTCCATCGATCCCGCAAGCAGCTTCAGCTCGGATATGTCGGTTGCTGCCCTTTGGCGGATGGCATCATCGTCGAAAAAGAGATACGGCAGCCCGAAAAGCTGGCTGACGCCATCGCCATCCTTTATCAGAATTCCAAGAGCAAAACAGCAAATGTGTGTTTGGCTGTCTCAGGCAAGTCTGTGATAACCAAACAGATCAGTTTGAACTCCATGACCGATCAAGAAGTTGAAAAATTGATCATGGTCGAGGCGGAGCCTTATATCCCCTTTCCCATGGAAGACGTGAATCTTGACTTTGTCATCCTGGGCGATAGTCCCGATAGACCCGGCTTCATGGACGTGCTCCTCGTTGCGGTAAAAAAGGATTTTCTGACTCAATATGTGGACATAGTGACGTCCCTCAATTTGACGCCTGTGGTGGTTGATGTGGATTGCTATGCCCTGGAGGTCATGTTCGATCATTGTTATCCGGACATAGAGGACGAAACGGTTGCGCTGATTAATGTGGGAGCGTCTCTTACGAACATAAATATCCTTGTCTCAGGAACGTCGCACTTTGTGCGCGACTTGCCTCTCGGCGGCGACCTCATTTCCCAAGATATCATACGTTTTTTTAACGTAAATTTCATGCAAGCCGAGAATATCAAAAGGGGCGCAACCTTAGGGAATATCAGTCCCACCAATCTTCAGAGTCTCTTTGCCCGGCACGTGGATTCGTTGGTGTCCGAGCTGAAAAAGACATTGGATTTTTTTGACGCCAATGTCTCCAGAAAAAGCGTACAATCCATCTTTTTGAGCGGTGGAAGTGCAGGAATATATGGATTTCCGGCAGCGCTGGAATCGGAGACGGGTTTGCCCGTATATTTAGTGGATCCCTTTCGGCTGGTATCCGTGGATCCCAAACAGTTTGACAGTGATTACTTGACTCGCATCGGCCCCTCCATGGCAGTCGCTTTCGGTCTTGCCATGCGACATGAGAGGGACAAGGTCGGTTAGATGATCAGGGTCAATCTGCTCCCTATTCGAGAGATCCTTAGAAAGCGTGATTTAAAGCGCTTCATCGTTCACGCGGCCCTGGGCGGCGCGGTCACAGTCGCTCTCATGATCGGGTCCTACTGGTTCTATGATCGAGAATTGACGCAGATGGAAACCAAAGTTTCCGAAATGAAAAAGGAGCGAGATCAGCTTTCAGAAAAGACGAAACAATTATTGAGTTTGAAGCAGGAAGAAATACGGCTCAAAAATCAAGTTGAGCAAAACCGAAAGCTCGTGGAAAAGAAGGAGTCTATCGCCCTCTTGTTAGAGGCGGTATCTCTGGCGATACCCGATGAGGTCTGGCTGGAAAAATTGGAAAAGCAGCCTAACAAATCTTTTCGACTTGATGGCAAGAGTAAGGACAACAAGTCCGTGATGACGTTCGTCGAACAACTGCGAAACATCAGAGCTAATTTCACGGAGAAGAAGCCGTTCCCAGAAAGCGGATCCAATGAACAAGAGCGGTTCCTTGCGAATATAAAATTGGCAAAGCTGGAAGCGGCTCCCGGCGCGAGCGAATCGGTTGAATCCGAGATAAGCTTTTCCATAGAGGGGACGATCAAATAGGAGACGGTACATGGGGCTGAGCGACCTCTTCTACCGATTGAGCGCGATACAGAAGATGCTCTTGATCATAGGGGCCTACGCCATCGTGCTTGGTCTCTATTATCTCTTTGTGCTGTCGTCGTTTCAATTTGAACCGCTCGCACGGGACATGCAAAATGTGCGGCGAGACATTGACTCGGAACGAGAAAGGCTGACAAAGGCTGAAGAAATCAAGGCCTCCATCGAACAGCATAAAGCAGCGTTGAAAGACCTCGTGGAATCTCTCCCCGAAAAAGCAGACTTTGACGCCACGTCGAGACAAATAGATCAAATTGCCGGCAAAGTGGGCGTCAAGATACTTAAGTTCGCTCCTGCTAAGGAAGAGACAAACCAAGAGTATTTCATTTCCAAAATTCCCTTTCAGTTAACCCTCTATGGGGAATACAAGAAGCTTGGCGCCTTTTTCCAACAACTCGATCAATTGCCAAGGCTCGTTCACGTGGATGCGCTGAGTCTCAAGCCCCGGGACGGGAAAACGATCAAAAGACTCCAAGCCACACCGCTGGATGCCGCCGTGACACTTGCCACGTATCGTCGTATGTCCGAAGAGGAGATCCAAGCATTTTCTCAACAGCAAAAAACCTCAACCGCTCCAAAGAAATAACGGATGCGAATGAAAAAACGAAAATCTGATGGCTAAACGCTTTGCGTCGATCCCACTCACTGTGTTAGTCGCGGCAGCAGCGCTGCCCCTGATGGTCTCGGGGTGCCATGAGGCGGACGTGGCCATCGACTTCATAGTCGGCAAAAGATCGGCGGCTGAGTTGCTCGCCAGCGACGTTTCTCCACTTGGCAGATTGCTTGCAGGAACTAAAGGCGGCGCCAAACTCCCAGGCGGTCTTCAAATTGTCAGTCGAAGCGATTCTGCTCACCCTTGGGAGTCTCGAGGTCGTCCCACGTCTTCCACGGACGAGGGCATCATCGTGGTGAGATCAGATGCGCTCCCCGAGGTCGACCCCAGCCTGCAACAAAAGACTACCGCGGGTAAACCTGACCCTGGGCAACGGCCTACGGGGATGAAGTTCGATTTTACCTTTCCTCGTGATCCTTTCATGCCGCCATCTGAAGCCGTCCTGCCCACGGAGTGTCTGCCGTCCATGCCTCTATGTCGCTACGACTATACCCAACTTAAGCTGAGGGGGCTCATTCGTTTGGCTGACGGACAATACAAAGGAATGGTTGAAGACCCTGAGGGACGCGGCTTCTTTATCACGCCAGGCGTTCAAATTCGAGGCGCCACAGTAACCCAGGTCACTGCTGAAGGGGTTATCATCTACATCCACAAGACAAAGAAGGTGGATTGGCTCAGGATAGAGGGCCGAGAGGTCAAAGCGTACTAGCCCTCTGACGCAATCTCGTCTCTCTCCTAAGCCCATTCCATAAAAAACATGTCATTGGCTCATGCCTCACGACTGGATCGCCACGAGCACATGGCTCGTCTCTTTATTGAAAGCAGCCTAACTGACATGAATGTATCTTAATCTTCATTTCGTTAAGCAGTTCTCCGACCTTGCGAGGCGATACACCTGCCATTTCCGCTATCTGGAGGGCCGTCTTGCAGGCAATCCTTTGTTCCTTTTGTTTTTCCGAGATAAGTTCCTTCAATTCTTGGTCTCCCATCGGCTTTCACCTCCGTGTGTGGTTATGCTCTGTGCCTCATAATGACGAGGCTGCTTCGCGTCGCCGGCGATGACAGGGGCTGTGAATCTGTGATTGGAGTGAGCGGTAGGAAACGCAGCACGCTCATTGGTAAAGATTCGGACAGCCCTGGCATTGTTCACAATATATCGTTTTTCTCAAAATTTATCACCAGATTGCCTCGCTTCGCTTGCATCGGTGCATCACCGGCGGTCTCGTGATTGCTGGGAATCCATGAAACTCTCCGTGGATCACCTCTTTCGTGAGGATGACATGGCGACGATACGCCCCCAATTTATGATGAATTTCGAAAGCTCCCGTCCAGGCGCAACGTTCTTTACGAAATCCCTCTTGACCCCTTGCGGTTCCTTGCCTAAATTACAAGATCGAGACAGGCGAAAAAGGAGAGCATTCTTGTGACCCTTATAAGTATTCCCGAATCTACCCATAAATTTGATCAACCGCGTTTCCATATCACATCGAAAAAGGAAGGCGAGCAATCTGGTGGCGGGTGGAGTCCAGTGAGAAAAAGGGTGTAACAGTCAAGCCTTTAGAGGCCCGCGTGAGATCACTGTGAACAAGCACGTTTACGTGCCCCATTTTCAGTTTCGGCCTCGTTTCAAAAGAACTTTTGAGAAGCGTTCAATGCCCCACTTCAAACCAATAAGCCTTGAAGACAAGCCGCTATTCGATGACTTTCTCGCTCAGACGCCTCCGGAGACTTCTGAGCTGACTTTTACGAATCTTTTTATGTGGCGGCACAGGTATCAGCCCCAATGGACGGTATATGCGGATTGTCTTATCATCCTGTACCTCGATGGGCCTGAGGCGTGGCGCGCGTTCCAGCCCCTTGGGCAGGGCGACGTGGAAAAGGCCCTTCATTTCGCGACGGAATATCTCTCCACCCATTTCGGTCATGCGGCTTTCTCCCGCGTCGGACCGTCCTTTGCAAAAAAAATACGCGTCGCCTCATTATCAGGCGATTGAAGACATAGACAATAGCGATTATGTGTACCTTACAAAGGATCTCATCCACCTGCCGGGCAATAGGTTTCACAAAAAGAAAAACCTTTTCAATCAGTTTGTCAAGAAATATGATTTTGAGTACAAAGAAGTGGATGCCGCGTTGGCCCCACAACTCCTCAGATTGCAGGAAAGCTGGTGCGAACTTAAGGACTGCGCCAACGACGAAAGCCTCCTCGACGAAGACCACGCCATCTATCAGGCCCTTAAATTTATGGACGTTTTGAAATTTCGCGGCGCGGCTCTCATGATCGAAAGTCGAGTTGCAGCCTTTTCTTTTGGTGAGATGTTGAATCCGGACACTGCCGTGATTCATATTGAAAAAGGCGACCCCGCGTTTACCGGCATTTACGTTGCGATGAATAAGCTCTTTTGCGAGAACGCATGGTCCAACGTCACCTACATAAACCGTGAACAAGACCTTGGCATCGAGGGCCTGCGGAAGGCGAAACAGTCGTACAACCCGCATCATCTCGTCACCAAGTACACTTTGATACCTTGCACACATAGCGGCTCGGAAGAGTAGAGCGGTTCTGGGGGGCGTTAGAATTAAGCCCGCCTCGTCGAGTGACCGAGTACTTTCGGGAGCTGCTATATAGCCAGGCGCGGCGAGATCTTGTCATTTCCAAAGAACGGGGCTGGAACGAGAGTGAGACGCCGCGACGCCATGTCATTTCGAAGGAGCCCTGCGACTGAGAAATCTTTCTCGGAGGGTTAAGATTTCTCGCGTCGCTCGAAATGACAGAGGTGGGCCGCTCCAAATAATAGGAAGGGAAGCGGTCGAAATGACAGAGTGGACGACTCGAAACGACTTCCTTCACATCGAATTCGTGAGTATGTGCAGGAACCGTATATTGACCAATTCAACCACGCGCCTGTGGGTATCATTGGCATGGAAAGGGGCACCACAAACCTTGAATCCCTGATCAGGCCAGAGATCATACAAAGCCCAGACTGACAAAGACGTCTGTCGAGATCTCAAAATGGCGCAAAATGAGGCGCCGCCTCCTAAGAGGGAAGGTCCCTGGACTTGGACCATGTGGACAGGGCGTGAGAGAGCGGATGTAGTACGGCATGTGCTACTCAGTGGGCCCCACGTGCCGCGGCAGGGGCCCAAGGAACCGTCGTCCAAACATGCGGAGCGCGCAAAAATATAGCCCGAGCGTTATCGCCACAGCAACATGTACAGATACGAGCGGCTCCAAGAGTACATAACACGAGAAACACAAGACCCCCAGTATTAATGGAAACAGGAATTCCTTCTCTGTCACGAAGTGAAAATTCACGCGGCAATAATAAAAGGTCAGGATAGTCATCAAAAGCTTCGTGAAAATGATCACGAGGCATCCCCCCAATAGTCCCGAGGAGGGTACCATGGCAACGTTCAGGGCGACGTTGGCCGCAGTGGTGAAGATGGAAAAGACCAGGAGCACATTGACTTTTCCTGCCACCATCATGAGATAAGCAAAAAGGTTGTTCTCAAACGACAGTACGATAGTCCACACAAGATACTGCTGCATCCATATGGCGTCTTTATATTCACTAGGGTACACAAGACCTATGATAAGAGGGCTTTCCGCGTACATGAAAAACATAATGGGCAGCCCAAAAGCAAAGAGCCAAAGGCTCGTCGCCTTCACAAGGCGTCCCGACCTACCCCTATCCTTCGTCCAAAACGCGGCCAGAAGCGGGAAGATGACCCATCCCAGGAATTGCTCCGAAGCGAGCACAGAAATTTCGTCAATAATGTTAAAGGTGGCGCTGTAATAGGCGACGCCATTTACGCCCGTGTAACTCTCGATAAAGAAAACGTTGGTCTTGTTGTAAACGATCCCTAGAATCTCTATGAGGGCAAAAACGCTCGCCGCCTTGAAGACATACCACACCATGGCCCAGTTAGGGCTCATGATCCATCTAGAGGAATACTGCTTGATATGAGCCGACAGTCCATAGACGATTCTCACGAGTCCTGAGACGATCTTGAAAAGGCTGATAATCACGACGCCCAAGCCTAGGGCGGCGACGGCAAAGCCGTATAGATAGGACGCCACGGCGCTGGCTATCTTGATTCGGGCTTCTTCGACCTGCCGTCCCCGGACGCGAAAATCGGCGAAGAACGTCTCGGCCAAAGCTTCCAATGAAAATCCCACACAAATAAGAACCAGAGAAATGGTAGTACCCTGGGAGAAACCGCGGTAAAAACCGGTGGCAGCTACAGCGATCATGCATGGCACAAAGAGCCCAATCTTGATGACATTTACTCGATTGAGGATTTCCGGCGCCTGTTCCGGCGCTGCATTGCTGAGGTCAGACACGAGTGGATAATAAAGGCCGAACTGCACGACTTTCATGACGACAATGCCAGCCGCCAGGCTGTACATCACCGCGCCGTACACAGAGGAGTCCAGCCATGCCAGATACAAGAAGAAGATGGTGCTGCACACGCCATCGACCCCTTGCGCTGACAGCAGAGACATGAACCGCTTTCGTATCCCCTTTTCCGAGGGCGTTTCTTTTTCTTGAATATTTGATGTCATCAGGTTCCGTGAAATATTGGCGACATGGGGCGCGATGGGCAGGAAGGGCGCTTGGTTCTCGCCCCAAATTTGCTCCCGCAGCTGAGGCATCCCGTCTGGTTTCGCTCGTGTGGACCCAGCGCAGAGAGGGCAGCAATCCCCTCTGCTTCGCGAGGTTTTAGAACGCGCGCGGCGTTTGACTCTTTCCGCATGCCCAAAGAATCAGTTCTCTGGTTGTTCGCCCGGCAGGAGTATCTCATGCGGATTGCAAGAGGAGCATGCGCTTTGGCATACAGAGTCCTTTTCGTCCCATTCAGAGCACACGTCGGTGGCTCGTGCAGGTCTTGCCTCAATAATTTCTAGGTCATACTCGAGCGGAAGTCCGGCCAAAGGGTGGTTGCAGTCTATGACAATGGATGACTCCCTGATTTCTTTTATCATGACCGTGTCAGGGGCGGCGGGGTCATTGGAGATCAGAGGCAATTCCATCCCAGGGTATGGTTCTAAGCCCTCCGGAAATCTGAAATCGTCCTTGCTCTTTTCAAAAATCAGTTCCTTGCGATGTTCCCCAAAACCTTCGCTGGGAGGCACTACGAACGAAAGCCTGTCTCCTCTCTTATGGCCTAATAAACGTTTTTCGAGGCCGGGGATCACATGGCCATAGCCTGTCACGAAGTCCATGGTCTCAAGCGCTTCGGCGCCCTTGAGTATGGGGCCGCCGGCCACTTTCACTCTATAAAGTATCTTGACGTAATATTTGGACCCAAGTATCACATCGTCATTTGATCCGTAGTTGTCAGTCATGGGGATGTTCTCCTTCACGCGAAGAGGTAAGTGGTAGAAATTGTGGACTCGAAAAAGCATTCACTGGGATGAATCTTGTTCTCAATCGCTAATCCGTAATACTCGATGGCGTCGCATCACCGCAGCCAGCATCGTACCCAGCGGCCGGGCTCCTTCTCCTCCAGCTCCGGGGACTCCCGGCAAATAGACCGCGCCTCTTCGCAACGTTCACGGAAAGCGCAGCCGATGGGGAGCCGTCTGAGATCGGGGACCATACCAGGTATCACCGGCAACCTTTTGACGCGGGGGCGTCGCCCCTTGCGTATTCGAGGAATGGACTTGAGCAATCCGACAGTATAGGGATGTTGCGGCGAAAAAAACAAGTCCCTGACGTTCGACTCTTCTACTATTTTGCCGGCGTACATCACCGCGACGCGATCTGCCATTTCAGCCACAATCCCGAGATCGTGGGTGATAAGAATGATGCCTGTCCCCTTGCTTTCCTTTATTTTGTTCATTAAATCCAGAATCTGAGCTTGAATAGTCACATCCAACGCGGTGGTAGGTTCGTCTGCAAGCATGAGGTCAGGATCACACGCTAGGGCCATGGCGATCATGACACGCTGCCGCATACCCCCGCTCAATTGATGTGGATAATCGCGCGCTCTGTACTCAGGAGACGGTATTCCAACTTTTCGGAGCATCTCCACCGATGCAGCGCGGGCGTCTTTCTTGCCTAAGCCCCTATGCAGACGGAATACCTCGGAGATCTGCTCCTCGATCCTGAGAACTGGGTTCAAGGAAGTCATTGGTTCTTGAAAGATCATGGAAATGTCATTTCCACGTATTCTCCGCATGTCTGCGTCGGACAGGGCGAGTAGATCGGCGCCTCGAAATGAGATGCTCCCTCCGACTATCTTGCCCGGCGGAGACGGCACTAGCCGCAAGATCGACAACGCGGTCACGCTCTTGCCGCAACCGGATTCACCGACCAGCCCTAAGGTCTCGCCAGAGTCAACATGCAAATCGACATCTGACACCGCCTCGGCCACCCCTTCGTCAGAGGCAAAAATAGTCTTCAAATCAAGTATTTCTAGGAGATGATGCGCCATATGAAAAAAAGCGATTCAGAACCCCTCTCTGTGGCCTGTAGCGGCCCGGCGACGTCATGCTCCTTAGATATCGAGGTGCGGTAATAGGAAGTATGCGCCAAAAAAACCGCCGCCAAAACAGAACAGAGATACCAGCACAGCAAGCACCAGGAAAGAACTCTTGTAGAGGAACGCGTCAAACGCTGAGCACACCCACACCCCGACAGCAATCAATAAAGAAGGAGTTTGGATATCATACTCGACGTTCTGGGTTATAAAAAGCGGTATAAAATACAGCGCAACATTGCTCAGAAACAAGAAGCCCGTAATAATTCTTCCTCTTGCAATCTGACCCAGACCGGGAAGTATGAGAGACAATACCGAGGCAAAAACTCGTGACTGTCCTTTGTTTTTTGTCTGCTCTCCTTCGGGGGGAGCCATGTGCGCCTCCACACAACACTCTCGCGTGGCTAAGGGTATAGTTCAACGCGCTGCCTAAGTCAATCGCTCGCCATACAGGACATTACCCCTCAAGTGATGGCCGGTAGTTGATTCATGGAGTGATGGAGAGGGCTTGTCTCTTTTTGGAATTTATAAGCGTGCTTAAAAGAAATCACGGACTGGCCATACATCAGATTGCCATTCCCATGAAAATGCGCACCCAGGAAATCTAACATAGATCCCTCCTTCGTGAGGATGGCATGGCGGTCGATTGCGCGCAATTCGTAATTGATTTCCAGAGCTACTAAAAATGGGGAAACTGCTGCATAGCATAATTCCTCATCGTGACGAATACCCACCCACCCCGAGACACGTTCACCGCCGGGCTGTAGCCTCCGAGGCCCAAAATCTCTCTCTTTTGACAGGCGAGCTTGGAACATGGTACTAATTGGTGCATAAGAAGGCTCGGAGAAAAGCACCATGGTCGAATCATCTCATCTTTTTTTGTGACGGAGGTGATGTCTTGACGACTGAAGCGCCTGCGACCCAGAACATAACGGGGTTTGAAATAGGACGAATATACGGGAAGCTACTCAAAAGGGCGCTACAGTTGCTTGCCCACCCAGAGAATCGCGAGAAGAGGAGAAAAAACTTCTTAAGTCCTGGGGACTCCCTATTTAATCTCATAAAGCTCAGTTTCCTTCATCACACCATTCTGAAATATCGTTTCATGGTTCGATTCAACAACTGCGTCGTTCTCGACAGCACGTTTCCTCCATTTCCCTCAAAGGCTTTTGACAGAAGGATTTCCAACTACCTCAACCATTTCGATATGCAGGAGATACCGTCTGGAATCGTATCTATATCTACGACCAATTGCTGTCCCTATGCGTGCTCTTTCTGTTCGACGTCCGCTCATCGTAATCCGGAGCTCGACCTCGATGAAAACCTTCTCAAAATGACCATAAAACAGGTGGAGTCTCTGGGAGTCCCGACCATCATCCTGCACGGCGGCGAACCGCTCTTCCGTTACGATCGTTTCCTCAGACTTGTCAAACATGTGGACAAGGACATCTGTCTTTGGATGTTTACCACAGGGTATGGGTCGTCATTGGATCGGGCCAGGGAGTTGCGAGAAAACGGGCTGTTTGGCGTTTGGATCAGCCTCGATCATTTTGATCCAGCGGTCCATAACGCCCTTCGCGGTCATCCCAAGGCCTTCGACAACGCGTGTAGGGCCGTGGAGCATTTCAAGACAGCAGGCATCTACACATGTCTCTCGCTTGTTCCACCTGACGATCTCTTGGATCCACAGGCGTTTCTCCGATACTACGATTTTGCCAAGGAGCTTGGCGTGGCGGAAATCAGGATCCTCGAGCGCAAGCCCTGTGGGAGAGAGTCGCAGGCCGGCGTGATACCGCACAGTAAGACGCTCGAGAAGCTGCAGCAAGAACTCTTTCGCGATCCCCGCTACCGAAATCATCCCCCCATTAGCGGACTCTCCACGTGGTTGGAAAAAGACCAAGCCCTTGGCTGCCAGTGTCGCTTCGAATACCTCTTCATCACCTCACGTGGGGATGTGCAGCCCTGCGAAGCAAGCGAAATTACGTTCGGCAACATCATCCATGAGGATTTTCATCAGGCCTATGAAAGGATTTGCAAAGCCTTCACGAAACCGGTCACTGGTTGCATTCCCATGGTTATGTTTCCGGAAATACAAAAATATCAGAAGATAAAAGAAGAGGTAGGATCAGAGGAGCTGATTCAGCTTTCGTGCCACATCATGGAAGAGTTCCAGAGCCGAGGCTCTATACCAGGCGCATATCGACCCTTGTGGCTCATCTACCAAAAAAGGCTCCACACACACCGCAACCGGAAACAAAAGTTGCGTCGCCACAGTGGATGAGAGTGCTGCGGCTCCTGAAGAACATCGCAAGTGCGGCGATGCACCTGTGCTCGATTGATGTGCGCTGAGATTGGTTCGTCGCCTTCGCTGCTTTGGGAACGACAGGAACCTCATTCATCCGTCACTTCCAGTGAAGCGACGGAACATCATGATAAACTGTGAGAAAAACCTTGAGAACGTCTGGCGCGCAACAATGCGAGCATAAGCCATGTCGATGTCATTTCAATGGGTTTGCCTCAAACGAAAGCGAGGGACGCCCCGCGCAGCGAGATGAATGTCGCGGCGTCCACTCGCTCGATGTTCCTCATAACCCTCTCGGCCGTCAACGTGGGGTCGCTCGTAGCTGGGTCAACTCTTTTGATCAGCTTGAAGAAAATCACAAGAATACCCTGAGCAGAGCATATTATACCGACCAATCTGCTCGAGGGTTATCAAACCCCTTAGATGGCCGGATACCATCACTGGTATTGCCTTATTTCCGCTGTCCTGCATTTTTTGCAGGACATCGATAAGCGGCGTATCTTCAAGGGCAGTAGGAAAGTCCTTCACCATGACGTCCGCGACCCGCACGGCCGCCCCTTGCCTGTGGAGGGTTTCGGTAAGCATTTCTCTCGTCAGGATCCCCACCAGGCGATTCCCTTCCAGGACAGGGAAATCTCCCTGAAATCCCCGACAAAAACGCTCTGCTGCTTCTCCGATGGTCTGGTCAGGTCTGAGCGTATCGACGTTGGTAATCATTGCGGTGCGCGCCGTCGCGCCCCCCAAAGACATCATAATCCCAACCTGCCTTTCTTCGGATTCAGCGCCGAGATACACGAACAATGCTATCAAGATCATGAAAAAATTCATGGACAAAAGCCCGAGAAAAAAGAGCGCAATGGCAAATCCCTGACCGACCCCCACGGCAATCCGAGTGGCGCTGTAAGGAGACAAATACAAACCAAGAATGCCCCGCAATACCCTCCCGCCATCCATGGGAAAAGCAGGAATGAGATTGAAAAGCGCCAGCACCACATTCACCGCAATGAGCTGGGCAAAAATGCTGCTGCGCACTGAGAGATCAGAAACGCTGACGGATATATCCAGGAGGTCCGCTACAAACCAGAGGCAAAAAGCCAGGAAAAGACTGGCGGCAGGCCCGGCCGCAGCAATCATAATCTCTTCTATGGGCCTTTGGGCTGGACTGGCCATGCGGGCCACTCCGCCTATGGGGAGCAGCGTAATGTCAACCACATTGATCCCGTAATATCGCGCTACCAGGGAGTGGCTCAGTTCGTGAAACACAACGGACGCAAACACCAGTATGATAAATATCACGCCGGCAAGTCCTCCTGTCCCCACGATGGACAGGCCGGCAAAGTAGATGAGAATAAGGAGCAAAAGAAACGTGACATGGACTTTTACAGGAATGCCAAACAGCGAGCCGATCTTGAATGACCATTTCATAGCAACTTGCCTCCAACTTCTGGACCGTGATATATTTTATCCCCAGTAAGTAGTCTTAATGGCGCTCGACCAAAAGATTTCAGCTTTGTCATACCGCGCAGGAGCCAGCGGGGCAACGTTCTGGGATCAATAGATTCTATACCATAAAATCGATTCAAGGTCAGCTCACGATATGCGTTCCACATCGTATCGTGTGACAGGGAGCTTACGACGTGGGATTCGGGCAAGACATGAAAGAACAAAAGAGCGTCGAGCGAGGATGAATCATGCTTGATATAGGAGAAGCGCAACACAAGATACTTGAGGACATTCCCGTCCTGGGCAGCGAAAGGATACACATCCTCGAGGCCCTTGGCAGGGTGCTTGCCGAGGACATCCGAGCCATCCGCGACGTACCCTTGGCTGACAACTCAGCCATGGACGGGTATTGCTGTAAGGCGAGTGATGTCAAAGGCGCTTCAGCGGAGAGCCCTGTTCGGCTCAAAATTATCGGCGAATCCCCTGCCGGCAAACCTTTCCAGGGCGAATTGAAGCCGGGCCAGGCCGTCCGCGTCATGACAGGGGGGCTTATACCGGCCGGTGCTGATACCGTCATCATGGTGGAACACACGGAGCACGACCATGATGAGGTGTTGTGTCTCAAAGACCCTGGAGAAGCTGCGCACATAAGGAGAAGAGGCGAAGATGTGCGCGCGGGAGAGGTGGTCTTATCCCAGGGTGACATCATCAGGGCCCCTGAAGTCGGCATGTTGGCCACACTGGGGCACGCCTATGTCCATGTCTATCAACGGCCTATCGTCGCCATTCTTTCCACCGGGGATGAACTCGTCGATCTCGACGAACCTTTCATGCCAGGTAAAGTCATCTGCTCCAATTCATATAGCCTTGCCGCTCAGGTGGCGGAATGCGGCGCCATTCCCCTGTCTCTCGGCATTGCCAACGATGACCATGCCAGTCAACGGGGCCGCCTGTCGGACGGTCTCAGAGCAGACGTGCTGGTCACCTCCGGGGGGGTCTCTGTGGGCAACTATGATATGGTCAAAGATACCCTCGCCCAACTCGGCATGAAGCTGAAATTTTGGAAAGTGAACATGAAGCCCGGCAAGCCGGTTGTCTTTGGAAGCATCGCGAACAAGCCCGTGTTTGGCCTGCCCGGCAACCCCACATCAGCTATGATCTCCTTTGAACAATTTGTGAGGCCCGCGCTCCTGAAAATGATGGGTCACAAAAATCTTTGGAGACCGCTTATCGATGCCGTGCTCGAGGAGGATGTTCACATCTTTTCAGATCGCCTGCATTTCGTGAGGTGTAAACTCAGAGAAAAAGAGGGCGTGATACTCGCCAAACCAACAGGCACACAAAGCTCCGGCGCCCTAAGGTCCATGATACTCGCTGATGGTCTTATGATATTACCGCCGGAAAAATATCCTTTTAAGGCGGGGACAGCGGTCAAGGTGCAGGTGCTTCATGGAAGTATGCCGTCGATTCCCCATTCACCCTATGATTGATAAACTATGTGTCATGAGGGGTTAGGTTGATATATTTAATAATTGAATTATAAAGTCATTTTATGTATCATAGAACACGCATCTTTATTGACGGCATGTGGGCGGCCTATGGAGCGTACTCAGGGATACATTGCGACCTTGACCCTCATCGCAGTGCTCGTGGCGATGAACCACAGCAATGCCCACGCATACCTCGCAAAACAACACGACTTCCTGCCTCGCCACCCCAAAGTCTTGTTTGTCGTCGATGTCTCAGCCACGATGAATCAAGAATGCGCTGACACGGGTCGATCGCGGAGGTCTATCGCGCTCGACGCCTTAAAAGGATTTGTCGCGGCCGTTGCGGCGCCGCCTCTGTGGCAGTATGGATTCTTCACATCTCTTGTCATTGCCGGCGATCCCAAAGGACCGGCCCTTATGGTTCCCTTGCAGATAGGGCATCCGAGCTTGTTTGATCCTTTCTACGGGCTGCTGATGCGCGAGAGGCCTTTTCATCCTCGGGCTTCGTCTTTGGGCGACGCCCTGGAATTCTGTGCGAATATGGCAGTCGAATCTCCCGGGAAGACCGCGGTGGTTGTGTTCACTGACGGAGAAACCTGCGACCGCGTCTCGGAGTTGGCCGCGCAGGCCTTAAAGCACTCGCTGGGGGACCAGTTCAGCGTTTTTGGCGTCTTTGTCGGGGATGCCGAATTTGGATGGAGAAATCTCACCCAACTGTGTAAAGCCACGGGCGGGTATGTACGGTCATGGCGTGAGGTCCTTTCCCACAAGGCTATGCGCGATTTTGTATGGGACATTCTCGTCCAAGAGATTGCATTCCACTACATCGAGGTCTTTTTTCGTGCGAACAGCGCCGATCTCCTACCGTCTGAAGCGGGCAAGCTGGGGCATGTGGCCGGCTTTCTCCAAATGATACCGCCGTATGAACTTGTCATCGATGGCCATAGCATACCGGGATTGGAGGCGGGGAAAAGCCGGCGATTAGCCTTGCAGCGGGCAGAAGTCATCAGAAACGCACTGGCTCGGGCTTACGGTGTGAATGCACAGAGGATTAAGGTGAGAAGCATGGGCAGCGCATATCCTCGATATAGGTATGACGACCCCGGGGAGAATCTTCGGAATGCTGAGGCCGTGGTATATTTGCGGTTGCCGCTCAGAAACGCTCCGTACGATGAGAAACACCTGCACACATTCGGGCGCCCGGTGAATGGCCTTGTTTTCAACGGCAGGGAACGCAACAGCGATGAGGAGTGGGCCTGGCCTGCATCCCAGCCCAGTCGGATGCGGAGGTAAAAAAGGATGAGTAGGGCATGAGAACTTCGTTGTCCGTTGAAACTCTCGCCGCCCGAAGCCAGCGTCTCAAGGTCATGCTGGCAACGGCATTCTGGTTTGGGATGTCGCCTATTATCCCTGGAACCGTCGGGACCCTCCCT
>CAYRVH010000033.1:31919-42207 GCA_964427855.1 uncultured Syntrophaceae bacterium
GATTGGGCTATGGATTCCTGCAGCCTGGCAGTGGCTGGTCATAACTGGGCTGCTCATGCTGTCATGCATACTGTCCGTGTATTTAGGGGCATGGGCGGAAAAGTTTTGGGGGGGCAAAGACCCAAGGCATTTTGTGCTCGATGAAGTGGCTGGATTCTTCCTGACTGTGTTGCTGTTTCGAGTTCCGGATCTTGGTTTGACAGTCCTTTGGGGATTTGTGGCGACGCGGGCCTTTGATGTAATCAAACCACCGCCGGCTTCCTCTCTGGAGGTCTTGCCTGCAGGATGGGGAATCTTGATAGATGACCTTATTGCTTCGCTCTACGCCGCAGCCTTTCTCCACGTAGCGTCACGCCTTCTGCCAAGCTTATTCGGCTTGTAAGGCCTCCCCATACACTCTCGAATACCATGATGCGCCGGGGGCTATGTGATGCCCGTGGAGTAGAGAATCCACTGAGCCAGGATGGGAGGTTGAATCCCGCCCGATAAGACAAGCCCCCCTGCTTATGTCTCAAAGGCGCGATCTCGTCGTGAATCTGCCGGCTCATGGTCCATCCATTTCGATTTCAGCCTCTGTCTGACAATACTTTTGACACGCTCTCTACATGCGCAGGGCTTCCACAATGTTCAGCCGGGCGCCGCGCCAGGCTGGCAGCATGCCCCCGCAAAAGCCCATAAACAAAGAAAAACTAAGGGTTGCGCAGGCGATAGCCGGAGTAAGCCTGAAACCAAACGCGAGCTCGGAAAATGTTTCCCAATTCAGGGTTGATATCGTAATAAACTGAAGCATTGAACTCAGCCCCACTCCAACCATCCCCCCGAGGATCCCTAAGAACAGAGACTCTGCGAGAAAGGCGAGCAGGATGTGGGAACGGTGAAACCCGAGAGCTCTCAGCGTGCCAATCTCTTTGGTTCGGTTCGCCACAGCGGCGTACATGGTGACCATCGCTCCAAGGATTGCCCCCACGCTGAAGAAGATGGTCATGGCTACGCCAAGTATGCGAATAAATCTCGCCATGACCTCAGATTGTGCGCGGTAAAAGTCTGTTTCACGCTTTACCTGAACGGACAGTCGAGGATCCCCCTCAAGGCGAGCCTTTAGGGATTCGAATGCGTCCTGGCCGAAGGCTCTCATGAGTACGGAGGTGTAGGCGTTTCTTCGGAAAGCAGACATCAGTTGGTCGCAATCAGCCCAAATCTCGGAACTGAACGCGGTTTTCCCTGCATCGAAAACGCCTACCACCTTCCAATCGATGAGGGCGAAGCGAAGCGCGCTCCCGAGCTCGGCGTTCTTCAGCGAGCGCGATATGCTGCTGCCGCAGATTACTTCGTGAGTGCCTGGTCTTGGATAGCGGCCTGCAACCAGCGTCACTAGAGGCCTCAAAGAAAGCGATTGCCGGCTTATCCCTCGTACAATGACATTGGTGGCTTTGTCTGTGCCTTTTTTTGGGAGGGTAACGAGTACCAGCGCTTCTTTAGCTGCCAGGGGCTCGCCCGCCTCGTCCATAGCCGTCTCAGGCTGGAGAGCGATGATGCCGGCCGCTTCTCTTTCAATAATGCTTGTGACCTCGGTCTCGGAGGAACCCCGGAGCACAATCACGTTTTCAGTGGATCCAGTCTCGATGAGGGTCTGTTCGAGGCCTTCAGCCAACATGAGCACTGCCGCGAACACGAAACTGACCAAGGCCATGCCGCCCGCAGTTAACGCAGTCGTTATCCTACGGCTCTCGATGTTCCTAATGGCATACAAGAGAGGAATAGCCACGGCAACTCAAAGGGCGAGATACGAACAGATACTTATATACGGGGTCTCGGAATTACCCACGCATTCGATGACGTGGCCGTCACTTCGACCACTTTCCTTCCTGTCAGTTCGAGAGCGCAGCGAGAAATCTTGCCCCAGCGAGAAAGATTTCTCAGTCACGAGGCTCATTGGAAATGACATGGCGTCGCAATGCGTCTCACTTTCGATCGAGCCTGGCTCCTTCGACATAACAAAGTCTCGGCTCTCCCGGCGCACACGAGGCTTTCGAAAGTGCTCACTCACTCGATGAGGAGCTCCTTATTCCGACGTAAATTTCAAGAACCGCGATAAGAGGGCCGAGAGTCTTTGGCGGCGCCCCGGCCCCTTTGTTTGCCGCAGCACGTCGCTGCACAACGCCATGCCATAGAAGGACACCGGCATTGCGCCTGCTTACAGCTTCTCGACAATGAGGGCGGCTCCCATGCCTCCCCCTACACACAACGTCGCCAATCCCCTCTTCACGTCATCTCTTTTTTTCATTTCGTAGAGTAGCGTCGTGAGAATGCGAGCCCCAGAGGCGCCAATAGGGTGTCCTAGAGCGATCGCCCCGCCGTTGAGATTGGTCTTGGACATGTCAAGGCCGAGCTCTCGCGCCACCTGAATCGTCTGCGCTGCGAAGGCCTCGTTTGCCTCTACGATGTCGATATCTTGAATCGTGAGGTTCGCTTTTTCCAAAGCCTTTCTCGTTGCCGGAATAGGGCCCAATCCCATAAATTTGGGATCTACGCCCGCGGATGCATACGACACGACTCTAGCCATGGGTTTGAGGTTCAACTCCTGGGCTTTCCGCATTGACATCACCAGCGTCGCAGCCGCCCCGTCATTGATCCCTGAAGCGTTTCCTGCAGTGACGGTGCCGTCTTTTTTGAAGGCAGGCCGCAATTTTGAAAGAGCTTCCCTCGTCGTGCCCATCCTCGGATGTTCGTCCGTATCCACAATTTTGGGGTCTCCCTTGCGCTGGGCCACGGTCACCGGGACGATCTCATCCTTGAACCGTCCTGACTTTATGGCCTGTTCGGCACGCTGTTGACTCATGACGCCCAGGTCGTCTTGATCTTCTCGCGTCACGTGGTATTTCTCGGCAATGTTCTCCGCGGTGATGCCCATGTGGTAGTTGTTGAATATCTCCCACAAGCCATCGTGGATCATGAGGTCCAGCAGGACGCCGTCGTTCATACGCGCCCCCCACCTGACGTTTGGGACGGCGTAAGGTGCGGCAGACATGTTTTCGGTACCCCCTGCTACTATGAAGTCTGCGTCGCCGAGGCGAACAATTTGGCTGGCCAAAGTGACCGCCCTCAAGCCCGACGCGCACACCTTGTTGATAGTCATGCACGGAACTTCCTGTGGGATGCCTGACCGCAGTGAAACTTGTCTTGCCACGTTCTGGCCCTGGCCTGCCTGCAAGACGCAGCCAAAGATAACCTCATCGATCAAGGCGGGATTCAGATTATTCCTCTTGAGCAGCTCTCGTACGACAATGGCCCCGAGCTCCACGGGCGGAATCGTTGAAAGAACTCCTCCGAATGAACCCACTGGCGTCCGCGCGGCGTCAACGATTACCACATCGTTCATCGATACATACCTCCGACGATTATTGCTGAACAGCAGTCAGCATGTGAAAATGATCGCTAAACCAAGAAGGCGCGTGGAATAATCCGTTCCCACGCCCCATCTCCATCCATACAGTACGCTATTTGGCCTTAACCTATCAAGGAATAAGTGATTCAGGCACAGTTAATCCTCGTTGTCGATAGTAGCGGATGGCGCCGGGATGAAGGGGCGCCTTAAGGCCGACGAAGGCTTTCTCGATAGCCAGGTCTCTAAAGACGGGGTGGATCTTCGTCAGAGCGTCGAGCCCCTCATACAGCGTTTTGGTCAAGGCATACACCACGCCAGCGTCGATCTGAGAGGTGGTAGCCATGACGTTCATTTGACCGACCGACTGAACAGCCTTGTCTTGACCTGCATAAGCATGCGCAGGAATAATGCAACGCGACACGTTTTTCCAGCCCTCTGACCTCAGCGATTCCATTTGAGCATCGGTGATCTCCAACAACGTAAGGGGCGTTTTCGCTTCATGGAACAGCGCAGACAAAGCTGGGACTGGAATGCCGCCCGCGAGGTCAAGAGCCTGCACAGAGCCTTGTTTGAAAGCCTCCACCCCAGAGAGGACGCTCATGGAACGCACGCGAACCGTTTGGCGCAAACCCTTTACTGTATTTAAGAGCATCTCGATGGTGAGCCTGTTGCCGCTGTCCCGCAACCCACTTGCAAGAGTCGCTCCCTCCAAATCTTGAATATTCCCTGTTCTCACTTTATCCGAGCGGATTACAATATGCACTACCTCGGGCCAGAGGTTCGTAATCGTTCTCAGTTCTTTCAAAGGCTTGCCGCGGTATATGCCTGCGCCAGCGTACGCCATGGATAAGATAAAATCATCCACCAAGATGATGTCAGCATCAGCGATCCTTATGGCTTCAATGTTTTCTCTTGATCCCTCAGATATTGCGGCGGACACGCGTACCCCAGTTTGCCTCAGTCTGGTTGTCCAAAAGGACGCCAAACCGAGCCCCACCTGATATGACGTGCCTCCCGGCATGCCAGTGGCCATGAGGAGGGAGACCTTTGCGGAATCCTTGTCAACGTCGCTTCCCTCTACCCGATCCACGGCGGTGAACCAGGCAAGAAACGCAAGGATCAAAAAAAGCCGGCTCAACAACCTAGGCCTCACCACAGCCCTCGCCGCATGGGACTGAAGACATACTTTTTTGCAATTACACTTTGTCCATCATCACAAGTCTGGCGGCAGCGTCGTTCGATGATGCCTACGGCGCGCAGCTTGCCCGAATCCTTTCACGAATGTATGCGACTTTTTTGTTGATAAGCCGCACTGCTCAGCATATTTTCACCGTCAATGTAAGGTCAATGGGCGCAGATGCTCTGGCAGCGCCTCAGACATAGGCGAGCAGGAAATAAGAGCCATGCCGCCACATTACATGAGGTTCACTATAAACTCATTCAAGCAGCAGAGCAATGAAATGTGCGCCGTGAATCACCGAGCGCGCCAGCCGGAGTCTCAAGGCTCTACGCCCTCGGTTGAGGAGCCCCGCGTTGCGTTTGGGCAGATAAACGAGGCGAGGCGTCCTCATCGGGCGCAAGGAAAGGTATGAGAGTAGATCACTGCAATGATACCTGTACCAGCGGCAGCGAGTGTGCTGCGGGCACTCGTTGCGCCCTCTTTCTAGGGGGGGCGAGGCGACTGTTTTGCCTCTCGTGCCTGCTCGGTCTGTGTGTTATGGCACAGCCCCCTGCGTCTCGAGGCAGCGACGGCAAACCCGCCAACCCGCTCAAGTCATCGCAAGTGCAACATCATGAAACGCAGAGTCGGCCCGAAGAGGCGCTGGCGCAGCGTCTGCTGATGGAAACCAATAGGGCGAGGTCAAAGCAGGGACTCGGGCCACTTACGGCCAGTAAAAACTTAGAATTCATTGCGAAGATCCACAGCCGCAACATGTGCGCAGCCGGTGAGCTGAAGCATGAGTCTGAGAAATATCCCGCCGGATGGCGGACGTTCGCGGATCGCATGAAAAGAATAGGATATTCGTCCGGCGCGGAGAATCTTGCATACCGCACCTATTCAGGGCAGCCCGAAGGTTGGGCCCGTGGCGTCGTGGCTGGCTGGCTCAACAGTTCACCGCATCGCAAGAATTTACTGGATCCAACGCATCGATATGTGGGGATTGGGGTATTCATATGCCGAAATGGCGTGGCATTTGCCACCCAGATCTTTTCAGGCCCCCGGCTTTCGGGCAAGTGATGCCACGCCGAGTTACGGGAGGTGAAATGTTACTCTCTCGCGTCGTGCGCCATAAGGGACGGGAACCTGACGGCCAGAAGTGTGGAGGCGGGATAAACGGTCACATTCATGTTGTTGGGAGCGCCGCATAAGCCTTTGACTCATCACGAATAAATGTTTATGATACGCACATGTTATGGCTATGGAACGCTGCTGCAATGAAGATGCTGCTCATTTCTGCGATCCTGATGTGGCTCGCAGCCTGCGCGGGGGCGCCTCAGCGGAGCGTGGAGTCATCCCGACCCCCAAGCATTGTAGAAGAAGACATTACGAGCGAGTCGCCGAGCGGCTCCAATATGCCACAGCAAGCGGCGCCGGAACCCGGCCCTGTCCCGCCGTCCATCCAAAACTCCCAGGAGAATACCCTGCCTCCGACGACTCCCGGTCAAAGACCTCCTCGTCGCATTATCTGGCGGGATCAGGGAACGCCAGAGAGGAAACAGCGTTAGCGCTTTCTCATGCCGACCCGGGGTGAATCAAGTCTTTCCAACGCGATTGCGAGGATGCGCAAAGCCTCGTGCGAACGCCAACGGCGAAATGCGCGTCGACCATGATGGGGAAGGCAAGCCAGGATCATGCTGCAAATAAAAGACAATAGTGATTGACAACCTGTCTTCTGCACTGAGGGAACGGGCTTGCCATGTTCGAATTACTCAAAAATACACAGTTTCTCCTGATTTCTTTTACGAATTTGTGCCTGTTTCTCGTGGTTTCCACTTGGAGTTTTCTCCCAGTATTTATCGTGAACCTCGGGGGAAACAATTTTGATGTTGGATTGGTAATGGGGTCGATCGGCGTCACATCGTTGGGTGCCCTGCCTTTGCTCGCCCCGCTCATTGACAGATTCGGGAGAAAAATGTTCATTTTGACAGGCATTTTAGTTGTGGGAGTTTCAAACGCATGCTTCCTGCTCTTTGATGCGTACTCACCCCTCATGATAGTTGTCCGGCTCCTTCAAGGAGTGGCTTTCGCAGCCTGCTTCAATGGTTGCGCAACATTTGTGGCCGATATTGTGCCTCCGGAAAAAAGGGCGCAAGGCTTTGGACTCTTCGGAGTATCTGGTTCGACGGCAGTGGCCATAGGTCCCTACGTGGGGGAAAAGCTCCTCCTCCATTGGGGGTTTCCCCCTTACTTCTGGCTGCTCGTCGCGTTCGGTATGATAGGGTTCTGCACAGCGGTAATGGTACAAGACCAACCACTCAAAGAGTCGCGGGGCAAGGCGAAGGGATTTTTTCCGACAGCCTTTCGAGACGGCCACCTCGCCATGATGGCCGTTGCAGCCGTCTGTGGTTCCGGCTTTGCCGCAATGAATACCTTCTTCCCGCTCCACGCCAGAAATCTGGGACACCAGGCCGGCGCCTTTTTCGTGTGTTACGGCATCAGCCTTGTCCTCGTGCGGGTGTTTTTGGGAACGCTTGCGGATAACATGAGGAGAGAAAAGCTCATTTTCTATTGCATCATAGGGTTCGGACTCATGCTTTTCGGCACATCTCATATAGCCTCCCTGAGTCAAACTATCTTGCTGGGCGCCCTCTTCGGCCTCGTGCAGGGCCTGTCTTACCCCGCAATGATGGCGCGGATGGTGGATCGTTCCAACGAAGGTAATCGAGCTGTGGTGGTATCGCTCTTCACGGGCTCCTTTGGCGTGGGGATTAATGTCTCTGTTCTAGGATGGGGATACATCGCCAACAAAGAAGGACTGGCTGCGATGTTTCTTATCGGCGGCGTTCTCATGTGCGCCGCCGCGGCAATATTTTTTTGGCGATTCATGGTCAACAAACCATGGCGCAGCCAGACAAGCCACACGCCCTAGGTTTTCCCTGTTCAGAGAGAAGGCCAACAGCCGCAACCAAAAGAAACGCGCTAAGGCATTGGGGCGCCAGGGTCGCGAGGGGAGGAAGGGGCAGGGAGGGCCGCCACGCCCTCGTCTTGTGGAAGTTCTGGAAGTTTATGAGGGGCCTAGAAAACTTCGTCGGAATGAAGTCTGCATGATCTCGTGAGTGAGTAGTTTCGGAGGCCGCTATGCGGCCAGGAGAGCCGCAATCTTGGCATTTCCAAAGAGCGGGGCTCGAACGAGACAGAGACGCTTCGACATCCATGTCATTTCGAAGGAGCCTTGTGACTGCGAAATATTCTGGCCGAGTCAAGATTTCTCGCTTCGCTGGAAATGACAGGGCGGACGGCCATGCGAGTAAAGAAGAGTGAAATGCCCGCGCTGCTCTTCCCTGTAACCGGCGTGGACGGGAGCGGCTCAGAGGCACCGAATAGGATCGGGGTGTGTGCAATAGCATCCGATGCGGCTTCAGCAAGAATAAATGACGCACATGGGGCAGAACTAAAAAAGGCCGGATTATCTCCGGCCTTTCTTGTTGATTTCGGTTAACCGTATCTTTACTGTGTGTTAGAATCCGCAGGGCGGGACAAACCTATGCACAGCTGTGCAGGGCACTGCAGCCGTCACATACGCTGGACCATCGAGCTGTACATCGCAGCAGCCTTTTCCCCGCTCGCCTCTGAGTCCGAAGAGGGGATTCAGCGGCGCTGCCAGAACTCTAGCCGGCAATCCGACTCCCGCATGGAGCAATCCCGCAAACAGCGACGGTGTGCATGTCGGCGCAACCGGTCCTCTCAACACATAGTCTTGGGGGGATACCAAGCAACTCGATCCTCCCCCCCACGTGGTGTTGGGGATGCCCGGTACTGGCCATTGACTGACAGTGTAACCCCAGGACAGCCCTGCGCCAATCAGTACCGTGGCGAGGATCCCTAGAATTACAGCCGATTTCTTAACCATACCCTCGTCCTCCTTTCATCAAAAGCCTTCCAGTCGATATACCGGAAAAATTGGAGCTTTCTTTAGCTTTCTATTTTATTTTATCCTATAACTCACGCATTTGTCAACGCGTTTCTCGCCGACTCATGCGCGCTTCTCGGTTACCACAGGCCACCGAAGAAATTGCCGGTCACTGGGAAGGTCAGTGAGTACATCATCCGGCCAAGGGGTCCCGGGAACGCCACGCCGCAAGGGGCGTCCACGCTGGCGCGGGTGCACCCTGTAACTCCACCGCGGCCTGCCATGACTGCGTCAAAGGGCGCGCCCAAAAGGTTTGCCATGGACAGCAGGAATCCCGGACCGTCATCTCGACCCAGCAACCCTCTGCCGCATGCCACTGCGGGGGGGCTCACAGGCGGACACGGACCTTCGATATTCACTTCCCACGTGCTGACGATGGTCCTCTGTACAGGCTCCGGTACATCTACCGGCAGATACAGGGGTTTGGCTGGGCACATGAACTCCTTGCCAAAGCACTTGCGACCAAATGCCATCGATGAATCGGCTGCCACGGAAAGTATCAACAGAAATATTCCGAGAACAACCACAGTCCTTTTAACCATACCCTCATCCTCCTTTCATCAATCCTTTTCCAAGGAAGCTTACATTCCAGTATTGGATTGCCTCCAACAATATATGACTTCGGATGTGTTTTAACTTTATTACAGAACTCACACCCGTTGTCAACCTTTTTTTTCGGATAGAGCTGGGTTCCAGGTTATGAATTCCGGTTGGAAATAGCTTAACGGCTGTAGAGGGGGCCTGTCAAGGCAAATGTGACCGCGAGGCACATGCGGGGTAAAAAAATAAGAGGCGTGGCTGTGATGAAGCTTAGAAAAAGGTTGCGAGGAGAGACCCTCTGACAGGAACTGGCAGCGTCGTCAGGACATTCCGCAATAGGTGATGGGTGGTGGTTGATTCACTGAGTGATGGAGGCCGCTTGTGGCTTGTGGAATCTACGTGCTTGTCCAAAAGAAGCACGAAATGACCATACGTCATACTGTCATTTCCATGACAAGGGGAATTCGGGGAACTCACTATGGATACCCACTTTCGTGGGGACAACGCAGCGACCCAAGTCAAATTCGTGATTCATTTCCATAGCTCCTAAAAATGGGGAACCTTGTTAAAGCCTCGTCCATTGACTGAGGGAGGATACATGGATACAACAGAGCAGTGAATCGTTGGACGGTTCATGACGAGACTTCCCAATCGAGGAAAAGATATACATCATTCTCATGTTGGGGATGCCTGTCATATCTCGGCTATTCGGTAAAAAAAAGGGAGCAACACTAATGTCCGGTTTGGAAAGCGGCGGCGCCTTCACCGGCGCAGCCAAATACGTATTGGATGAGGAGCTTGCGAGGATTGTCAACATCTCCATGGCCCTGGAAATGCCTCTTCTGCTGAAGGGGGAGCCGGGGACGGGAAAAACCATGCTGGCTCACGCCATCGCAGAGAGCCTGCAAATGCCCCTCATCGTGCTCAATGTCAAGTCCAGCCTCAAGCTTGTGGACGCCCTGTATCAATATGATACCCTTACGAGGCTCAACGACAGTAGGTTTGGTGATTCATCCAGAGACGTGAGCAACATTGAGGAATACATCAAGATGGGGAAGATTGGTCAGGCGTTTGTTGCGGACCGTAGGACAGTATTGTTGATTGACGAAATCGACAAAGCCGATACCGACTTCCAAGACGATATGCTCGATGTCCTGGACCAAATGGAATTCGATATCATTGAGATCGACAAAACAATAAAAGCGCGACATAGACCAGTCATCATCATCAC
>CAYRVH010000034.1:0-22252 GCA_964427855.1 uncultured Syntrophaceae bacterium
TCATGAGCGCAGTCCTTCCCTCAATGTCCTGGGCGTCGATGGCGGCATTCTTCTTGATCAAGAGTTTCGTAATATCTACATATCCCTGTTGCGCTGCTATCATGAGCGCCGTGCAGCCGGATTTATCCTTGGCATCGACCGCGGCGCCTTTCGCAAGAAGAAGACGAACCGTCTCGTCTTGACCTTGTTCTGTAGCGGCCATAAGAGGAGTCCTGCCTTGCTCATCGGATAGGTTGACATCGGCCCCGTGAGCAATAAGAACCTTCACCACGTCAGGTCGTTTGTTGAAGATTCCCAACAACAGCGCTGTGTTGCCGTGATTGTCCTGCGTATTGCCATTCGCCCCGAGTTTCAGTAGAAACGACACCACCGCAGTATTTCCTTGCGAACTGGCAGCCATCAAAGCTGTTCGACCTTCGTGCCCCTTGAAATCCAGATTTGCGCTTTTCTGCGCGAGAGCCTTCATGACATCCAAATGGCCGAGGCTCGCTGCGATGGTAAAAGGCGTGTCGCCTGCGTCGGTCTCGCTGTCTACGTAGACGCCTATCCTTAAGAGACGCTTTATCTCTCTCACGTCTCCTTTGATTGCGGCCAAAAGGAGCATAAGGTCCCCTTTGGACGGCTCGCGTAATTTGAGCCCCGCGCCCCTGCTTAACAACAACTGAGCACAGTCGCCATGCCCTCTGCGGAGGGCCTTGATCAGGGGACTGACCCCTTGCAGGTCCAAGGAGTTCACGTCTGCTCCCGCGGCGATGAGCAATTCCACCGCCTTGATATGGCCTTGGGAGGCAGCGAGCGACAACGGAGTGTCCCCTGTTTTTGTCCGAGTTCGCACATCCGCCCCGTGGGCTATAAGGAGTTGCACGACAGCAACGCGGCCTTCGTGGCTCGCACGCGCCAAAGGGGTCCAACCTTCGAAATCCTTCTGGTCCACCTTGGCCCCTGCACTCAGCAGCATCTCTACTATCTCAAGATGGCCAATAGCGGATGCGCCAGAAAGCGCTCCTCGACGACCGTTGTCTGTGGCGTTCACGTCAGCCCCTTTTTCAAGGAGCAGCTTTACGACTTCTAAGCGCCCATGCGATGCCGCATGAATGAGCGGTGTATTATTCTGTTCATCGCGCACATTGACGTCCACCCGGCACGACAGCGCCGCATGCGCTTCTTGAACATTGCCGTCTTTTGCCGAGACCAGCAGCTTAGTTTTCAGCTGCTCCTCGCTCAAGGGAGCGGTCACAAAAGACAACGGAAAGGTCCCCACCACAGAGCCCTCGAACTGAGGATGCTGATGGCCTTTCGTCTCTTCTTTTGTGCGGGCATAAGCGTACTCATAGGCCTCGTTCAGGGTCACGAGCCCATCATGATCGCGATCAGCCTTACCCCGCAGGCCTTCAAGAAGGTGGTGAGTGAACACGCTGTTGGTTTTGCCCGGCAGCTCCCACGACAGTTGGCCATCCTTAGAAGACGTGATAATCGCTTTACCGGACGAGTTTTTGGCTTCCTTGAGAAAGAGTTCGAGCGATGGGAGGCTGGCCTTTGGTTTCATTTGGGAGAAACCGCCGGCGTGGCACGCATCCGCAATCAAAAGCACCTTTTCGGCGTTGACGCCGTTGAGGAATTCCAACCCGCTCATCTTCACGCCAGTAGCAGCGATATACTCGTTCTCCGCGTCATAGGGCAAAAAGAAAAATTCTTTCGGTCGCATAGGATCAAACCTGCCGTGTCCGCTCAAAAACAAGACCACCGTATCATCTTTACCCGCCTTTGGCAGCGTATAGTAAAGGTATTTCTCTATCTCTGCCTTGGTCGCTTTTTCATTCAACAGGTAGGTGATGTGAGCCTCATGGAAAAGCCTATCCTGGGTTTTGAGGAAATCCCCAAAGGCTTTGGCATCCTGATCCGCGACCCTCAGGGGTGGAAGCCCTTGATCTTTATATCGAGAAACGCCTACCACTAGGGCATATAGGGCGCCTCTAGGAAAGACGCCTGCGTGGATAGCTGGATCTGCGGAATTGACTTTGGCAGGAGTTTGACACTGCCACGAAAGCCATACGACGCACGCAACCACTGCGCTGAGAATGAATCGGGACATAGCGATGACCCCTTTCTCAACCTACGCCACATACAACCCACATAGTAATTCTCCAAATAGATCACGAATTGGGTGCGTGTCCTCTCATGACGTCATCCTCAAGAAAGTAGGGATCAATAAGGCGTTTCCTGAATTCCCATTTTCATGGGTACGACAATCTGACGTAGGGCCATTCCGTGATTTCTTTTGAGAAGGTTATACATGAATGCCTCTCGGGCGCTCGCTGAGCCCTATCAACGGCCTTCCGGTAAAGCTAGTCTTCATGTATGACAACAATGGACGTGGTATGTTCTCACGATTCCGTCATGACGAGATGGCGAACCAGTCCCTGAATCGTCTTTTCCATGTGACCTGGCGGCGCGTGTTCAGCGCTGGCGGCATTCACCTCGCGATCGGTACGCAGGTCGTGGAGACGCGCATCCAATGAGACCCCTGAGGTCGAAGGGGTTATTGTTACTACGACGGCCAACCCATCACGCCATTTTTCGGCGAGCACGGAATATAAATCGCGTCTGCTCGACGTCGAGGCGCCGGCCTTCTCTATGGCATCAGTCACTTCTGCTGGCTGGGGTACGCTGTAGCGGCTTAGCAGGTCCATGTCAGGTACAAGAGAACGATAGAGGGAATCGATCGTCTGTTGGGGTATGCGTTCCTTGAATCCTTCGAACCGAATCACATACACAAGCGCCTGCTTCTGACCTTGGCCTCCCCCCTTGGACTGTGGGACATTTTCCCAAGCCACAGATGTCAACCCAACCATGTTTTGAGGGAGGTTGGATTGGTGTACGAAAATCACCAATACGGCGGCGGCCACCAACGCCGTTATCGCGGCAGGCCGCCTGAACCACCGGGAGAATCTCTCTATGAGTGAATCCTCGATGCGAATCTCTCGCGAGGCTAATGAGATCGAATCGTCGTCAGCAGCGAGGCGCGCCTTGATCCCAGCCCACAGCTCCTCTGGCATAACCTGTTTGCCAACGGCCTCGCAATATTGCCCGTATTCAATCCGACATGATTCGCAATCCTCCACATGCTGAGCAATGGCGCCGGTAGGGTCTTCGCCCCTGGTCGCGTAGTCAAAGATCGCTGAGGATGAAGGACAAAACAGGGTTTTGTCTGCCTGTAAGGCTTGAATGAGAGAGAGCGTCTCCTCCAGCTCGGCGCCGCATTTTGGGCAGTACCGAAGATGCTCTTCGACGCGCTTGGCATCCTCTTCCGAGAGCTTTCCTTCCAAATAGGCCACAAATTCTGTTTCAAGATGCTTCAGCATTTTTTAATGAGCACAGAGCGGTGGGTTTTCATCCGAGTGGTCTCGCAATGTTTGTATGCTGTCTTCAGCTTCATGAGACATCGGGTGGCCCGTACATTGAGAGTATTGACCGCCACCCCCAGCATAGCGGCAATTTCGTTGAAGGACAACCCTTTGAAATATCTCAGTTTCAAAAGGTCGCGGCAATCGGCGTCGAGCTGATCCAGCGCACTACGGAGCAGCAATGCCTGTTCAAAACGCTCTAACAACACGTCAGGCGGGTCTTCCTGAGATTGAATCTGCGAGGCGTCGTCGTGTGACCCATCATCATGCTCCACCGATAAGGTCAACGCTGACCGTTTGACCGCGTTGCGTTTCCTCATCTCGTCGACAAGTACACGCTCGGCAACAAGGCAGATGAAGCTCGACAAAGAATGCTGGGCGTCGAAATTGCGGAGCGCGGAAGTGAGCGTGAGAAAGACGTTTTGCGTCACATCGTCGATTTCCGTCTCACTGAGACGTGCGTGCTTGCTTATGACGTTTCGAACCAACACCACAAAACGACCGTAGAGTTCACGCCAGGCAGCTTCAGAACGCGCCAGACATTGGGTCACGAGAGCTGCTTCAGCATCGTTCACGCTCTTATTCATTGACAAATGGTCCCAATAGCTCACCCGCAAGAGATTCGGCCAGACGACATTCTATCATTCATAGCGAGCTTGTCTATTGTGTGTGCGCTGAAGCGTAACGCGGCGCCCGACCATTTGCCCTTTCCAAATCCATGAACAACAAAGGCGCCCCGATCCCCTCGGAGCGCCTTGAACTGGTGGAGATGCTTACTTGCAGTCCTTGCAGTCTTTGACGACTTTGCCGCCGAGTTTTGCACAGTCCGCGTCTGACTTCACCTGCTCACACTTGCCTTTCACGCAGCAGTTGATAGTCTTGGCGGGTTTATCGGCGCCGGATGGAGCGGCTGGGGTCGTTCCCGAACCTGTCTGGGCCATGGCAAAGGGAACCGCCACCGCGAACGTCAGCGCTACTACAAGGTTAACGAGCCTTTTCATTGTTTCAGCCTCCTGAAGAAATTTCTCTTGTTTTGGCGGTCTGAGTCGATCGCCATTGCCACCATTCGGTGGGCTGTCTCATAGTTCGGAATCCCGAGAAAAAACTTACAGGAAAATTTAGCTACAGTGTCGTGTTTCTTGTACCTCCTGTGGTGCGTTGCAACCGGATAGGACTTAGAAAAACAGCCGTTCCGCGCAGGAAGGATCAATGCTCGCATCGTCTTGCGTGGTCTTCTTGCGCATTCCCCGCCGTTCGGCAGCAAGGGAGGCTACGGGAAAAAGGTGATCGGCTGCTGACCAACGTCCGCGATGTGTCATCAAGAAAACACTCTGCTCTGGTGCCATAGCAAGATCTCCGGTTATGAAAGAGAGAGCGCGCTGCCGGCCCCTCATTTCACGGCACTCTGATACACGGAGCGAGACAAAAAGAGGTCGCCGCACTCCTATATCAAGATCAAGATGGGACGTACGGTGATGCCGTATTGTTCGATACGGACGTGAGGGTCTGGGCCGGGGATACCGTTACGCGCTATACTACCCGTAGGGGCGGAGAGACCTTCGCCCGTCGGTGCACGAGACGAGGTATTGATGATAAAAAGTGCAGGGGATTTTCCGACGGTTCCCCCACGATACTAAAAGCGATTTCACCTCATTTCGGTAGATGAAAGGACGGTTCAACTATAGAATTGCCTTACCTGTTTCCGCCACCAAATGCGGGCTTTGGTTACTAGGAGCCAACAAAGACCAAACACAAACAAGAGCGTGCCAAATCCTGTTGAGACCATAATGAGGAAGCCTACCGCAGCCAAGAGCCCTGCCAAGAGTATTTGCAGACGCAGATCCAGACCGTCAGACGAAGCTGATCTCTTGGGTGCGTTCGTCACAGCATTGCCTGAAGTCCGAACCATAGGTCCGAAACCCTCTGCATCGCGTCCACAATGCAGACAGACTTTCGCTCTCACAGGTTTCTCGCCAAAACAATGAGGGCATTTCTCCACAGCATCGGCCATATTGCGCCTCCTCAAGGCCTTTTCAATGCAGTATAAACCATTGTATTGAAAGAGAGCCGAAACTAATTCAAGGTAAGTGTCGTCCTCGTGTCCTGATCAGCATCAGAGCTGGACGGCTCCGCGACGCTCTCCTTGCTTTTTCTGGATGAGTCTTTTTTCGGCGGCTGCTTCTCGGTCTTCTTTTCGGTGGACACCGCCTTTCGAGCGACCGCGACGGCAGCTCCCGACTGTGCTGCTTTCCTTTCAGAATCTTTGCGCGCCTCGGCAACGATGTGGCCCTTTTCCTCGAGCTTCTTATTCAACTTTTCAATCACATCGTCTTTGTCAGCGAGAGCCTTTCTGAGCCTCTTGCGGTGGGTGTCCCCGATGTAAATGCCAAAAGCCAGACCAGCTAATCCAGTAAGTGCCGTCGTAAACCAAAAAGGTATGCTCATAAGGCGCCTCCTTTGTGAGTGTTTTGTGAGCACTGAGTTAAAATGCTCAAAAATCCGCTAGCCCTCTTGCAGCCGGAAGGCCTCCATTTGGAAACTACGATCTGCAGTTTCATTTTCGCAAAATCCTAATAGGCGGCTCACAATTCCTTAACATCTTCAAGGTCAAAGAACATGAAAAAGTTGTGGGAGCGCTGGTTTCCCATAAGGAAATCCCCAGCAACGGCATACAAAATCGAGGAGTCTTACATGGAATACTACCGCCATGAAATTCCTGGACGTTTAAGAATACGAGTACCGAGTTTGAAAAAGAACCCACGAAATATAAGGGAATTGAAAGCTGTCACCAAGGGCCTGCCCGGCATCAATTCGATCAGTGTAAATACGATAACCGGCAGTGTGGTATTCCTCTACAATCCCGAGAGCATGAGTTCTCATGAAATCCTTTCCCTCCTCACCCAGGAGGGTTTTCTTGACCAAAGAGCAACCGGTGATACTGGCCGGCATTCAAAGCGTGTCCTCGATCAAATCGGGGCAGGCGCCACGAAGGCCCTTGTCGGACTCGTACTCAATAGAGTGTTGGAGGGATCGCCTCTCTCGGTGGTGACAGCATTCATTTAGATGGCGCGCAACCCACATGAGGCCTTTCATTGCGGCTCATCTGCATGATGTCACTTGTCTTTGAGCGCTTGTTGCACGTCGAGGCGCTCCCACGGAAGATCCAAATCCCTCCTTCCAAAGTGGCCGAAGGCTGCCAACTTACGATAAAATCCGTCTTTGAACATCGAAGGCAGCCTTCGGAGACGAAAACGTTTGACGATGGCCCCTAACCGAAAATCAAAGTGCTCCTCTACGAGCTTCAAGAGATCCTGATCAGGAATCTTCCCCGTGTTGTACGTATCCACCTGAATACCAACGGGCCCGGGAAACCCCACCGAGTAACTCAGCATTACTTCGCACTTGTCTGCCAGGCCTGCTGCCACGATGTTCTTCGCCGCATGACGGGCCGCATACGCTCCCACTCGGTCAATGCGCAGAGGATCTTTTCCGCTCAAAGCTGACCCGCTGTTCCTGGCAAATGCACCATACGTGTCCACGCTGGTCTTTCTGCCTGTCATGCCGGAATGAACGGAAGGTCCGCCCAGGTTGAGCGGCGTTCCCACATTGATGAACACTCGGGTGTCTTTGTCGGGTTTAAGGGGCTCGGTTTGAAACACCGATTCCACAACGGCCTGCATCAGATCGTCTCGAAGGCGTTTTGGCTTCACCGAGTCTCTGTGTGTCAGGCTTGCATTGAGGGTTACCGTGTGTATTCTGTGGGGTAGTCCATTGTGGTATGCCACTCCAACCTGAGACGTGCCATCGGGCGCGAGATACGACAACTGTCCTTGGACGCGAACCTCAGACAGCTTTCGAGCCAACTTGTGAGCCAGCCATATCGGGAGAGGCATCAAATCCGGAGACTGGTTACAGGCAAAACCAAAAAGAGTTGCTTGCTCGTTGACTACAATCCGATCCAAGTCTTCCTCAAGGATCCTGTCTTCATCTGCCAACCAACTGTTATCAGGAACCAGCTCTTTGAGACTGGTCAAAATGCTGCATGTCTTGTAATTGAATTCCTGATCAACGTACCCGATGCGCCGTATGACCTTTCGTGCAACGTTTGGAAAATCCACCTTGACAGTCGAAGAAAACCGGGCAGAGATGAAGACCACGGAAAGGGACACGGCGCATTCCGCAACTATGCGCGCACGGAAATCATGCTCCAGGAATCGATCGATAATCGCATCGCTGATTTGATCGCAGTGTTTGTCGGGATGGCCTTCCGTCACCGACTCCGAGGTATGAACGAAATTGTTATTCATGCGCACCTGCCGTACTGAACTCTTTCCGACTCTCATTGATCAGCAGCGGCAAGATCGATGCCGCTCCTACAACCAGACCGTCAACGATACTCAAACGAGTCAGCCCAAGGATGCCTCTGAGTCCTGGGATGAGAAAAGTCATGGATTGCAACGCCAGCGAGGAAATGACGGCCAGATTGAGATACTGATTGGGTTGGGAGTGCCCGCGGCTGAGAATACTGCCTTGTGTTGATCGACATGAAAGCACGTGTAGTATCTGGCCTGTGGTAAGGCTTTGAAAAGCTAGGGTGCTTGCAGCGGCCCCCACACCGTATCGAGAAAGACCATACAAATAGGCTCCCATGGACGCGGACGCCAGAAGACTGCCCTCAAAGGCTATCTTCTTAAATTCATCAGAGATCACGATGGGTTCGGTGGGATCTCGAGGAGGCTGATCCATTATGTCCGGGTCAGGCGGGTCCACGGCGAGAGCCAACCCGGGGAAAATGTCCGAGACTAGGTTTATCCATAACAATTGCATGGTGCTGAGAGGGTGCCCCAGACCTAACGCGCCGGCCATCAACATTATCTGGATCTCGCTGAGATTTGTCGAAAGCAGATAGTGCAGAGTTTTCCGAACGTTTTCTACTATGGATCGGCCGTCCCTCATGGCAACAACCAAGGTCTCGAGATCGTCGGATTCGAGTACTGCGTCGGCCACCTCACGGGCTACATCGGTACCGCTCGCACCCATCGCGATCCCAACGTCGGCTGCTTTCAGGGCAGGCCCATCATTTATTCCGTCGCCGGTCATCGCTACAACTCGACCGTTTTTCTGGAGAGCCTGCACAATCTGAAGCTTATTGGCGGGACTCACTCGTGAAAAAACATGAACATGGGACCCCAGGGCTTTGACTAGAGACGGGTCCATAGCGGAGAGCTCTTGAGTCTAATACTTCCAAGGGGTTGCCATTGCTGAGTCCAAGTTCTTTTCCCACGGCGTAGGCCGTCGCTGCTTGGTCGCCCGTTATCATTACGGTTTCCAAGCCCGCTCGATGAAACCTTCTTATGGACTGCTTCGCCTGCTCTCTGATCGGGTCGGCCATGCCAATGAGACCGAGCCATACGAGATCGTGGTCGCCTTTCAGTCCTGCGTTTGGCTCAGATATCCTGTAACCGATCCCAAGCACCCGCAACCCATCGCCAGCCATGTTATCGTTCTGATATTCTATTGCGTCCCGATCCTCCTCTGAAAACGGTATAAGCTCTCCGTCTCTGTAATGACGACTACACATGGACAACACTTCAGAGGGATTCCCCTTCACCGCGAAGAGCGTCTTGGAACCATCCCACACATGCGTTGTCTCCATGAAGTTTCTGTTTTCAGAACGATACTGAATACTTATCAAGGGATGCTGTTCTCTTAAGGCGACTACGTCGATCCCGGACTGCATAGCCATGTGAATGAGGGCGTTCTCAGTGGGCGATCCGGTCACGACGTACCCTCCGTTGTGATGCTCGATCTTCGACTCATTGCAGAGCACGCTCACGCGTACCATCATCATGAGGGGATCTGTCGAAAAAAGGTCTACAGGATGACCGTCCGCCGCGAAGATGCCGTCCTTTATCTGAACCATCATGTCCCCGCAACACATGGAGGTCACGCTCATCCTATTGTAGGTGATGGTGCCTGTCTTGTCGAAGCAGATGGTCTGGACCGACCCAAGGGTGCATATTGCATCAAGATTTCTGATGATGACCTTGTCTCGTCTCAGGCGCTTGACCCCCAGAGCCAGCGTCGTAGTGGCCACCGCGGGGAGGCCTTCCGGTACTGCGGCTACTGCCAACGCAATGGAGGTCTTGAGCATTTCGATGAAACCTCTTCCGTAGAGGAACCCAAAGAGGAAAAAAAGAATGCATAGCGCAGCTGAGATTAAAACGAGTTTGTTTCCAAGTCCTTCCAACTGCCTCTCGATGAGAGTCGGTGGGGTTTCTATCTCCGAAACCAAATTTTTGATTTTGCCGATTTCCGATGACGCTCCCACTGCAACGACGACCCCAGTACCTGCGCCACCCACAACCAACGTCCCTGAGTACACCATGTTCAACCGATCAGCGAGCGCTATATCGGTCTTTCTCAGGGCCTCTTTGATCTTGCGCACCGGCATGCTCTCCCCGGTCAACACCGATTCATCAACCGTCAACTCATGAGCATGAATGACCCTCGCATCCGCAGCCACGCGAGTCCCAGGCTTCAACAGGAGGATGTCGCCTACGACAACCTCATCTGCAGCAACCTCCTGCAAAATGCCCTCACGCACCACTTGAGCAGATCCCGATACGAGTTGTTTAAGGGCATGAATAGTTCTTTCTGCCTCCCTCTCAGTCACAAAACCGATCACCGCGTTTATGCCCACCACGGCCATGACGACACAGGCGTCCAGTAGGCCCCCTGTTACGGCCGAGAGAACTGCAGCGCCAACCAGCAGAGCCACGGGAAGTGAATGGAACTGCTCAACGAAGATCTGAAAGTCTGAACGTGGAGGACTGTCAGGAACAAAATTTGGCCCAAATCTGTGGCGACTGTTTTCCACGTCTGCGGGGGAGAGGCCGCTTCGCGCCGACGTACTAAGTCTTTGAACGACCGTTTGAGGACTCATTCGGTGCCAAGCATCAGAGTCCTGACGCTGCAACAGTGCAGCCTTGGGTTTTTCCTGTGACCTGTCTCCGCCTCCTGAGGCCGCCGAGGAGGACGATTTCTCCCCTGAAAATCCTTGTGGATACCGCGATGTGCAGCCTCCGCATACTTGAGATTCTCTCACAAATTGCAGCACGCAATTTTCAAGGATGGCGGTGATGACCCTGGGGTTGCAGCGAGGGTCATAATGGACGAGCGCATTTCCCGTAAGTGTGTTGGGAACAATCTGCGTGATTTCACCATGTTTCAGACCCAGTGCAATGAGCCGAACTTTGAGCTCTTCGGAGCGATACAGCCCCCGCACCTTGTAACGCACCCTGCCTTTTACTGCGTCATGCAAGATTCGAAGCAAGAAAACTCTCCTCGCATTTGGACGAGATCTCGAGGACGATTTGTTGTGGTTCGAAGCAACGCGGACCAGTGCCTCGCTGGGAGGATTCCTTCCTGCCTACGCGTCCACAGTCATTAACGTCGGCAACCATTTGTTCAGACAGTTGCTCATTCCACAGCGGGAAATGGACGCTCACAGAAGTGAAGGATTATTCTGCGTCGGCGTCGTCGAAATCTTCCCAGGTGATGTCCGGTGTTTCTTTGTGGGCCTCGTGAACCCGAGTAAAAATTCCCAGGGCATAATAAAAGGCTGTATACCACGCAGGCGCAACCAAATTCCCTCGAGCTATTTGTATGATACCCGAGACGAGGAGAGCGAGAAAAACCATACTGGGGATGTCGAGCTCGTTTCCGCTAAACCGCTTCAGCCGCTTATCATAAGCCTCAAAGGTGCGGGTGACATTTGTCAACAGGGTCTTGGCAGGCGATCTCGGTCTCTGCAAATGAAAAAGCCCCTCTTTTTTGGCAAATTTCTTTATGCCTCCATAGCTGTGATGTTCGGAGAGTATCAACACACTTGCTGTGGTAGGATTGATCGAAACTTCCTCAACTTCAGGGAAGTTGCGCAGAGCCTCCTCCAAAGTCTCGAAATACCGCACGTTCCCCTTCGCGGACGGAATCCTTATTCTCATGCGCCGACCCGCATGATGACACACAAAGGCCTCTGGGATCATTGCGAACCTGCCTAAGGACGAGAGCGAAACCTCAGTCTGCTGCAGCTTTTGCTGCCATTTGTGCATCCGCCTCACTCACGGCTTCAGCGGCAATATCCTCTACTTCTTCCATGACTTCTGCGACGATCTCACGCCCCCCCTGGTACAGCATGTATCCACCCTTAATAGCTGCTTTGAGCAGCGGCCGTACAGCCGCTCCTATGACAGGGATAACAACGGGGGCAGCCAATAGCGCCACTCCGACAGCAACCCCCGTCCAAAGATCCGCCTTGGGGAGATAGTTTGAAAGAGCCATTGTGATCCTCCTTGTAAGATGTTTTGACACGACAAGGTGCGTCAGGATTTCACTTTGTACAATTATTGTTAGCATATTGTTAGAATTATATTAAAAATGAAAAGGACAGCTCATTTTGTCACGAACAGGTTCTCCGCCTCTCAAGGACTCTCGAGCGTCCAAATCGGCCCAAATAATTCGGATTTTTGTGGAGCAGCAGAGGTGATTGTGTGGGTACTCACTGCGGGTATATAGGAATTCTCGAAATTAATCACGAATTGGGTCCGTGTACCCTCAATGGGTCATCCTCACGAAAGTGGGGATCCATACTGAGTTTCCTGGATTCCCATTTTCATGGAAACGACAACGTAAGGTCTGAGCATTTCGCGATTTCTCTTGAGAAAGGTTATAGACGGCACTCCAGGTGATCTTGGCCATGAGGGCTCTTGAAGCCACACGCTTTGCCACAATCTGAAAGTTCTTGGTGAATGACCAATGCTCCAGGCAGCCCGTGTCCTGTTGTTTCTTGGGCTCCATGGCGGGAATAGTTGTTGGCGAAGATGTCGAAATCGTCACCGTGCGTGAGAAGACATCGAACACGGGCCGCAGCGAGAAAATCTGCAGGGCCAGCTGGCAATATATCGGAATTTCTGCAAAGGCCAGTGGCAATTCTCGCCAAAAATCAAACAAACGAGCCTTGTACGAGACGCTGACTGTACAAAAACGGCAAACTTCTGGAACTGAAAGATTCAGGCCCCCGGCCTGACGGATCACGGCGGCAAAAACCCTCAACCTTTGATGACGCCTATGGGCCTAATCCGAGCCACTTTGGATGCGAGCCCCGCTCGCTGCACCACATCCACTACCGCGCTGACGTCTTTGTACGCCTCCGGACATTCTTCTCTAAGGGTCTTCCTGCCAACCCAACGCGGATAGATGTCTGCTGCCTCGAGCTCTTTTTCGATAGACCGCCCGTGGGTTTTTTTGATGGCTTCGCTTCGAGACATAATCCTCCCCGCGCCGTGGCAAGCCGAGCCAAAGGTCTCTTTCAACGCCCCGTGTCGTCCTACAAGCACGTATGACGCCCTCCCCATATCTCCCGGGATGAGGACGGGCTGCCCTGTGGATTGATATTGAAGCGGAAGTTCTGCATGCCCCGGAGGAAGCGCTCTGGTAGCGCCTTTTCGATGCACACAGAGACGAATCAGTTTTCCATTGACCTCGTGAGTCTCAATTTTGGCGATGTTGTGGCAGACGTCGTACAAGAGTCGCAGACCCAAATCCCGAGGCGAAATCCCAAGGGTTTTTTGCCATACATCACAGGCCATGTGCATCAGTATCTGTCGATTGGCAAAGGCAAAATTTGCCGCCGCCGCCATTGCCGCAAGATACTGTTTCCCCAGAGCTCCAGCGATTCTCGTGCATGCAAGCTGCTTATCCGGGATTTCTATGCCTTCGGCCCCCACGCTCTTGACCATTTTGGCCAAAAATTCGTCGCACACCTGATAGCCAAAGCCGCGGGAACCGCTGTGGATCATAACGGTTACTCGACCAAGCTCCAGCCCCCATGCGCGAGCGATTTCTTCGTCGAATATCTGGTCAATAAAACCGATTTCCATGAAGTGATTCCCAGAGCCAAGCGTACCGAGTTGATCCTTGCCTCTCTCGAAGGCTCTTTCGCTCGCGGCGTGGGGATCAGCCCCTTCTAAAGCGCCTCGACTCTCGATCATATCGAGCTCGCTCTCATCGCCCCACCCCTCCTGAATTGCCCATTTGGCCCCGCGTTTGAGAACCTCGGCCATGGACTTTTTGGTGAGCTTGATTCCGCCTCTGGAACCCACTCCGCACGGCACGTGGGCAAAAAGACCGTCGATGAGGTTCCGAAGACGAGGAAACACCTCTGAGCGTGTGAGCGAGGTCACGGCCAAACGAACGCCGCAGTTGATGTCATACCCCACGCCGCCTGGCGATACCACCCCTTTTTCCAAATCAAAGGCGGCGACCCCTCCTATGGGAAAGCCATAACCCCAGTGGACATCGGGCATGGCCAACGACCTTCCCACTATGCCGGGTAAGTGCGCCACATTGTACACCTGATCTACGCTCTGGTCCTTCTCGATTTCTGCGAGATTCCGCGCGTCCGTGTAGATCATACCCGGGACGCGCATTTTGCCGACCTTGGGGATCTCCCATCGGATGTCGTCAATACGCCGAATCGTGTATTTTGTTTGCGCCACCAGTTACTCCTGTCCAATTTGTCTTCAGCGTGATGAGGGATCTTCGCAAACGGGCAATTTCCGAATCCCCCTTGCGACAAAAATTACAGCTATTGTTGACGCCGCTGCCCCGATGAGTGGAGACTCCGCAAATAAAGGACTATAGACACACAAGGCCCCTAATCCAGCCGCGAGTTCCACACCATAGAGGGTCTGGAAAAGCCTATTGTTTCGCTGGGGCCTTTGCCAGACGCGTCTTGAAATGATCGGCCACACAAAGACGGCGCAAAAAACAAAGGACAGGACGGCGGCAAGCATCCCTACGGCCACGTCAACCGGAAAATGCGCCCCCACACAGATTCGTGAAATTCCGATGAATATGCCAACCGTGACCACGATATATTTGGTCATCCTCGACGCGGCGAAGCTGTATAGGGTCAGGGCAGCAGACATACCTGCAGCCGCGTGGCCAGAAGGAAAACTCCCGAACCTCAATACGGGCCCAACAACGTGTACAGTCTGTAAAACTTCCACTGGTCGCGCCATGGGGAAAAGAGCTTTCAAAGCCTGAACCAGCACACCAGACAATAATAAAGCGGCCAAGCCGAGCGCCGCTATCCGAGGATGGTACACAATGAAGCATCCCAAGATTGCTCCTAACAGGTAGCCGTCTCCCATGGTCGTCCAGGCCAACCAAAACGCATCCCACACGGGGGACTGGTGTCCGTTCAAGACCCTGAAGATGTCCTGATTATACCAAAATGAGGTGATGCAAAATCCTCCGATGATGACGAGGCAAGAGCTCGTCAAAGATTTGAGTCCTTTGGGGCGGCGGCCTTGAAAACACTCGCCATGAGACATGGGTATCACCTATCAGCCATCGCACGAGTCCGTGAAATTTCTGTCGGGGCGTCTGGCGCCTATTGCGGAACACAGCATCGTTCACATGCATCTTCTTGGGCGGCGCCCATGTCGAGTCCAACCACACCTAAATGTCAAATATAATACGCACAAAATATGTGTCGCCTCTGCGTATTATTTTGAGGCCGTGATACGTCACTGCCTTTATCTCGCATTGCATCGAATGGCCTTCTGGAGTCCTCCCAAAGGCAGCGAGAGATTTCAGTACAGTGTCGGACAACTCCAGTATTTCGCCGTTCACAAAAGCTCGGCCATGAACTTGATGGTCGAAAAGGAGCTCTCGAAGCCATTCCACCAGCAAATCCTCGATGCTTGGAGCTGAAAGCATGAGCTCCCTCGATTCAGTAGGCAAAACGTTTACACGCCCCACGAGCAAAAAGGTTAATGCGTGCCCTGCATTCAAGAAAAGCTCGGCCAGAGATTCGCCGCGTACTTCGAGTCTCAAGTCTGCAGTGTGGTCAATGACTCGCCAGTTTCGTCGACTGATGGTCGTGCGGGGTGATGCCATGTTCGGGATGTTCCGGCCTGCCTAACCTCGTGGCTACAAAGAATGATCTCCCAAATTCGTCAATGGCGCTCCCAATGAAGAGGAGCGGCAATAATTGGAATCTTTTTGTTTTACAAAAAGTTCTGGCCTTGGTCTCCGGCGCTGAAGCCACGAGCTTGCAAACAGCCGCGATCGCAGTGTTGGGAGGGAACAGACACGATCGCTTTTTCTCACAGACCATACAGACTTAGTTTGCCGCCCATATAGCAGTTCTCGGAAGTATTCACGAATTCGATGACATGGTCGTCATTTCGACCACTTTCCTCCCTGTCATTGCGAGCGCAGCGAACCATGAACCCTGCAAAGCGCCTCTTCAGGCGATTCCTACTACGAGTCCTCCCCCGCAGCGTCAGGACCAGGCAGAGACTCCAACATTTCGCCGCCGTCGTCGTCTGATGGTTCCGCCCTCGCCACGTCCACCACGTGTTCGCCGGATTCGAGGCGCACCAGCATGCGTCCCATGGTGTTCCTGCCTATCACCGAGATCTCCTCCATGCGGAGGCGAATTATCTTCCCTGCTGAGGTCAATATCAGCAGGTGGTCAGCTTCCCCGACGAGCTGGATACCCACTACGTTGCCAAGCCTGTTGGTATTCTTTATGGTGATGACCCCTTGGCCTCCCCTGCCTTTTATAGGGTATTCCGCGAGAGCTGTCCTTTTCCCAAATCCACTCTCCGTAATGGTCAAGAGCGTGGCAAGGGGATCGGTGATAACCGCCATGCCTACGACCTTGTCATCCCGCTGGAGGCGCATCCCAGTAACCCCGCGCGCCTGCCTCCCCATTGGACGAACAAGCTTCTCGCTGAAACGAATCGCCTTGCCCTTTTTGCTGGCGAGTAAGATGTCATTCTCGCCTGAGGTAAAATTCACGTCTATGAGCTCATCCTCGGGATCGATGGTAAGCGCTATAATCCCTGTAGAACGAGGCCGAGAGAATTCTTCAATGGATGTCTTTTTTATCTTCCCCAAAGCAGAAACCATGACGATATATCCTTCGCTCCCAAGCTCCTGGATGCGGAGAATCTTCTTGATTTTTTCGCCGGCCTCGATCTTCAAGAGGTTTACAATGGCTTTGCCTCTCCCATAAAAGCCCTCTTCCGGCGCTTGAAACACTCGCATCCAATAAACTCGACCACGGTTGGAGAAACAGAGCAGCACATCGTGGGACGAGGCGTAGAGAATTTGATTGACCACATCTTCGCTGCCTACTTTGGTACCGATCCTTCCCTTTCCGCCCGGCCTCTGAGATTTATACAAATGAGCAGGCATGCGCTTTATATAGCCTTTGCTCGAAAAGGTCACCACCACGTCTTCTCGAGGGATAAGATCTTCATCCAGCGTTTCCTCCTCTTCATCGAGGATCGTGGTCCTGCGGACATCACCGAATTGCTCTTTTACTTGACGCAGCTCCTCCACAATGACATCCAATATTTTCTGATCTGAGGCAAGAAGAGCCTCGAGCTCTGTTATTTTTGCCAACACCTCCTGCAATTCCTGGAGAATCTTATCTCTCTCGAGACCGGTGAGCCTCTGGAGCCTCATATCGAGGATGGCCTGAGACTGGACAGCGCTGAGCTGAAAGGTTTCCATCAATGCTTGTTTGGCCGCGCTCGGACTGTCCGCGTTCCTGATGATTCGTATGACCTGGTCCAGATGGTCCAAGGCCGTCTTGAGGCCTTCTAATATGTGGGCTCGCTCCCGCGCCCTGGCGAGTTCGAACCTCGTCCGACGGATGACCACCTCCCTCCTGAATTCAATAAATCCATGTAGCATGTCGATGAGGGTCATGGTTCTCGGACGACCGTTATCGACGCAGAGCAGTTGAATACCGAAATTGGTCTGCAGTTGGGTGTATCGGAAAAGCTGATTGAGGATCACCTCGGGGTTTTCGTCGCGTTTGAGTTCAAACACAACCCTCATGCCATGCCGATCGGATTCGTCCCTGATGTCTCTAATGCCCGTAATTCTCTTGTCCTTCACCAATTCTGCGACATGCTCCACCATGCGAGCTTTGTTCACCAAATATGGGATTTCCGTGACCACGATCCGTTGAAAACCTTTGCCTGCGTCCTCTATTTCGGCTCTTGCCTTGAGGCGAATGGAGCCGCGGCCAGTGGCATAGGCTTCCACAATCCCTTTCCTCCCGCTGATATACCCATAGGTAGGGAAATCTGGCCCAGGGAGAATCTCCATGATTTCGGAGAGAGAGGCGCGCGGATTCTGTATGAGATAGATGACCGCATCGATGGTCTCTGAGAGGTTATGAGGGGGAATATTCGTGGCCATGCCCACCGCAATGCCCTGGGAACCAATGACGAGGATCACTGGAAAGCGTGCAGGCAAGGTGAGGGGCTCTTGCTGTGTGTTGTCATAATTAGGGACAAACGCGACCGTATCTTTGTCGAGGTCTTCGAGCAAGGACTGACAAATCCTTGCCATCCTTACCTCAGTGTACCGCATTGCAGCAGGGGAATCCCCATCCACGCTGCCGAAATTGCCCTGGCCGTCTATGAACGGATACCTCATGGAAAAAGGCTGCGCCATTCGAACGACGGAGTCGTACACCGCGGTATCCCCATGAGGATGAAACTGTCCTATGACATCACCAACGACTCTTGCCGCCTTTCTGTACGGTCTGTTCCAAAAATTTCCGGCTCGATGCATGGCATAGAGTATGCGTCTATGAACGGGCTTGAGGCCGTCACGTAAATCCGGCAAGGCGCGGCCTACGATGACGCTCATCGCATAGTCGAGATACGATTTCTGAACCTCTTCTTCGATGCCTACAGTGGTTTTCTCGTGAAGCATTGCTGAATGCTCTTCCTCTCAAGTTCAATTTCGAAGGGATGAAAGAGTATTTCGCAGGCTGGCAGACCCCGAATCCCTTGTATCCAAAAACGCCCTGAGCGCAGGCGAACGCCATGTGGGCGCTTTGGATTTCTGCTCCACGGGGGCGGTCTGTCGTACGTGCAACTCCCCTGGAGCGACGGTTTGGCTGGGGACTCCTTCTGATGTCTAGTATCTTCAAAACACTGCACAAATATAACACTTTCCGAAGAATGAGTGCAAGGAATGTCCTTTCGTATGGCGGCGGAAAAGCCTTTATAAAGAAAGCCTTCCCCTCTCTAATAACCTTACGAGGGGGCCGCTCCAAGGAGCCAATACCCTTTCGATTACAATCGAAACAGACACCCCCATCTTGCCTTGACGATGCAGCCTCCCTTGTACGGCGAGCACTTCGCTGGTGAGAATAGTCTTGGCAAATTTTTCCTGGGTGTTGGGAAATGCCGCGGCGTCTATTAATCCTGTTTCATCTTCCAATGTGATAAATTGAACCCTCTTGCCGGATTTTGTGGGAGGCGTATGAATAATGACCGTGATGCCCGCAACCTTTACCCTCCTCCCCGAGGGGATGGATCGCAGAGAGCCGGCAGTGACGAATCCATCTTGTGTTAAATACTGTCGCAAGACGCTCAGGGGGTGCCCATCGCAATACACATTCATCGAGACGCGTTCATTGTAGATTCGATCACGCATTGCACACCTCTTGCACCAACCCCCACTCGGTATCTAACCCCTCAAAGGCGCCTGCCAAGGCAAGGGCCTTTTCCACACGTTCGGAGACAGGGATGCGTTCAAGAAAATCCTCCCGACTACAGAACACACCATATCGTTCTCGATGCGCCACGATTCTCTGCGCCGTGGCTGGGCCTAAACCATTCACCACGGTCAGAGGGACTCGAATGCCATCGCCTTCCGCTCGGTATTCCAAGGAACTGGCATTTATGTGGGGATGATGAATAGGGATATTACAACGCCTCGCCTCATTGAGGATAACAAAGGGAGGATAAGACCCCACCTGACCAGCATTTAAAAGTCCAATATAAAATGCCTGGGGATAATGAGCCTTCAAATAAGCGCTTTGGTAAATGATGTTCGAGAAGGATGCGGCATGAGCCTTGCAGAAACCATACGAGGCAAATGCTGAAACCTGCGAAAACACCTCTTCGATAAGAGAATCGTCATGGCCTAGACTCCTTGCCCCCTCGAAAAAACGGCGCTTCAACATTTCCATCTTGCCCGATTTCCGATCTTTTGTCATAGCCCTCCGAAAAGCATCGGCCTCTGCATAACTCAAACCGGCAAAGACATGCGCAATCCTGAGCACCTGCTCCTGAAAAAGAATGACTCCGTATGTCTCCTCGAGAATGGAAGCAAGGCTGTCATGGGGATATGTGATAGCCTCTCGACCGTTCCTTCTCTTGAGATACGCCTCTACGATGTTGCCTTCCACAGGACCAGGCCGAAAAAGAGATGTCTCCGCTACCAAGTCGGAAAAAACGCGAGGTTGAAGGCGTCCCAAGAGATTCCTCTGTCCCGGAGATTCAAGCTGAAATACCCCCACGCTATGAGTCGTCTGAAGAAGAGAATAGGTTGCTTCGTCATCCACGGGGAGCCTCTCCAAAGGAAGAAAGACGTCTTGGGATCTCAAGACGTTCAAGGCTTTTCCAATTGCAGTGTGCATCCGAAGGCCCAAGATATCCAATTTCAACAGTCCCAAGGCATCAACGTCGTCCTTGTCCAACTGACCTACCAACAAGCCCTTGGGGGAACGCTGCACAGGGGTCCATTCAGTGACGTCCCGTGGAGTGATGATGACGCCTCCCAGATGGACAGAACTCTGGCAAGGGAGACCGATCAACCGGTCTGCCAGGTCAACAAGCTGTCTCTCCTTCTGAAGTGGAGCGTCGCGAAGCTCCGGCAATGTGGCTAATGCTTCCTTGAGATGGGATCCTCTGAGCGACCAGGGCAAGCATCTGGCAAGACTATCAATCTTACTCAAAGAATACCCCAACGCCCTCGCAGCAAGACGCACCGCGCTCCGACACTTGAACGTTTGAATAGTAGCTACCATGGCCGTCTGGCGGGGAAAACTTTCCATGACATACTCGATAACCTCGTCCCTCCTCTCTGAATCAAAGTCGATATCCACGTCGGGTAAATCACCGCGGCCGTCATTGATAAAACGTTCAAATAAGAGATCATTCAGCACAGGATCCACTCCCCCCAGCAGAAGGTACACCACGAGACTACCAGCAGCCGAACCTCGAACACTATGCCTGATCTCCCCTCGCTTGGCGAACTCCACCACCCTCTTCACAAGGAGAAAAAAATCGCTGAGTTTTTTCCCCTTTATCGTATCCAGCTCTTGTTCCAAACGCCGTATATACGGATATCCCGAGGGCTTATGCACACGAGCCAGTTCGCGCCAACAGAGTTTGATGAGTTTATCCGCCGCCTCATCAGGCCCCTGAAAACAAGGGGGATGCTGTCTCCCAATGGGAAGAGAAAAAGATTTGCAAAGAGAAGCGATATGGAGGGTATTCTCTATGGCAGGATGATAGTCGATCCTCTCTGCCATTTCCTGTCCACTCGCCAGAAAGAAACTCTCATTCGGCAGAGGATCAACGCGGCGATGATGATGCTTTCTCTGAATGTCAACGAGTATACGGTGTATGGCATAATCCTCGGGCCTCAGAAAAGTCGCTTCGTTGGTCGCCACTGGCGGAATCCCCAGCCGCAAGGAGAGCTCCTTCGATTGCTGCGTCAGCCCCTCGTCTTTGCCATGCCTTTGAAAAGATAAGAAGAGCCAGTCCGGATGAGCTAAGACATCTCTCAACTGTCGAAGATGACATTCAGCTTCTTCCAATCTCCCTTTTGCCAAGGCGACGCGAATGCGAGATTCTCTCCCGCCCGCGATGCACACCAGATCTTTTGAAAAATGTGATATGTCCTGGGGAGTAATGGGCTGAGACATCCCGAGAGATAGGAGTTTGCAAAGATTTCCGTATCCCTGAAAAGTCACGGCCAGCATCACAATCCTCGACCCATCCCAGAGGGAAATTTTTGCTCCTACAATAGGTTGAATACCTTCTGCGAGCGCACTTTTGTAAAACCTTACCACCCCGTGCATACTGAAGTCGGTCATGGCCACCGCTTTTTGTCCCAACGATGCCGCTGCCTTTACCAACTCCTCGGGGGTGAAGGTTCCCCAGAGGAAGGAAAAGGCGGTGTGAGTTTCAAGGTGTATGAATTGAGTCATGGTATTTGTCTGATTCTTTTTTGATGTGGAGAGTTTTCATGTCTCCTTCTTTATAGAAAACATTTGTTTTCTTTACAAGGTTTTTTTGCGTCCCCCCTCCCCTTGCGACCCCAACGCGCTGGATGATCGTCTTCATCTGGGACATGCGCGCCGCACAGTCTCTTATCGTGAACAAACAATAATGGTTCTGATTACAGTCAGTTCTGCAGATAATCTCCACATAATTGCAGTTAATTCTCTAAAATATTAACAATATATTGAAACATTTCTTCTTTTTTTGCTTGACAAAATAAAATCTATTTTATTAATGCCATATGCAATACTTAGAGCGGGGAGGAAGGGTATGTTGAGAAGAATACCTTTTACGCCATTGGTATGTCTTGTTATTCTGTTGTCAATCGTTGCGCTAAGCGCCTCCATAGCCTCTGCAAAAGATGAGCCGAGCGTCGCGCAGCACAATCGCCAGCCTGTCATCAGCAAAGCCCCGGCAGTACACCACGCCACACCAAAACTCATGGCAAAAGGGTGGATGCAACCCCCACTCTTCCAGTGCCTACCGCCTTACCCACAGGCTATACTCAAGGTGAAACCAGGCAAAATTGCCCCAGGGGCTTTCGCGGCGCAGCCATTCGACCCCGGTGTCATTCTGCCCGGCCCTCAGATGCGCCAATGGGAGATGAGCTTTCAGGTGTTTTTCGCGAACATGAGCGGCTACATCGGCTGGCCCCGATTTTCCAAC
>CAYRVH010000034.1:22262-23373 GCA_964427855.1 uncultured Syntrophaceae bacterium
GGGGTTGGCTGGGCAACACAGAGAATCGCACGGACTTGAACAGCGGTCTTCAGCTTCCTATTTATGCGGCGTGGCCACAATTTACTGCGCGGTATTATTTCCGACCCAACTGGGCTGTGCGCTACTCAGTCCTTTGGAACCAACTCAACGGCGGGGGATGGCCTAACGATTACATCCTCTTTGGCCCCAATTGGTATGGGTGGGGATTCTTCTGGGGACAGAGCATCCAAACCAACATGGAGCATGCCTACCACCGAGTCGGGCTTGTGTACGACGCGATCAAGACCTGCCAGGCTAAAGTCGGGGTGTTCGCAGACTGGGTGCATACCGACACAAAGATCACCACAGGGTGTAACAATTGCGGCTGGGGAACGACCCGCAGTTGGAGCAACAGCGTGAACGCCGCGATCGCGGGGCTGGAAGTGCAGCGCGCATTTAAGACAGCTCGCAACGGCGCGACCCTTTCCTGGGACTGTAAAGCCGGCGGCATTTTCCTCGACGATACGGTAGGCGGAGATTTTGAGGCTGGCGCACGATATTCAATCCCTCTCAACTGCGGACGCTCCGGCTACGTCAAGGGCGGGTACCGCCTCGTAGACCTGAAAAAAACCCAATACGACTTTGTCTTTAAGAACACCCTTTCGGGCGGATTCATCGAAGGCGGGCTTATTTTCTAGTCATGTAAAGTGCCTGACAGGAAGGGGAATGTTGAATCACCCTGGAGAGGTTCTCCCCTTCCAGCTCGGCCCCATAACAGGCAGTCATGACATGAGGGGGAATCTCCCTTCAACATCGACGCGTTTTTGTGAGCCCGGCCTAATGCGAAAGCATCTCCCAGCTCGACCCACTTGGTCGGGCTCTTTTTTTGGCCCGGAGAACCTTTTAACTTAGAAACGTGCGCTAAGTTCGTTCCACATACCTGCCAGTCTGTTTCTTATCAGTTTCCACAAAGGGAGCGTCCCGACGTGGATCCTGCCAACCCCTTTCATCCCTATTTTGAGGCCCTCCAGGGACGGCATACACGCGGTCACTCGAAAGACGCTGCCGGCGTGAGGCGTTTGTTCAGCCACGGGCGCCACATAGTCAACGTGGAGCCGCGCCGCGTTGGTAG
>CAYRVH010000034.1:23392-34224 GCA_964427855.1 uncultured Syntrophaceae bacterium
AGATAAAGGTCCAGGGGCATGCCTGCAGCCACATACGATATGCGGGCATCGGGGACATAGACGGCCGCCTGCAATTGGTCGGGATTGATGATCTCCGCAAAGGGCTCTCCCGCGCGATACCGTTTTCCAATGAGACTTTGCAAATCACGGTTCGCAACAACGCCTCGGATGGGTGAGCGTATATCCAATTGCCGCCGCTTCCAATTGATGAAATCCAATTCGTTGAGGGCAGCCTGACGTTTTACCTCGACGATTTTCTTTTCGGCGAGGAGGGAAGGCTTGTCCGCTGCTTCCATCACGAGACGACTAACTTCGTGATCTAGAATCTTTGCTTGGTGCGTCCATGCGCTGGTTTGGAAATCGAGCTCTCTTGAATCGAGGCGCGCCAAAAGCGCTCCAGCCTCGACTGTATCGCCTCCTCGTACGAATACGTCCTTCACTGTGCCGTCGACGCGGCAAAATGCGTATTGGGTGGAGTCGGAAATGATTTCGGCTTCGCCTCCCACGGTAAATGGCGCGGGCACAAGAGATGCCGTCAGGAGCAGTATAGCCAGGAGGACAGCAAGGCGGCCGTGTTTTTTCATGCGCCATATTCGGGTCTGTACTGACGGCCGTGCGCCCAGTTCTCGAACGACGTCGGCCTGCTTGTCGATAACGAGCTTCTCCAGCAATGCTGCCGAGAGAAATGGCGTGACATCGAGAAGGGCATGAATTTGCCGTTCATCGCACTCCGTGTGAGGATAGAATTCCATCACCAAATGGCCTAAGGGAATGCGATTCACAAGAAAAGGAACAACCAGAAGTCTGTTGCCTCCGGTTTCCTGGAGAAACGACCGGGTTGCAGCCAGGGTGTCTTCCGGTACACCGCTGCCTGATGAAATCGCCGTCTGGCCCCCTTTTGAAACCAATAACGGCCGCGTTTGCTCTGACAAGGCTTGCGCCAATTCCTTTGCCATGTGCGCAAAACGGGTTCTCTGAGGGGCGGCAGGTTCATTGCTTGTGGCGCTGAGCCATGATCGGCCGCGAAAATGGATGAGCAAAGAACAACGGTCGAAAAACACCACGCTTCTCGTATCGTTGGTGAGGACGAATTGGAGTTCTTCAAGCGAGATGGTTTCAATAGCCCTGCGCGCCAAGGAGACGGCAGCGTCCCGAGGACGATCTTTAGAGGGTCCTGATCTCCCGACTTCAGGATATCGGATGGACGCGCCGCCCTTAGGCCGAATAGTGCGCGCTTGCGTCTGTATGTTCATGATCGGCCTCCGACTAGAAGAAGGATTCTCTATTTGCGGTCCGCACGATGTATCCATACATGCGCGACGTAAGGCTTTCCCGCGGAAAAGCCACCCTCATCCACCCTGTCATGCCAAGGGGTAAGTCCTGACCGTAGGGCAGCTCTGCTGACCACACGTACTCGCTGTCGTATTGGCCGGTTGGCGTCTGACGCTCCTTCAAGGCCATGTTTTTCAGGCGTGTCTCATCGGCTGGGCTCCCGTTTTGGGTATGGGGCGTGTGAGAAGCCGAAAAAGGAATGGTGAGACTCATCGTGGACGCAAAAACGCGTCCCTCCCTCCATGGTAGCCACACTTGCACCTCCTGTCCGTGCTGGATCTTTCCCAACAGACGGCTTGGCAGCGAGGCTATAGCGACCCGCGAGGAGATGGCTTTTATCTGGCCGACCATTGTCGCCTCGACTGCTTGAAACCCGGGCTTCAACCTCCTGTCCAAGCGAGTGACCACGCCATCGAAGGGAGCCTTTGCCGCCTCCAATGAGTCTCGAAGATCGCTTTCCATTCGAGAAATAGCGTCGTCGATAGCCGCAAGCTCCAGCCCCTTCTGCGGGACCTTTGCAAAGTCGCCTTTGTCAAGTATCAGGCTCTTCATCTGAAGTTCCACGATCTCCTTTTCAAAGCGCGCTTTTCGGAGTTCAAATTCGAGGACCATGGTATCCAGCTCAAACATTTTTTGCCCCTTGACGAGCCGACTGCCCTCTCGAATGAATACGTTGGTTACCATTGAATTCCCTGGGATCGTGATCGATCGCGCCTCTCGGGAATCAACTCGACAAGGAAAGGTGTCAGTATGAGACCACGGCCACAGAAGGGCGGTTGCGGTCAAACCTGCCGTCAAGGCCACTCGAATCCAGGCCCTGCCGTCGCAGCGAGCGAGCACATGGTTTGTCCTCAGTTCTGCCAGGCCTCTGAATAGGGGTCTCAGAATGAACATAGCTAGGGCGTACGCGGCTAACCCAAGCCCCAAGACCTTATCAAATCGATAGTAGAGCGCGGCGGGAATAGCGCCGTAAAGCGTGACGCGATAGCAGAAGCTGGCCACGCCGTACACCACAAATAAGGCAGCGTTGCGCGCTCCTACGCGAGGTATGGGATACAGCGAGACGCCGAGGAATTTCCCCATAAGGAGGGATTTCACATATTGAATAGATCGCGGCGCGAGATTCGGAAGCCTAAGATAATCCGAGAGGACAAAATAACCGTCGAACCTCATTAAGGGATTTGCGTTGAAAGCCACGGTGGAGATTGTGGAGACCGTCACGACATAAAAGGATAGCGCGTTGAGCCAACCCGGTTTCGTAAAAAACCATATAAATACGCAAAGAGAGGCGATGATCATTTCGGCCAGAATCCCCGCGACTCCTATGAGCATGCGCTGCCGCCGGCAGCTCAGTTTCCACGCGTCTGTTGTATCGATGTAGGGGCAGGGGAAAAGAATCAGCAGTGCAATGCCGAGAGTCTTTACCTCGAGACCGTACGCCTTCGCCGCGTACGCGTGCCCCAGTTCATGGGCCAACCGAGTCACGATCACCACAGGCAGTATGATCAGAAGGTCGCGGGTACTCAACATGGCAAGATGTTCATTCACAACCCGGCCCAGGTTGCCGAAGACAATGTACAGGCTGCCCAAGCCTATGCCTGCCCATAACCACATGGTTCGACGGTTGAATGCGAGAGTGACGAGGGACAGCGTTCGCTCGAGGAAGCGATCAGGGTTTACCAACGGTATGTAGAGCGAGAGCAGGGACATCATATTTTTTATTTGTTTTCCATTGTCTAGCGTCCTCCTCAGCGAAAACTGCGCAGCGCTGCCCGAGAGAGGCGACCCCAAAAGGAGCCCAAGGCGAGAAGCTGTTTCGATTATCTTTGCTGCTTCTTCGATGCCGTAATACTGCCCTCTCTCTCTCAAGGCGTGTAACGTCTCTTCGAGGCTCAACTTTCCGTCGAGCTCTTTCAGGAGCGTATATTCTCGCATCGTCATGTAAAAGAATTGACCTGAAACGGGATTCTTGAGCGCGACGCTCCTCTGGCCATTCCCCTCGTCGTGTAAACTCACCATCAAGTCCTTTCGGAAAGCCAAAGGTCCGTTCATTGCATCCATTCGCCTTATTCATTGGAGAGGAGCGGCGTAATTTACCCCAAGCGCGCTTCTCAATTCGGCCAAACACGCCTGTGCCTCGCCAAGGGCTTTCAACAATTCGATCTTTTCGACCGTCAGTTCAGCACGCGCTTTCATTTGGGCTATCTCACTGAGGTTGCTGCCCTGCGCCCTTTGTTCGGCAACTCTCAGGGCTTTTTCCGCGGCTGCCACCGCCTTTGCATGCAGAGCCTCCTTTTCTCGAGCTGTTTGGAACTTTTTGTCCGCGATACCTGCCTGAGACGCCACTGCGAGGACAATGGCCTTGAGTTCCAACTGTGATCTGAGACGCTGGTTTGATGAAACCTGGGTTTCCTTGAGCTGAGACAACGTGTCAACCAGGTCCAGATACAAGAGGATACCGGCCTGCTGACCGTCTCGGCGACGATGATCGTGGTACGGCTCTTTGAGGTAGCGCCAAAACAACGACACACGAGGGAAATTTTTGAGCACAGACCTCCAAAATTCGTTGGAACTTTCCTGTTGCTTCAACCCCAGCGCGACAATCTCGGGCCGATTTCTCAGCGCAGTCAACTCGGCGTCTTGAGGAGCCTCGCCGGCCTCGGGCAAAGTGAGGCTTCCTTTGACGGTTAAGGAATGGGGCTCCCCAATCTTGTAACGTGACCGCCCCATGTGAGTGGCTAAGGCGCTCGATTGTCGCTCTAATTCAATTTCCAAGTCGGCGCGCAAATGATGAGCCCTCATTTCATCATTGAGAGCTTTTTCGTACTCATCCTGAGACACGAGTCGTTCACGCAAAAGTCTATCCATCCTGTTCGTAATGTCCGATCGCAATGAAACGAGAGTCCTTGCTAAAGGGAGGCATTCTTGGACAGTGAGGAGGCGAAAGAAACTCACCTCGACCGCTTCGATAATCTTTTGACTGAGGCGAACCGTCTCATAAAAGGTTTGGAGGGCGCGATTTGTCGCATTTCTGGCGGTGTAATAGGCGAGCGCCACGTCGGTCGGACTCCAACGCGCTTCCATAAATACTCGCCAGGCGCTTCTCGCATAAAACTCAGACCAATAGGCATCTCCAGGCAAGTCGCTGTAAAGGATGTTGTCTCCTTGGTCAAACTTTGCGGCTAAAATCACGTGGGGGAGCATTTTTGACCAGTCCGCGGTTGACATATGGGAGCGATTTATTTCTTCGAGTTTCGCCATGTGAATTGAAAGATTGTTGGCCAAGGCAATATCTCTACTCTTTGAAAGGCTCAAGGACGCGGAAGCTTCTCCGGCCTCGGAACCCGCAGAACGAGACAGCTCTTGGGTATAGACACGCTCAGCGCCGGCTCGAGACAAAGCCGCATAGTCCATTCCGCCCCGCAAAAAACCAGCGCAAGACGTCAGCATCAAAAACACCCCTGAAAGGATCAAGAAACTGAGGTTCCAACCGATGTGCCGGCTCGGCTTCATCTCATTTCGCAAGTCTTAATTGCCCGGAAAGGCCAATCTGGAGCAGCGATTTGTCATTAGGTATCAGCACATAAACTTTCCTTGTGTTGCTTTTCGGGTCAATCTTCATGCCATGCTTGTGGACAACACCTGCAAAAGTGTTTCCAGAGGGGTCAACAAAGAGGAGGCGACGTCCCTTGTCGAAGAGTTCCCGCTTGTCCGCAGGCGCGTTGGCTACCGCATACACGCTTGATGCATCGACAATTTCGAACAGTTTCTCCGACTTCTCCACTGTTTCAAAGCAGGACTTGAATATTTGCTCAATAAAACCGTCAAAAGGAGCCTTGATCTTGCAGCCGTCGAGGTCGATGTGAGCGAGCTTCAGCAGGTGTCTCGCCTCCGCCAGTTCGGCCTCCCGCGCCTCGAGAGCAGCGTCCGCGTTCAGCAGTTCCTGTTCTGTTCCAGCTCCTTCAGACAAGATTTTGCGCTTCAGGTCGCAATTTTTTTGTGCCGTTTTCACGGCCAGTTCCAAAGATTTGACGCGCATCAGGGCCCTCTCTACGTTGACGACAAATCGGCGCCTGGAAATCTCGGCTATTACCTGCCCCTTCGACACCCTATCCCCCTCCTCGGCATGGAACTTTTCCAACACGCCGGACACTTCCGAAGACACGATCGCGGAGCGAACAGGATACAATATAGCCCCATCGACGTACAATTCCGTTGCGGGACGAGGCTCGGCCGACGGCTCTGAGGTATTCGGCGCACCAGGGGCGTTGCTGTGAGAGAGGAGGGAGGGGGCCGACTTCTCTGTCGCGTCCTGGGGAGCTGCAAAGAGGGCGGACGGGATTGCAAGGATCGCTACGAAGATAGCAAATAATACCAAATATTTCATTATGATATGCTGATATCAACTTATTTTTGTTTCACTACATAGCATATCTACCATAGTTTACACACTTTTTCAAATCAATAGTATCGGCTGCCGCGTCGAGCCTCCCTATAGCGGTTCTTTCGGACGACTCACCACAACATTCCCTCACAAGTGATGCCCTCATTTATTCATGAAGTGATAAAAGGGACTTGTAGCGTTCTTGAATCTATGGCCTTTCTCAAAAGAAATCGCGAAATGCTCACACGTCACATTGTCATTCCCATGAAAATAGGAAGGCAGGAAACCCGCTATGCATCTTCAATTTCCTGAAGATGACAGAGCGGCGACACGCGCCCAATTCGAGTTTAACTTCAAGAGCTACTAAATTGGGGAACATTCTTCACTACTCACGAATTGCATTATGCCGCCTCAATGTCGCCCGTCCGAAAGGGAAAGCCGGATACGCGAGGTCTGGATCAAGTCGAGAGGCGCCCACTGGGCGCGGGGATATGGTTCATTTCAAAAGGATGCACAGACGGACGCACAGCACAGTGGTTCCCGACGTTGTGTGCTGCTAACCCTATTTCCCCATGGTTTCTAGCACCAGCGTATCCACGGGCTTGAGAACCAGGTCTCGTGGAGGGGCTTTTTCGAGGACATCTTCGAGAGAGTAAGGCAAACCTGTATCGTCGAGTCGTTCGATAAGTTCGTAATACCGATTTCCGAGACTGCGCAGGACGCCGAGTTTTTGCTGGAGCGAGGCGCGCTCCTCAAAGGCCACATGGAAAAGCAACAGCCCTGAACATTCTTCGTTCTTATCCGCATACAAAGGGATGACCAGCAGGCTCTCCTGTCCGAGCCGGCCGGAACTCCAAATAGCCCTTCGAAGTCTGAGCGCTGTTTTTTTGCTGCCCCCTGCGCAATTGGGCGCATCGTAGCGAGATTCTTTTCCCTCACATACGCCATATCTCCCAACGGTTTGTATCACGGGCGAATCCGGGGCGCACGATGGCCCAGGTGCCTCGCTCTCATACAAGACTTTGTACAAGAGTCCTCCTGGCACATCTGCGACTATTGGTCCCACGTTTTTCAGCATGCGGAGATCTGCTTCCTGGATCAGACTGACATCTGCCGACAACCCCGCTATTGCGTTCAACAAGACTTGGGACAGGACTACTTGAGGCCTGGAGATGCCCACTGTGACGGTCTTGGCCTGATGTCGAATCGTATCGATGGGACGAGTGACCTCCTCCATGGCTTGCTTCAAGAGGGCGATTCCTTCCACCAAAATTTCAGGAGGCATGTCTTGGAGGGCGTCGCTAAGGAGCCGGTCGCGCAAACCAAACAGGACCGCCACCGTGGAAGCTGGAAGAGCGGCATTCATTTCGCCCTCTTCGATCATAGCGGTGAGCTCTTGCCACGCCGTCCGGCATGCCGCTGGGTTCCACGCTGCAGGGTCCTCCAGGGCGACTGTAAGCATGGTGCGAAGGTTTCTTATGACGTCGGCTCGATCGTCGATGGCCCGGGCGGCATAAAAACCCCACAAGTGACCAGCCACCGTGGCGGTGACGAACCCCAAGCCCGCGCCTGTAGTAGGGACTTCTATGACGCTTTCCGCGTATCCCTGGAATCGTTTTTCCCCGCGTGCGCATATCACCAAAGGACGACCGTTGTGCGCCTTAAAGATGGACACTTCCTTCACTGTGTCTTGCACTATCTCTTCGGGCAGGTCATTAGCGACGACTATCGTGAGAGGTTCAGTGGACAAATCGATGTGTTTCTTGTCTTCAGTAAAGTCACAGGGGATTGATTTGTAGCAGAGTTCGCTGAGCTTGATGCGAATTTCGTCTGCAGCTATCTTGTTCGGCCCATTTCCGACGACCGCCCAGTTCCTGCTCGTCGGCCCGTAGCGCTCTGCGAGTTTCTGAATGGGAGCCGCATTACTCAAAACCCACTGGATGTCCCCGGAGAGTTTTTCCAATTCCGTCACATCGCGAAATATTTCTTCTTCCGAGAGACTGCCAAATTCCTGGGCGAGGAGGAGCGCAGTGAGCTTCCCTGCAGCAATTTGGGAATAAAAAGCCTTGGTGGATGCTACCGCCATTTCCACGTCTCTCCCATCGCTGGTATAAAAGTGTGAATCGGCTTTTTCGACGAGGGGCGAGTTGCGTCTATTGACGATGGCGTGGATCCATGCCCCCTGCGAGGCCGCCACATCGACGGTGCGATTTGTGTCCGTGGTAGTACCGCTTTGGGAAATGGCAATGAGCAGCGTGTCAACGAGCGATTCACCGGAGAGGAAGCCTGACATCTCCGACGCCTTACTCCATTGAACGTTTATACGAGACTTGGCGAGCGCTTTGGCCACCAGATGGGCAACACCCATTGCGGCAACGGATGCGGTACCCTGTCCGATTACCATGACGCGTCTAATGGGGGAGAGGTGGGGGTCTCGCAGGCGAGACACCAGCGCCCTAAAGGACTCATAGCCCTCAGCATTGAATTCGATCTTGCCTATGCTTTTTCTATACTTGCCCTTGATGGTCTTGAGTACGCTTATAGGTGCCTCGTGAATTTCCTTTTCAAAGTAGTAGTCATAGCGACCCCGAAAGATGTCACGCGAGTGGATGTAAATGGCCTCTGCCTTTGGTTCAAACGCTCCCTTATCGTCGAGATATCGTCCTCGAAACGTGAACCCGCCGTTGGCTGGCGCGATACAAATTTGGGTCCCACCTCGCTCGGTGCCCACAAGGCTGTACGAGGTTCTTGTAAGCGACGCGAGACCGTAAACTTCAGAGGCCAGGATGACACCGTCCTTGGTTCTCCCCATAAAGAGGCTCTGTCCGCTGCCTTTTTCTCCCAGGTACAACGACATGGGCGTCGAAGGGTGTTGCATGACGACCGCGAGAGACCCTTCACACAACTTCATGAGATCTCCGAATCTGTCTTCCAGTGGCTGCGCAGAGTCGGTACCCAGCCGAAAAACGAGGGGAAGTATTTTGGCGTCCGTGGTGACTGACGGGTCTATGGAATACCCGCGCTCCTCCACAAAACTCAGGCGAAGGGCGTCGTAGTTGTCCACGTCGCCGTTGAGCACGAATTGGGCGGACCTGTCTCTCAAGGTCGGTTCATGTTCCGCGGCGGCAAGGCTGCCGTCAGTGGGATGACAGTTGGGCAGGCTGATGATGCCGTTGGACGCCCATCGGGTGTGTGAAATGATGTTCACCTGCCGGAGAAGCCTCCCTGTCTCCCAAAGAATGGGATCCTCTCGGATGCGGTTTCTCAAAGCCCTCGTGTTATCACCCAGGCGCCCCACCAAGTTGGCTACCTTATAAATGAACGTTAATGCCTTGGTTTCTTCATCGATTTTCACTGTGTAAACCGTTCGCTGTACACCATTCTGTACACTGTCGGTGTCCAGGTGCACCCCCAATCGCGTCCCGTTGCCTTGTTTGTCGTCCTGCGACCATTCTGATGTCATGCATTGAATAGAGATGCCTGCAGAGTCGCGGCCTCGCACCTCCAAGCGGTCAAGGTTCTCCAATACCTGCTCGATGCTCCAAGCCAAAAAGGCTAGTCCACGAGAACTATCCACGTGGCGCAAGGACTGTGGAAGCAATTCGCGAGCCCTGGCCGCCGCCCCCAACACTTCTCTTTCCAACTGCCATGAAAAGTCCCTCACCAGTTCGATGAGTCTCTCGAGATCCTCAGAAGGCCCTCGGTCGCCAACCAGAGATTCCAAAGCGTGCTGCGTCTTTTCTAATGCGCGACATACACGCTGCATTTGGGACAATGTGGGGCCGCCGACCATAAGGCGATAGTGGACCGCAAAGGACATCAGATCATCAAATTTATTCGCCAGAAGGGACAATGACCGATCAACGGCATCAAGGGGCGTAGCAACCTCTCCTGTGGCTGCCTCCAGCATCTCGGCGGCCGCGTCTATCCACGCGATATCAATGTCTCTATTCCACGAGGTGTTGCTTACAAAGCCGGCAATTCCGCACATAGCAATTTCCTTTCAGTTTTTTATTTAACAGTGGCGGGAGTTTGTTTTGGCAGCGGAGAAGGCTTTGCCCTGAGGGAAGGCGCCAGAGGCGCAGGCCGAAACACGCTTTTCAATTCCGAAAACGTTGAAGAGGAAATAAGCCCCTCGGATTCGAGCTTTCCCAATCTTTCTCTTTTCTTCCTAGGGTCTGCTCGGAGAAAAGATGGGTCAGACACGAGCAGGCGCCACGCGGGAAGTCTCTCAAGCTCGCGTTTGCTCTGGAGGCTTATGAGGCCTTTGTTTTCCCAATCCCGGAGGCGGGATAGTCTCTCGAGGGGGGAGGCTGCCTGGTAATTCTTATCTAAAGCCAACGCCTCAGCAGCCAGAACCGTCTCCACCGGCATGCGATAATGCCATCCGATAAGCCGGTCATCTTCTAATTTTTTCAGCGTATGTAAGGCCTCGAGAGGGGTGGGTATCGCGTCGCCTTTGGAGCCGAACAACACTGCACCGCCATACAGCCGCGCGTACGACAAGGCAACAGACTCTTCCACCAACTTGTTGTGTTCGAGTCCAGAAATAATCTCCAACCTCTTCAAGGGAGGTGATTTGACATAAAGTGTTCTTGCCACCAAATATTCTGCCAATAGAGTACGGTTGAGAAAATCTCTGGGCAACTTGAGCTGACTCAGTTTGTCGTCGCTGATTAATTGAGTCCACCGCTTCAGACGTTCCAGTGGATCGGACGGTTCCCGAAGATACTGGTCCGCCCAGTCCAGCAAGACAAAAGAAAGATCGGAACCTTTGAGCTGTTTGTCATGGAGTAATTCGACGGCTAGTCGAAGGCTGGTAAGCGGATCTTTCCCTTTGAATTGAGGTGAATCGATGACTCCCGACACGACATCCACGAGCTCGTAGGCGCACAGTTTGGGCGTAAAGGCAAGAAAGAGGATGCAAAACACCGCCGCAACATTGATCACGAGAATACTTGTTATCCTGAAGAATCCCTCTGGACAATATTTTTGAGCAGTTCGCATCGGTACATGACCTTTCTCAAAGGAACACGCGAAATGGCCCTGAGTCAGCATAGTCATTCCATGAAAATGGGAATCCAGGACACTCGATGTGGATCCCCACCTTCGTGAG
>CAYRVH010000034.1:34254-41190 GCA_964427855.1 uncultured Syntrophaceae bacterium
AATTCTTGAATAATTTCGCAAACTCCTCGAATATGGGCTTCTAATCAGCTCTACCGCATCTTAGACCAAAAACGTCCTCACGCAAAGATTTTTTTCCTTCACCCTCGCTCTGTAAAAATGCCGCCGAGCAAGCTTTCATTTTTGCAGCTCACGTTGTATCAGAGAGAAGAAAAGGAGGCTTCACCATGATCGATTTTCATACGCACACCCTCTTCAGCGACGGGGAGCTGAACCCCAGCGAATTGGTCAGACGTGCATTGGTAAAGGGATACCGAGCTATAGGCCTCACCGATCACGTGGATGGATCGACGTTGGATTTTGTCCTGCCGAGGATAATCAAGGTGAGTAAGGAACTCAATCGCTACCAGCCGACTATCGTGCTGCCCGGCGTTGAAATAACTCACGCGCCTCCAGCCCAGATTCCTGAACTTGCCGAAGAGGCCCGGCGATTGGGGGCCGCGGTTGTGGTTGTTCACGGCGAATCGCCGGTGGAACCCGTCGCGCCGGGAACTAACCGAGCTGCCATCGAGGCAGGCGTCGATATTTTGGCGCATCCTGGTTTTATTACCCTCGATGAAGTTGGATTAGCGGCAAAGAATGGCGTCAGGCTCGAAATTACAGCCCGATCAGGCCACAGCCTGACCAATGGCCACGTAGCTCGGTTGGCGCGAGAAGTAAACGCGATCCTCGTTATCGATACGGACACGCATTCACCAGAGAATCTCATCGACAGAGCCCGGGCAAAAGAGATCCTGATTGGGGCGGGTCTAGACGAGCAGGGCGCTGAGTGCACGCTCAAAAACAACCAGGTTTTTTTGGACCAACTCATGCAAAAGCAGGGGCTCTTGTAATCAGCGCGTGCGGTCAGCCGACAGAGATGCTGGCTCTAGCAGGCTCGGACCAGCTGACGGCATCTTGCAGCCAGCCTTAAAATCAAGATACCACGCGCCATGCAGCTTTGGTGGCCCATACGCACGAAGGACAATGCTTGCGCCGATCGTGACAACTTGCGGACTCAAAGTATTTTTGTTAAGTTTCATCATTCACGAACTGCGGCTGAATGCCATTAACGTATTGGTAAGGATCGCCCCGCAATCTCAATGAAGCAGTCCAGAACAAGAAAATCCATCCTTGCTATTGTCATTATCATAGCGGCCTTTCTAGTGATATCTCTGTTATTCAATCTCAACACCAATGAAGATACGTCTGTAAGCAGGCTTTCTGATTTTTTGGAGTCGAACAAAATAGGCGTCGTCACGGTGGAAGGTGAGCTGAGTTCTGCTGACGATATACTCAAGGATCTGAGAAAATTTCAACGTAGAGCCTCAGTGAAAGCCGTAGTCCTTCGAATCAACAGCCCTGGAGGAGCGGTGGCGCCAGCCCAGGAGATTTATAGAGAGATCATCAAAATGAAGAAGAAGAAACCCGTGGTGGCGTCCATGCAGACCATGGGCACGTCGGCCGCCTATTATATTGCGAGCAGCGCGGATAAGATTGTATGCTCAGCCGGTACAATCACGGGCAGTATCGGCGTGATCATGATGCTGGCTGACCTCGAGAAAATAATGGATCGAGTCGGTCTGAACGTAAAGATTATTAAGGCTGGAAAATACAAAGACATCGGCTCAATGTTTCGGCCATTGACTGATGAAGAGCGCAATATACTTCAGGACTTTGCGGTAGAAATTCATGAGCAGTTCATTCACGATGTGGCCAAGGCGAGAAAAGGAAAGATTGACGAACAACAATTGAGATCTATCGCTGACGGACGTTTTTTCACAGGAGAAAAGGCCAAAGAAATGGGGTTGGTGGATTCGTTAGGGAATTTCTATGACGCCGTAAAAATAGCGAGTGAGCTTGGGGGCGTGAAGGGCGAACCCGAGTTGATTTACCCAAAAAAGAAGTGGGAAAACTATCTCGATCTTCTGATGGAGTCCTCGGCGAACGCCATCGGCAAAGTCTTCAATGCCGCAACGGCCGCGCGGCCCCGGTTCGAACTTCGATGAGAGCCAGATAATGCACGGTAAGACTCGCGTGGAACAAGCACCCGATATTCTGCAACGCAGCCGCAAAGAGCTTCGAGATCCTCTCCGGCAGGGATTTCGACCACAAATAATGAGGAACGAAACCCACATCCCTTTTGAGAGAGCATCGGAGGTTCAGCTATGACCATCGAAGAGGCATTGACGTTCGACGATGTGATCCTGATTCCATGTTATTCAGAGGTGCTTCCCTCTGAAGTCGATGTCAGCACTTTTTTGACTCGAGAAATACGCCTGAATCTGCCTCTGGTGAGTGCTGCTATGGACACGGTCACCGAGTCGGAAATGGCGATCAGTTTGGCTCGCCAGGGTGGCATAGGCATCATTCATCGCAACTTGACCATCAAACAACAAGCTCGAGAAGTTGACAGGGTAAAGCGGTCTGAATCGGGTATGATTGTGGATCCAATCACCGTGACGCCCGATCAGAAGATCTCTGATGCTCTTGAAATCATGAAGAAATATCATATCTCGGGCGTTCCGGTCACGGTCAACGGCTATCTCAAGGGCATTTTGACCAACAGAGATTTGCGATTCGTACAAGACCTAGACCTCAAGGTCGAGGCTGTCATGACGAAAGACAATCTTGTGACGGTTGACGAAAAAATCGGCATAGAAGAATCAAAGGCTCTGCTGCACAAGCACCGCATCGAGAAGCTCCTTGTGGTGGATTGTGAGAATCGCCTCAAAGGTCTCATCACCATTAAAGATATTCAGAAAGCCATTACCTACCCGAATTCTTCGAAGGACAATTTGGGGCGGTTGAGGGTGGGCGCCGCGGTCGGCGTCGGCCCCGGCAAAGAAGAGAGAGTGCACGCGCTGGCCAAAAGAGGGGTCGATGTGATTGTAGTAGATACGTCCCATGGCCATTCAAAAAATGTCCTGGAGACTATAAGATACCTCAAGGTGAATTTCCCTGCTTTAGCTGTGATAGGCGGAAATGTGGCAACGGGGGAGGCCGTGGAGGACCTCGTCAAAGCTGGCGCCGACGGGGTGAAAGTGGGAGTAGGGCCTGGTTCTATCTGCACCACCCGGATAGTGGCTGGCGTTGGAGTCCCACAGATCTCGGCTATCATGGACTGCGCCAAGGCAGCGCAAAGACTTGGCGTGCCCATCATCGCAGACGGCGGGGTGAAATTTTCCGGGGACATAACAAAGGCTTTGGCGGCAGGCGCTCACACGGTAATGATAGGCGGGTTGTTCGCAGGGACCGACGAAAGCCCCGGAGAGATAGTATTGTATCAGGGGCGGTCCTATAAGTCTTATCGGGGCATGGGATCTCTGGAGGCTATGCGCGAGGGATCAAGAGATCGGTACGGCCAGCACGAAGGGACCCCTGAAAACAAACTGGTCCCCGAAGGCATAGTAGGAATGGTTCCCGCCAAAGGACCTGTGGCCCATTCGGTAAATCAGCTCATAGGTGGGCTTAAGGCGGGAATGGGCTACCTGGGTGCACACAATCTCGACGACCTTCGCACGCGGGCCAAGTTTATACGTATCACCAACGCCGGCTTGAAGGAGTCGCATGTGCATGACGTGGTCATTACCAAGGAAGCGCCCAACTATCGCATCGATTCATCGACCATCCTCGGTATCAACCAATGGTGAAAGCTCTCATTTTTGGCGCCACAGGTTACACGGGCGTAGAGTTAATCCGCTTGCTGGCCAATCACCCCGACGCTCATGTCGTGGCTGGCTCGTCGAGGGACTGGGCTGGCCGCAAAGCAAGTGAAGCCCTCCCTTTTATCACCAAAGCCGATGATTTCCATCTGTTCGAGCTGTCGCACTTGGTGGAAAATCCAAACGCAGATGTAGCCTTTCTTGCGCTTCCCCACGGCGAATCCGCCGCTACAGCGGCTTCGCTCTTGGAAGCGGGCCTGAAGGTCATAGACCTGTCCGCAGACAGCCGTTTAAGAGACCTTGCGGTGTACGAGAAATGGTACGGGCGGCACCGCGCCCCATCTATTTTGACCAAGGCGGTGTACGGGTTGCCTGAGATCAAACGATCTCTCATTCGCTTCGCTGATCTCGTGGCCAACCCCGGCTGCTATCCGTCCACGGTCATTTTAGGCCTCGCGCCCCTCCTGAATTGCGACGAAGTTGACACCGATTGCCCCATTGTTGACGCAAAGTCTGGAATCTCAGGGGCAGGGAGAAGTGCAAAACTTACCACAAGCTTTTGTGAATCAGGGGAAGGCTTCAAACCCTATGGGGTCACGAGACATCGTCACATCCCCGAAATGGAACAAGAACTGTCCGAGCTAAGTGGAAAGCCTATCAAGGTGCGTTTTACCCCGCACCTCATCCCCGTCTCTCGCGGTATGATCAGCACGATCTATCTCCCTCTCAAGGATGAAATGACTCGCTCACGTATGAGAGAGCTTTACTGTTCATATTACGATCAGGAGCCATTTATAAGCATTTTGCCCCCTGGTGTGTATCCTGACACTGCTCGAATAAGAGGGTCGAACCAATGCCATATAGCCGTGGAAATCGACGAACGCACAAGCGTCGCTATCGTAATGGTTGGGATAGACAATCTTGTGAAGGGCGCGTCTGGCGCGGCGGTTCAAAATATGAATCTCATGATGGGACTTGAAGAGACCAGCGGCTTAGTCGGGTTGCCTCTGTTCCCGTAGCAAATAACCTGCCCACGATGTTGAAACTGTCTTGCGGCTCTGTTACATAAAGAACTGATGCTTACTGGGGTGTGAGAGCTGGGCTCCATGTTATATCTTTATGAGCGATCGGCTGCCACAGTGCTCGCTCGTTGTTTTGCGCCTGAGCAGATCGTGAAGCCTTAACAACGCGACGGAACAAGACGTATATTCGAGAAGCGCACGCGATGATGTGTACAAGGAGGCTTGACCATGTCCCCAAGGGAAGCGAAGGTGGGAGTTGATCTGGGATTATCCCCAGAGGAAAAGCGCATACTACGGCAAATAGCCAGGTCCACCATCGAACATGCAACCCAGGGTAAAGCAGCCGCGCCTATCCCTCGTGAATCAGCGAAGCTTAACGAGCGATATGGAGCCTTCGTGACCCTTTACAAAAAGGGTATGCTCAGGGGGTGTATTGGCGCGCTGGAATCAGACAAACCTCTGTATCAGACGGTCAGCGATATGGCCAAAGCTGCGGCCTTTCGGGACCCTCGCTTCAGGCCGGTGACTGCCGATGAGCTGCCGTATATCGATCTGGAAATATCCGTGTTGACGCCACTGGAAGAAATAGCCAGCCCGGAGGAAATCAAAGTAGGAGTCCACGGTTTACTGATCAGCAAGGGAAGCAGATCAGGCCTTCTTCTTCCACAGGTTGCCAGCGAAAGAAGCTGGGATACAATCACCTTTTTGGAAGAAACGTGCCGGAAGGCCGGTTTGCCCAAGGATGCGTGGAAAGAAGAGGAGACGCGAATCTACGTCTTTTCTGCTGACGTCTTTTAAGGGTCATGCAGCATTCATCACACAAGCAACCCAAATGATTATGGGCTGGGGTTGTCCCCCATAAAAGGAAAAGGAAATACCACGGTGCTCTGTCTCAGGTGCGGTCGAGAATACAATCCAGATGACAAAATGCGCTTCTGCCCGTCTTGTGGAAGCCCACTCCCCATAGAACCGGTCTCTGGTGACAAAGGAGACCCTGCCGCGGCGCAGCGGCTGGGCTCGTACGACTCACAGGCAGGGGACCTGAGCGCCTATACATGCCCCTGGGAAAACATGGAAGAATTGGGCTTTGTAAAGGCGATTGGAGCCAACTTCACACAAAGCCTATTTAAGCCGACGCTTTTTTTTTCCTCCATGCCTCGGACTGGCGGATGGCTTCATCCAGTGCTCTACGCAATTATTATTGGCACTATCGGAAATCTTGCCGGTTATGTGTTTGGGGCGCTGTTGGAAGTCCCCCTGATATCCCACAGCAAGTTGTCGCCGGGAATGACCTTGGTCGTCGGGATGCTCATGCCCTTCCTGGTATGGTTTGGGGTCATGCTCTGGGCCGTGATCCTTCACGGGTCGATCATCCTTTTCGGGGCGAAAAACAACCCTTTTGAAGCCAGCCTGCGAATAGTGTCCTATGCCACCAGCCCTGATATCCTCAATGTGATACCCACGCTGGGGTGGATCATCGCTGCAGTATGGAAACTCGTGCTCGTGATTATTGGCGTGCGTCAAGTGCACAGGGTATCCACAGGTCGGGCTGCATTAGCGGTGCTGTTCCCGGTCGTGTTAATTTGGGGGCTTTTTTTCATCGTATTCTTTGTCGCCATGGCTACCATGGCGTTCAGCTCCAGGCCTTTTTAAATCATCGGCGCTTTAAGCTGTCGCCGCAGCCCAATGTTGCCGCCCGCCAATGAACCCTGGTAAATCGAATGTAGGCATGTTGACGCCATGTTTCATCCGAGTGTGATGACGGGTCGCAGCGCCCTAGGGTCACAATGTCCGTGTATCTTCCTGGGGCGCAAATCTCCAGTTCCAGGGGACCCATTGGCGTATGGTTGCGATATCGAAATGCAACGTCTGAGACGTCGGCTACGCGACCCGGCATGATAAGCCAGGCGGTGCGACTCGGGAAATCCAATTTCATTGCGCAGCGACTCTGAGGAGCGGGGATGTCCTCCCCGTCTTTCGATACCCACCCGCCCCAAGGAGCTCTTGAGCCCTGAAGGATGCAGACGTCCAACGAGGCGAGAGGCGCAGCCGGTTTTAGTGCAAGAGCGGCGCCAGCCGAAGGGTCAACTGCAATGATGCTCCGAGTCTCCTCGTAGAGTTGCAAGGCAGGAGCGAATTGCCAGCACGTGGTGACTTCGTGGCAGCCGGTTCCGTATAGCTCATCCACCACGATAAAGTACTCTCCCTCCTGGATGGATAGCATAGATCGCACCCACGCAAAGGCTTCTGCA
>CAYRVH010000035.1:0-222 GCA_964427855.1 uncultured Syntrophaceae bacterium
TTATGATAAAATTCGCCTCGATAAGCTACCAGAAGGCGCGGAATGTAAGCTATATGGCCGCCAGAGATGGACTTCAGTCCAAAACAGCCTGAAAGGTTGTTATTCTGGTTGCGATCGAGAGACATTGGGACAAAATTTTCCGCGCAAGACATTATCGCGGTTCCGGACGTGAGTGGCGAACAGGAGAGAAGCCTTTCCGCTCGATTGATGTGAGCTGCGATT
>CAYRVH010000035.1:248-5167 GCA_964427855.1 uncultured Syntrophaceae bacterium
CGTTGAAAAGAAATTATTGATGCGTGATTGCGACCGAAGCAAATTGATCTCGTGATGAATTTTGGAGCCCTCTCCTCAGTCTCTGCGGTGGTTTCCCACAGCGCAACATCCGTGAAAATCAAACGGCCTTCTTTTTTCTCCACCACGGCTTTTATGCCAAATAATGCACGATGAGACTCCTTTGCGCTTGACGAGAACGTTCGAGAGGGGTAATAAATAGGGATAGTCATTATCTATGGCAGCGAGTCGTTTTGGGACCAGCTGAGCCATGAATGGCCATACGGAGAGCGTCAGCGTTGTGGGCGGAAACAAGCTGGCTGTCGCTTGAATAAAGGGGCCTGATACTTCCAGCCAAGATTTTTCGACTGATACTGCTGAAACAGTTGCATATACCACAATACGCCAGGGGTGCGTACACCGGCTGAAGGGTAGAGATGTTTAGAGCGCCTCTTCAGGCTGCGCGTCATGTTGTGTCCCTGGCCGACGCGAACTTAGCCGCACTGGTAAAAATACAAGTAATACTTTGGAAAAGGAGTGATTCCGCATGCCAGGAGTTTACGTCAAAGAGGACGAACCATTCGAAAACGCATTACGGCGATTTAAGAAACAGGTCCAAAAATCAGGAGTCCTCACCGAGACAAAAAAGAGAAGGGCTTATGAGAAACCCAGCGTGAAGAGGAAACGGAAGGCTATGGCTGCCAGAAAAAGACTTCTCAAGAAGCTCAGGAGAATACGGAACAGGTGAGGCTTCGGGAAGCCCTTACACCTCGGACTTTAGACAAGATGCCTCAGACCACGGCAGAGTTTCTCAGCGGGTACGTGGCAGACATAGCGCATGGTTTTGCCGCCGTAAGCTCCATGAGATGGGTCATGGCCTCCTCTTGGCCCGAGCTTGTATTGGAGTAGAGATCAAGGTGGGCAGATTAGCTGAAGGGCCCTTGCTGGCGACTCTTATATATGTGGGAGCCGGAATATGCCTTGTCAGCGCAACAATATTCGGCGCCAGCCCTCCTTCCTATCCGCCCTCAACCTTGCGGGTCATCATTCTCATCGCAGTAGGGCTGCTGGCCTTCTTTGTCTTCTGCATTTCCCTTTTCGGACTGATCGCGTATTTCGTGTTCCACCCTTCCCTCTCAAAACATGCTCACATCTTCACGCAAGTTCATGCAGCCCAGATGCTGCACCCACTGACGACGTCTTTGGTTCTCGGTCTCTTTTGTGTCTGCCTCTATTATGATGTCAAGTTGGCATGGATTGTCTGGACAGCCACCCTTGTTTTGTATGTTCTCCACACCGTGTTGCTCGTCAAGGCCATTCACCGCCAGTACATGACAGAAGACGGATCGCCCGGAGTGAAGGGGCTCATTGTCCTGATCCTTAATCTGATATTAGGAGCTGAAATAGTCACGCTTGCCGGTGGAGCACGCCCTTTAGCCCCGTGGCAGCTCGATGAACTGCCGGAAGACACCTGGATAGTGGATGTGAGAACGAAGCCCGAATATTACTGGAACAGGATGCAGGGGGCAGAGAATTATCCTTGGGGCTCCGGGGTCTTGGAGGCGGCCAAACAACGCTCACGTGAACGACCGGTGCTCGTCACCTGTCTCTCGGGTCATCGCTCGCCAGCGGTGGCTGTGTACTTGCGGAAGCTTGGGTTCAAGCACGTGTACAATCTGCATTGGGGGCTTATATACCTTATGCTTTTGGAGCGAAACAAGAAAAGTGTAGGCCCTTTCAGCTTGACAAGGCCTCATCGAGATCCTCAACGGAGGGGCGAAGATCTCAGACACATATCTATCGGCTATCTTACGCTGCAGTTTTGTATCCTCGTCATCGCACCAGTTGAGAATTGGATACGTCACCCGCAGGTTTCCAACGTTCAAAGGATCGTCGCGCTTGTGATAGGAATTGGGGGGTTGATTCTTGGCTGGTTGAGTTTCCGCGCCTTAGGAAGAAATTTTAGAGTCTTTGCCGCCCCCAGACGCAGCGGCACGCTAGTGACGACAGGCGTGTATTCCAAGGTGCGCCATCCGATGTATGTGGCAGCCATACTGATTTTCGCAGGTTACTGGTTGTTCTTTAGCAGCCTCGTCTCCGCGCCGCTTTGGGTGGCCTTTTCTGTATTATATGTCATCAAATCGATTCGTGAGGAGCGGATTCTCGCGGATCATTACCCAGACTACGAGGACTATATGCGCCGTACCTGGCGCTTCGTACCTTATCTGTGGTAGCGAGGATGGTTATCAACCCAGGGCGCCTATTTTCTCGGTTCTCACTGATTTTCGGACCCGGCAACTCAAGTCAGAGACCTGGGCCAGATTCTCACGCGAGAGGTGAGTCATCAGGAGGTCTTCCAGCGCGCCACGGCCGCGCGTAAAGAATACCTCAGCCAGCCAACGTATGGGCAGGGCTGTCCGCGCAGTGACCGCATACGAAGCTTCCTTCACAGCCCAGTCGTTTCCGTTGAAGGACACGGCAAAGCCATTTCCATCTCTCACTCTCCTGAACACTTGGACATCTGTTATACTGTCGCCGACATACAGGACCATGTCGAGCGAAATCCCGAGGCTATTCACCACGCGGTCAACAGCCGCCGCCTTTTCATGTCCACCCACAGGATTGACCTCTCGCACCAACCGATAGATGTTGAGCCTCGGCAGCTCCACCCAAAAGATGTTATCCATTTCACGTATTGCGCTCTGCACGTCTTGATCGAGGTCCTCCTTGCGGGTGCTCGCAGGCATGGAAAATAACGGCAGCGCGAGTATCCGACGATGAAAAGACCTAACTATTTCTTTCTCCTCGTTGGAAAGGGCGTACTTGTCCAGATTTACTGCTGTTGAAAAAGTGTTTAAGAAGGGAAAACCAATCGCGTCGCACACCGCCATAATATAGGGGGAGTAGCTGGTACTTACGATGTAGGCAGGCGCCCAGGCCATTATCTGCCGCAACGTTTCATCGGCATCGGGAATGATTTGAATGTTTCTTCGAGAGAACTTTATCATACTGCCGTTATCGAGGCCGAAGGCCTTGAGGAACGGAATAAGGAGCCGGAGCGTGTCTCCTGCTTTGTAACCGGGCTTGCGTGCGACCTCTGCAAGATAATCGTCGTACAGACTAAGTTTGGAGAAAAATACATCGCCTTTGGGGATAAAGGCTTCCGCGAGTTCTGCAGCGTTATCGTTTTTAGTGATAGGTCCTTCACAATCAGTGATAAAGACGCCTGGTAAGGTTTTCGCCATGTTCTTACCCTCCTGAACCTTCGGCCACAAAGGCACCGTCGGTGATTTGTGGTGGCCATTGTTGTCACGAACATTAAAGGGAGCGCATCCCTGGGACACCCTATTGTCGATTCCCAACAGCGTCCATCTGCCCTATGAGGCCGAACAATTTTGAGAGGTGCTGCGACTTATCTCCAGAATCTCGCGAACGATGGTTTCGTCAGGATAAGCGCTCCTGCCGTATCCTTGAACACTCTTCGACGCCGCGGCCAGTGCAAGGTCCACGCACACCTCGAGGTCTGCTCCCACCAGTAAGCCTGCCACAAACCCCGCAGCAGCAACATCACCGGCGCCAGTGCGGTCAACAATACGCGCCGGCGCCGGAGGGGCTTTCAGGATATTCCTGTCCTCGGAAAAAACGTGGAGCCCCGCTGAACCTTTTTTGATGACGACTGTACGAATGCCGAGGTTCACGAGTTTGCTCAAGCCCCTCCCGGTGTCGTTCATTCCAGAGAGTAATGCAAGTTCCTCGTCTGTGACAAACAAAATGTTGGTTGACTGGAGGATAGGGCTGAGGACATCGACGCCCAGCTGACAATAGATTGGTCCGGGGTCGAAGCTGACCTGGACTTTGCCTTCAAGTTGTTTCAAGAGGTTGATCTGGCTCATCAAAGGGGATTTCGACACAAAAGAGGTTATGTGAAGACATCGAAATTTGGAGACAAAGCCGGCGTCCATCCCTTCTGATCCGGCCAAATTGTTGGCGTTGGGCAGTATCACAAGGGCGCGGTCCCTATGGCGGTCTTCCCGGGACAAAAGGGCCAAACACCTTCCTGAAGGCAAGTCCGTGAAAAGGATGCGCAGGCCCGAAGGCGATCCGAGCTCATGGAGGCAGAGTTGTTTTGCATCTGCTTTGCCGGCCGCGCCTATAAAGCCCGTAGTAAAGCCCATCCTTTTGAGGGCCGCTATCATATTGGCAGCGGAGCCACCAGGCCCGACGCCTTTGAGTATGCCTCGAACCTTTAAGATGGGATAAAAATTATTGAACCACGCAACGTCACGAACATACTCGCGGCCGATCTCAAGGCCCCGCGCGTCCAACAACTCTTGCGGGACTTCCCAGAATTCATCGATATTGAGTGAGCCGAAGCCTATTACATCCATAGGATTTCTTCATTTCCTCGGTTAAACAAGCCACCTCTCAGTCCATCGCGCACCGCAAAAGAACTCTCTATTGGAGAAGGCCTATTTTCAGACACTCCTGGAAATCATGAACCGCGTCGTCGATCAAACATTTCCGTGCGACGCAGGCAAGAACATCGCCGGCGACCTTGTGACCAAACATGGTGTAGTGGTCGCTGAATACTCGCTGCCTGGTTTGCGCTTGCGCTTGGGCCAGCGGTTCGAGAAGAGAGACAAACCAGATGTCCTGTTCATCGCAATCACTCTTGACGCGTTTGACCGATCGCTCCATGTCCCAGGCGATGCCCGAATGCATGCTCCCCATTCTACGTAAGGCGTTCAACGCCGCATCCGGCGCGACGCGATGATGTACCTCAATCTCTGCGCCCAAGTAGACGAGGACAAAGCCGACGCCTGCTCGGTCGCACACCATCTTTGCCTGATTCACATACTTCAGCGTTCTCTGCCATGCAGTATCTACTACGGGGAGGTGATCGGAGGACCACTGCAATAGCT
>CAYRVH010000035.1:5177-16841 GCA_964427855.1 uncultured Syntrophaceae bacterium
GGGGAGACAGTAATGCGACTGCTCCACACACTTTGGAGGCGGCGCGCCGCAAAGACGGTAGCCATAAGGCCGCGCCGAACCAATCCCCTCTCAACGGGGCCGAATTCCCCCGAAGCGAGCACCAACTGCCGCTTGAGCGCTGGATCATCGTCGCAGAAGTCGTTGCTGCACAACGTAAAGATGACGACATCAGGCTGGTAGGCCAATCCCTCATCCTGAAGCACGCGCAGATTGGTCGCTTGCCCAGTGCCGGAATTACCCAGCGCAATAACCTGAAATGCAGTGCCTGTCGTAAGTCCAGGGTCGGCGTTTAAGGATGCCTCCATACGTTTGTGAAAGGTCTGCGTCAAGGGCGCTTGCACAGCCTCGACGTATGAATCGCCGATGACGACCACTCTCTTGGTATTGGCTGGCTTCCCAAAAGAACGGTCATGGTCGAAATATCCCCGACTGTTCCAGAAAAAGCGATTCAGATACGTCTTGCCGGAATTTGGATCATAGCCGAGATAGTGGAAAGGTTCCCCTGGTCGGTGCCAGCTTACACGGCGAGTTTGGCCCAATGTCGCGGGCGGCCTCGTGAAATGAATTTCTTGGTCTTCATTTTCAAAAACCATATCTACGGCCGATGCAGGAACGAACTCATTACCTCTAAGGGCCTTGGTCAGATCCATGAGCTGGGTATAATCCGCACGCAACAGAGAAGGAAAAAGCAGTTCAAGGGCAAGCCACGACGCAAATATGACAGCAGTGTACAAAGAACCCAATCTCAGCCACATGACATTGATATAGGGAGAAAACCATTTCGTGGGGAGCATCCATGCGAAGAGGTTGGCAGCGGCCAAAATCCCGAGTATGAGTTTACCCTCGTCGCTGTTGTTATACGCCATCAAAAAAATGAGGACGCTCACGGCAAATGGGATAAGCGCAGACGCCATCTTCGTTAGAAAAAGCGCTCGTCGATGAAAGCGCGAACTAGGCATGAGAGTCGTCTGTGGTATAGGGGTTGGCAAGACAGAGCCCCTTACTTGGTCTTAAGGATAGAGAATTTCCCATAACGCAAAGCGATGGCCCGGGTCAATGTTGGGAATTTCTTGGAGCGTGGCTCCCATTTTTTCAAGCGCCTCGGCCACGCGCGTATGCATAATATTATTCTTAGCATCGGAAAAAAGATAGCGTGGCCTCTGGGCGGCAATGAGCCGTGCGATCTCATCCGGGGATTCGATGAATGCCTCGTTTTCTGGAACGCCAGACCGTACAAGCTCGATGGTAGGCAGACCGGAGAGATAGCGAATGACGCGAGGATGCATGGTCAGCACCGGGCCTTCGTGGGCGTGCTCCCTGAGCCATCGACTCGCCTTAAAGAACGGTTGGTCGCGGTACGATTCGGCGCCGTTTGGTTCCAACGCCGAACGAGCCTGAATTACTGTGAGCATGTTTGCACCCGCGTTCAGTACCATTAACGCCAGGAAGAGGACAGGTGCCACTCTATTTTCCGCAGGCAGAGGCGATGCCAAACCACGCACTCTCTTAGACAAAACCTCGGTCACAAAGACAACGCCTTCCACTATGAAGATGGCAAAGCCTGGCAACAGTGCAATGAGATAACGACTGCCTGCGGGACTTAAGCTAAGTCCAGCCATCTGAATAAGTACAAGCGGCCCAAAGAGCCTTTCTCCCCGCCGCATAAGTCGCAATAGGCCAACGAGGATGAGCAGGGGTATGATGAATTCCAACACGCTTGTTTTTATGGAGATCCCTGTGCAGGCATACGTGATCTCATGGGCATAATCCTCCAGTGAGTTGAACATCACCGACATGTGAGTAGAGATATCTCTCCCGCACACCGCGTTCAGGTACGTCCCCTCGCTGCACGACCTTGGAAAAGAACTTTTGTAATACTCCCATGCCAGAGTGGGCGCCGCAGCGGCGCCCAAGAAAACCGCGAGTTGTATAGCACGAGGCGGAAGAGGAGCATCGCGGGTGGTGTGAGCGACATAAAAGGCGAGCGCCGGGGCTATGCCCCAGCCGTTTACGCGGACAAGGCCCGGCAATCCTGCCACAAGGCCACAGACCGCTGTCTTAATCACCCACAGGCGTCTCCCGCTTGCGCCCACAGAAAGCAGCACGTGGAGAGCCAACAAGACGGAAAATGCGAAAAACGTGTCCGAGCACGTAATGGTAGAATTTTCCAAGAGAACATGACTGGTCATGCAAAAACCGCCCAGCAACAAGGAGGTTTCGCTCCCACACAGTCGTCGAATGAGTATGTAAGCGAGCAGGCCGGTTATTAGCCCCAAGACACTCATGAGTACGCGATAGAAAAGTAGGTTTCTCCCCGCCACCACATTGAGAATGCCTATAAGTGCGGGATACGCAGGAGGCACGTACGTGTGAAGTTCATTGTTGAACACATACCCGCGACCCGCAGCGAGCGACTCGCCTAATTCGACGTAGAGAGCGGCATCCGGCTGAGCACGCCACGACGAGTTGATGATCAGAGAGAACTGAAGGATGACCGTCGCAGCCAAGAGATACCTCCACCTCCTAGAAAAAGGTCCTTTGGTTGCTCGGACGACATTTTCATAGGCGTAAGGTGGCATGTTGCTATTCATGGGAATCGTGCTTTTGTCAGAGTGGAATTGATGATTGTGGAAGATGCTCTTGTATTACATGAGGTTTACATAAGTTGTATTCTCTGAAAAGGCAACAAGTAGCTGTAAAATTAAAAAAACTATTGACATTTTTTCTGAGCCGCATTAGTTCATTCCCTGAGGTTGGCGTTTTTCTGACGCGTGCGTTGCTCGCGTCGGTATGTGCAACGTGTTCCGCAAGAGTCAAGTCCGGGGAACGCCCCTCCTAAAGCACGAAAACGGCATCTAAATGGCCGTTTACGTGTGTTCCACTGGGATGGAATAAGTGTTGAGAATGTGACTCTCTTACCATACACGGGGGGAGTGTCAACAAAAAAGTTCTGTTTTTTTGACTGAGAAGCGCCACAAGTATTTTTTTGAAACTCGCTCGTCACTGGTGAGGGCAAATTTGTGATCGGCGGTCTGCCTGCGTCTGCCTACGCGGCATTGTTACAATTGCAGCAGCTCCGTGAGGTCAACCCCGAACCTTTTCTTGAGATAGAGATTGATAAACTCCATAATAGTGGGTTTGAACGGCTGACGGATAAGGCGCATGCCAGCCTGTCGCGGCGTCATGCCCCCTTTTCGTATGTTGCACGCTTTACAGCTCGTTACTACGTTCGACCAATTATTATCGCCGCCTTGTACCTTTGGCACCACGTGATCGACGGTGAGATCACAGGGTGGAAATTCTCGTCCGCAATACTGGCATGTGTTACAATCTCGCACCAAGATGTTTTTGCGGGAAAAGGGGACTTCCCGCTTGTAAATTTGGCGTATGAACTTATAGAGTCGTACGATGGCGGGAACACGGAAGGTCTCTTTCACGGTTCTAACGATGCGGTCAGAATGCTTGACGACTTCGACTTTTCCGTTGAACAAGAGCACCATGGCCCGTTGCCAAGAAATCAGGCCAATGAACTCGTAGCCTGCGTTGAGTACTATAACAGCCTCCATGGACGACATTTTCTTGCGACCTCACTGATGAACGGGTTGTCTCAGACGGCCTTTTATGGCTTTGGATTTATCAAAGCCATGAAACAGGTGTCAAGAGCAAACCATCGAGAGGCCGCGGGCTAACGATTTTCTGACGCGGGAGGCCGTCGTGCAGGACTCTCATGTTTCTTCCTCGGATTCCAAAAGGATGCGGTGCCCGATGAGGTTTAGTTCGATTAACCTCCCTTTGAGCCGCGTCTCCTCCCCAAAGATGCTTTTCAGAGACACGAAATCGCCCTGGAACGTGACGTTGCCGACGCTTTCCATGATCAATTTTTCGCTGCCGTCCTTACGAACGTATGCATTTGATTCGCACATAGTGTCTCCTCGTCCCTTTTCTACTCATATCACTCGTATAATTGTATAATATATAACACGGATGAGTCTCAGTCACCAGGATGCGATCCTACGTTTGAATGGTCGCGCCAGACACTCTTTCTTGAGGAGAGGTCGAAGGATGCCACAAAGGAATACCAAGCGGGATTCGGAGGCCTATGAATCTGTCTTGAATCTCCTTGAAAGCAAGGGCCTTCTCTCCGAAAGGCTCCCCTATACCCCGGCTTTGCTCGAAGAAGCAGTCTTTTTTGCCTACAAGATGAGGCTGATGAGCCAGGGAGAGGTAAAAGGGCTATTGGGGCTGGATCGAAGTCAACTGAAATCCTTGATCAATAAATGGAACAGCGGAGATGAGGGAAATTGCACGTGCCGTATGGCGCTCAACCCTTTTACCGCCGACGACTGACGGGTTTGGCAATGATAATATCGTATTGTTTTCGCGCAGCCATGGATGACGCAGGAGATCGATGTTCACATGGGGGCAAAGCACTCAAGAATCTTTCAATGATACACCTTTGGGCTCTGCCACCTTTCACGAACTTTTTTGACAACTTGTTCATGAAGCGCCTCGATCTCGCCGATGGTGCGAACCGGAACCGGCGCAGTGTTGTCCAAGGCGTCCATAACGATAGAGCTGATGGCGTCGAACGGTATTTGGCGGTTCAGGAAAAGCTCAACGGCGACCTCATCCGCTGCGTTCAAGACCACGGCGCTGGAAGGGTTAGGGTCCCGTAAGACCTGATAGGCTGCAGCCAGCAGCGGAAACTTGTGGGTATCTGGTTCCATGAAGGTCATCTGCCTTACCGACGGGAAGTGGAGATGTTCTGCGCCCGAGGATATCCTGTTTGGATAGGCGAGCGCGTAGCTGATGGGAATGCGCATGTCTGCATCGCCCAACTGGGCGATCAAGGCGCCGTCTTGGAATTCCACCATGGAGTGAATAATACTCTCCGGGTGTACCACTACTTCGATCTCCGAGGGTTTCACATTGAAGAGCCACCGGGCTTCAATCACCTCCAGTCCCTTGTTCATCAGAGTGGCTGAATCGATGGTGACCTTGGGCCCCATCCTCCAACGGGGGTGACGCAGAGCCATTTCCACAGTGATCGCGTTCATTTCATGTGGGGCCAGGTCGCGAAAAGGCCCCCCAGAAGCCGTAAGGATGATTCTGCGAACCTTCTCGTCTTTGTTCCCCTGCAGACACTGAAATATTGCGGATTGCTCCGAATCCACGGGCAGTACGCGGATCCCGCGAGACGCAACAGAGTTCATGAAGAGCTCGCCGGCCATGACGAGCACCTCTTTCGTGGCAAGTGCTACGTCTTTCCCCGCCTCCACCGCGGCGAATGAGGGCCGCAACCCTATGCTTCCGGGCAGCCCAGAAACCACTAGGTCGCAATCTCCCCATGTAGCCACCACCTGCGCGCCGTCTGATCCTGCCACGAAACGCGGGCTAAATTTCATATCAGAAACTCGACGTTTCAGTTCAAGCAAGTCTTGGTCCAACCAACAAGAGACAATTGCGGGGTTGAATTCCCTCGTTTGAGCTTCCAAAAGCTCAAGATTGCGGCCTGCTGCCAATCCTACTATTTCAAAGAGATCAGGATGGCAGCGTACGACATCCAGGGTTTGAACGCCTATGGATCCGGTCGAGCCCAAAATAGCTATTTTTTTCATTCAGCCACCGTCGAGTAAGCGAGAACAAGAATGTAATAGACTGCAGGAAACGAAGGGATGAGGCTGTCTGCCCTGTCCAGAAGCCCTCCGTGTCCAGGCATGATGGATCCGAAATCCTTTATGCCCAGCCGCCGCTTAAGAGCAGAGGCCATCAAATCCCCAATGGGTCCCACTACAGCCATGACGAGCGTCAAATACGCGAGCTGCGTGAGGGGAGCCATACCAGGACAGCATACTTTGGCGATGAACATACCGAGAAAGTTGCCAACGACGCCGCCTATCAAGCCCTCAACGGTTTTTTTGGGGCTTACGCGTGTGGAGAAGTGATGGGTTCCAAGGTACCGACCGGCGAAATAGGCCCCCGCATCTCCGAGAGAAATCACAATAAGAACGAGGAAAATCCAGGCCGAACCCCAGGGAAGACGGCCGAGCAAGATCGCGTGACCAAGCGGCGCCGTCACGTAGGCAAGGACAAAGATGCTCTGAGAGACCGAGTTAACGGTATCCTCAATGACATTGAACAATAAGAGATGTGAAAAGAGCACTACGAGAGGCAGGGCTACAATGAGAGGAGGCGCGGCATGAAGCGGCAACAAGGCCGCCGCAATGAGGAAGATGCCATTAATACCCATCAGTAAATATTTAGACGGTGGGGCATTTAGTGCGGAGAGTTTGACCGACAGCTCCCACACGCCGAGGCTCGCCAGTACCAACACCAGCACAGAGACGCCAAAGACGCCTCCCCATAACAAAATGGGTACGATGATAAGTATGGCTACTATAGCGGAGAAGATACGCGTTGACAGCATGGCATGTTGCTTACATCTTCAGAAGTCTTTTCTGCGCCGTCTGCCTGATCGGGGATCGTCCCAAAACGTCGTTGACGACTACCGAATTCGTCTAGGGCTTGCGAGAGAGCCTTTTCGTCGAAGTCAGGCCAAAGGATTGGGGTAAAGTAGAGTTCAGTGTATGCGAGCTGCCACAACAAGAAATTGCTTACCCGCACTTCCCCGCCCGTTCGTATCAAGAGGTCGGGGTCTGGGATGTCGCTGGTATCGAGAAGTGCCGAAAAGACGTGTTCATCAACGTGTTCGACGCGCAGCTCCGCACCTTGGAGTTTCGTTGCCAATTTCAGTGCAGCATTCACGATCTCTTGTCGGCCGCCGTATGAAAGGGCTACGATCAGGCTCATGTTGGTGTTTTCTCGCGTTCTCGCCTTTGCGCGTTCAATCTTTGCGATGAGGTTAGGCGGCAACCGGCTCATGTCCCCTATGGTCATGAAACGTATGCCATTTGCGTGGATCTCATCCAGTTCGGAGTCAATGAATTGGGACAATAACTTCATGAGTCCGCTGACTTCTTTTTTTGGGCGCTGCCAGTTTTCTGTCGAGAAGGCGTACAAGGTAAGGTATTGAATGCCGAACCTTCGACAGAACTCGACTGTTCGACGCACCGCTTTGGCCCCTTGTCGGTGGCCTTCCAGTCGCGGGAGACGCCGCTGCGAAGCCCATCGGCCATTACCGTCCATTATAATGGCTACGTGCCTTGGACCACCCGCAACGGTCATTTCCGAATCAACCTTCACTCTTGTCGCTCCTCACTACGTCTCAGTGGTTATTCCGCAACACCAAAAAGAACTTTCGCCTCATTTTGTGAGTTGGACGCGGGGTACGCGCACTGTCGCTCAGAGATGACTCTCTGATCCCCGCCATCGCAGCCGACTTTCACACGCTGCCAGCAACCTCACCTGCTGGGCCCTATACTTCCATTATCTCGGCTTCCTTCTCGTTTACGATCGCGTCTATATGGGCAATCATATTGTCAGTAGTCTTCTGCACCCTTTCTTGCGCCTTGTGCAGATCGTCTTCTGAAATGTCCTTACCCTTCTTCATTTCTTTCAGCATTTCATTTGCGTCTCTTCTATGGTTGCGGATTTGAACTTTGAATTCTTCACCCATCTTCTTGACGACGCGTACGAGTTCTTTCCTCCTCTGTGCGGTCAACGGAGGCAGCGAAATGCGTATGAGCTTTCCGTCATTCATTGGGGTCAATCCCAGCTCCGAGCGCAGGATAGCTTTCTCGATGTCTGGAATGGCCTTGGAGTCCCACGGTTGGATGACTATTTGTCTCGGCTCCGGAATTGACAAAGTGGCGAGCTGATTGATAGGCGTGGGCGTCCCGTAGTAGTCAGCCGCAATCCCATCCAATAACGCCAGAGAGGCTCTACCGGTCCTTATGCGTCTCAATTCTCTCTCGAGGGCCTCGACGGATTTGTCCATGGCGGCTTTCATTTCGTCATGTATGTCGTCAATCATACTAACCTCAATGAACTAAGATTCTGACGCGGCAACCAGTGTACCCACGGGCTCGCCTGCCAGGGCTTTGAGAATGTTGCCCTCTTTGTGAAGATTCAACACGATGACAGGAATTTTGTTTCGCCCGAGGATTTCTGTGCTGGCGGCATCCATACATCTCAGTCCTCGAGCCAGGACTTCTTCCGGTGTGATGCGATGAAAAAAAGAAGCATCAGGGAACTCTTTGGGGTCCTTTTCGAACAGTCCGTCAACTTGGGTGGCCTTGATCATCACTTGTGCGCCGATCTGTACGGCCCGCAAAGCAGCGGCTGAGTCAGTGGTAAAACAAGGATTACCTGTGCCCCCGGCAAAAACGAGCACAGCCCCATTTGATAGATATGCGTTGGCTCTCTCCATTTCAAACGGCTCCACGAATCCCCCGACCTGGAATGAACTCAGCACCCGAGCGGAGACGCCACACTTCTCCAGGGCAGATTTCATGACGAGCGCATTTAATACAGTCGCGAGCATGCCCACGTGGTCTCCCAGAAGCTCAGGAATATGCAATTCGGCTGCCGAAATACCTCGAAATATATTGCCCCCGCCCAGCACGAGTCCTATGTCAATCATTCTGAGGCGAGCTGACGCAATTTCAGCCGCAATCCTGAAAAAACTGTCTTTGTCAAACCCGAACCGTTTGTCTCCCGCTAAGGCCTCGCCGGATATCTTTATGAGCGCCCTTTTGTATCCTCCTGGCTGTCTCATCTCACAAGATTAATCGCTTCCAAGTTGAAAGCGCACAAAGCGGCCGACTGTGATATTTTCCCCAAGCTGGGCGATTTTCTCTTTGATTACATCTGCCACAGACTTGTCGGGGTCCTTTACGAAGGGCTGATTCAGGAGGCAGACCTCCGTGTAAAATTTCTGAACTTTGCCCTCGGCTATCTTTTCGAGAATTTTCTCGGGCTTGCCAGACTCCTTCGCCTGGGCTAAGTAGATTTCCTTCTCCTTCTGTAATACCTCCTGAGGCACATCTGAAGCCGAGACCCATTTCGGCGCGCTTGCTGCTATTTGCATGCAGAGATCTTTGAGAAGCTCTCCAAACTGCTCTGTTTTAGCCACAAAATCGCTTTCACAGTTCAGCTCAACGAGCACCCCAATCTTACCCGTCATGTGGATGTAAGAGCCAATGCGTCCCTCGGTGGTGGCCCGACCTTCGCGCTTCGCAGCTTTGAGCGCCCCTTTTTTTCTCAGATATTCGACTGCCTTCTCTAGGTCGCCATTAGTTTCCAACAGGGCGTTTTTGCAGTCCATCATTCCCAGCCCGGTTTTTTCTCTCAACTCTTTCACAAGAGCGGCAGTAATTTGCATTGCGATATCTCCTCTGTTTCGCGACGTATGGGCGGGGCCCATCTCACAGCAGGTTGTTAAAATTATTCTTCTTCTCCCATTCGAGGAGAAGCTGTCTCGCCTAACGCTTTGAGCGGCGCCATGTATTAAGCGAGAGCTTCTTCGGACTCCTCCGCCTCCTCATCCGCCTCGGTTTCCGCGCCTTCTTCTATGCCCTCGTCATGCTCTTCTAAAGCGGTTTCCGCAGCCAGCCCTGCCGCAACTTTTGGATGCTCAAAAGTCGCCTCACCTGCGTCTTCTTGGAGCGAGGCTTCGTAAAGAGCTCTTCCCTCGATGCACGCATCTGCTATGCGGGCGGCAAACAGCCTTATGGCTCGAATAGCGTCGTCATTTCCGGGAATGACATAGTCAATCTCGTCGGGATCACAATTTGAGTCAACGATGGCAACAATGGGGATTGCAAGCTTTCGCGCTTCTTTCACCGCGATATTTTCCTTCTTGGGGTCCACTATAAATACCGCAGCAGGGCGCTTGCGCATTTCCCGAATACCCTGAAGGTTTCTATTCAATTTTTCATGAAGTCGGCGGAAATTGACGAGTTCTTTCTTGGTGAAACTCGTTTGCTCCGGTCTCTCGAGAATGGCTGAGATTTGATTGAGCCGTTCTATACTCTGGCGGATGGTGCTGAAATTGGTGAGCATGCCGCCGAGCCATCTGTTGTTTACGTAAAACTGTCCGCAACGCGTCGCCTCTTCGTAAATCGCATCCTGGGCTTGTTTTTTTGTGCCCACAAAGAGAATAGATCCCCCCTCGGCCACGGTATCTTGGACAAAGGTGTACGCCCGTTTGAAAAGTCGAACAGTTTTCTGCAAGTCAATAATATAAATTCCATTACGCGCCCCAAAAATGTATGGTTTCATCTTGGGGTTCCATCTCCGTGTCTGGTGTCCGAAATGGACGCCAGCCTCAAGCAATTGTTTCATAGTGATCAGAGACAATGAACGCTACTCCTTTTTCGGGTTTTTCGTCCATCCCCAGGACTTGCCCTGCAAGACCCGACCTAGAGGGGATGTGAGTGTTAAACGTATATATTCTCCTGAAATGCGCCAGAAGGCAAGACCAAAAATGGGTGCATTCCAAAAAAAGGCGATCTTACCGCCTCAAGCCCAAAAATGTCCTCTAAGCTGCCATTGTGGTCTCTCTCTCGGAATTTGTGACGTGATTGATTGGCTTCGTTCGCAACAACGATGCAACAACCTTCTCGTTATTGCCAGGAGCGCAAAAATACTAAGCATGCGCAACCCAGGTTTACCGACCAGAGACATGCGCGCCGAATTTGCGATTTTCAGGGACAAAAGTTTTAAGTGATCAACGGTGGACGATTCAGGAGCTTTGCGAAAAAATCGAGTGGCGAGTGGCAAGTATGGGGAACAGCGTACGCCCGCGGGGTGCCACGCTGTTCCGCATTCATTTCATCGCTAGGCGGTCAGTTCCTGTTTCACGGTCACTGCTACTTTGTATAGGATCGAGAGTATAAAGAATCCCAGAGCCCACACTCCTAGAGTGATACCCATTTCCGGTATTGTGGGAAGATACTCAGTGATTGTCTCCAACGGTGATGGAATGTATCCAGTTAACACCAAGGTAATACCCTTCTCGATCCACAGGCTCGCAAATACGGCCGCGCACGCGATGGGGAGGGTCGTCTCATTGTTTCTGGTCTTGGGATTGATGAGAAGTGCGATGGCGATGAAAGCCAATACCACGCAAATCCACATCCACGGCACGAGCCCGCTATGCCCATGCAGTCCCACGAACAAGTATGTAAAATGATACGTATGCTCTGGGATCTGGCTGTAATATACGGTGAACAATTCACACAATACAAAGAATACGCTGACTATCATTGCGTACGTTACTATCTTCGCCAAGGTTTGGACGGCTTCCCATCCCGCGTCGAATTTCGTGTATTTTCGCAGGAAAAGACAGAAGAGAATGAGCAGCGATGGGCCTGACGCGAACGCTGATCCCAAGAAGCGAGGGGCCATGATAGCAGTAAGCCAGAACCCCCGACCTGGTAAGCCGGCATACAAGAACGCTGTCACTGTATGGATGCTGATAGCCCAAGGGATTGAAAGGTATATGAGCGGCTTGACCCACTTAGGCGGCGGCGCGCCTTTAGCCTCTGCTCCCAGCACTGTCCATCCTATAATGATGTTTAGGAATAAATAGCCGTTGAGCACTATCATGTCCCAAAATAGAACTGAATTCGGCGTTGGGTAGAGGAGCACATTGAATGCCCGAGAAGGCTGCCCAAGGTCCACAATGATGAATGTAAGACACATGGTGACAGATGCGACGGCCAAAAACTCACCCAATAT
>CAYRVH010000035.1:16851-25135 GCA_964427855.1 uncultured Syntrophaceae bacterium
GGTTATCTTGCCGAAGACTTTGTAGTTGTGGAGATAATACGGGAGCACTAGCATCACCGCGGACGCTGCCACGCCGACCAAGAAGGTGAACTGCCCGATATAAATTCCCCACGATACGTCCCGGCTCATTCCTGTGATCCCCAAACCATAGGCCAACTGCCGCAGGTAAAACTGGAAACCTATCCCAATCAATATGAGCAGGAAAACTATCCAGATGAAATAGCCTCTATTTCCTCTAAGAGCCTTTTCAAGCATCGCAACCTCACAAGATGTAATAGACCTGCGGCCGCGTCCCCAGATGGGACTTGCGTTGCACGGTCATGTTTCGTCTCAAGACTTCTCGAATCTCTGACTTGGGATCGCTCAGGTCTCCGAAGATGAGGGCCTTTTCTTTACAGGCCTCCACACAAGCCGGCTGGCGTCCTACGGCCAGCCGTTCTTCGCAGAAGTTGCACTTTTCAACCACGCCTCTCATCCTGGTGGGATATTCCGGATTGAGCTGAGTCTTTATGAACGGCCTCGGATCTCGCCAGTTGAGATTTCGGGCGCCGTAGGGGCATGCAGCCATGCAGAATCTGCAACCGATGCAGCGGTGATAATCCATCATCACTACTCCATCGGCCCTCTTAAAGGTGGCCTTCACCGGGCACACCCTCACGCATGGAGGATTGTCGCAGTGGTTGCAAAGGACCATGATCGGGAGATTTTTGAGCCCTTCCTTAATGTACTCGTTGATATATGGGTTGTCGTCTCCTGGAAACGCATGTTCAAAAGAGGTCTGCCAGATCCACTTGATTTCGTCTTTAGAGTTGCCAAAGTCAGGAACATTGTGAACCTGATGACAGGCGGTGACGCAATCTTTACACCCCTCTTTTGCGTTGAGGCACTTTTTATGGTCAATCACCATAGCCCATCTCTTGCCGACAAGGGCCTTCGGATCAGGTTCTGTTTTGGGTTTCGCACCCTGCGCCAACGCGTCGGTGATTGGTTTGGCGCCGATACCGATCACTGACAGGCCTGCAATCTTGAGAAAAAATCTTCTTGAACTGTCCATTATTGATCACTCCTTGCGGCCTTTTGGTCCTGCTCTTTTGGCGGAAGGTGGCAATTCCAACAATTCGGGTCTGCATTAACGTAGTTATGGCATCTGTCGCAAAACTGTGTTTTCTTCGCATGGCATTTTGTACACGTGTTTTGCAGGCTCATCACAAACTGTTTCCCCGAAGAGTTGGTGTAAATTCTCTTCCCATTTCGGACAACGTCGTCCCGCCACTGATCGAGCAAAATCATGTGAGAAGACTTCATGTACGCAGTTGACTCGACGCACTGTTTTTCTTGGGTTCCCACTTCCAGTTTGGGAGGCGCTGCTGCCTTCCCTGCGTTCCGCCAAAACGGGTATGTGACCAACACCAAGAATATCAGAATCCCTATGATTATCTTGCCAGCGTTATACATCAGTCTTCCTCCTCTGCGTCTTCTCTCAGGGGTTCTCCACGCAGATCGAGGGTCCGCTCTTTTTCGCCTTTCATAATAAGGGCATTCGCCAGCAGTTCATGGATCCCGCCCACTTCGACCTCTGGAACCCAATATTCCATAAGTGTACTTAGCGTAGCTCGATCGATGGCGCACATGCAGAGGAGTCTATTCACTCCGTGCTTATCTCGCACATGCCTGACTGCGTTGGCTCGCGGAAAACCGCCTCTCATTCTCATGTCCATGTTCTCGTCGTTGCCAAGCCCAGCCCCGCCCCCACAACAGTAGGTCTGCTCCCTGATGGTGTTCTCAGGCATCTCGAAGAAGTTGTTGCAGACATGTCTGATAACATATCTGGGCTCTTCGAGGAGGCCGGCAGCACGAGCCGGATTACACGAATCATGATATGTCACCCTGAACTTGTCATTTCGGCTGGGGTCAAGTTTGAGCTTGTTGTGCTTGATCAGATCCGAGGTAAACTCGGTGATATGAACCATTTTGGTCTGTTTTGCGTTTTCGAACTTTGTCCCTGTGATGGGCGATACGGGTTCTTCGAGAAAGTCGGCTGGTCCGTTCATGGTTTCCATGTATTGATGCATGACCCGCCACATGTGGCCGCATTCCCCTCCGAGGATCCATTTGACCTTAAGCCGTTTTGCCTCTGCGTAAATCTTGGCATTGAGGCGTTTGATCATCTCGTGCGAAGTGAAAAGGCCAAAATTTCCGCCTTCGGACGCATACGTGCTCCACGTGTAATCTAGCCCGAGTTCGTGGAAGAGCATCATATAACCCATGCAGGTGTAGGTTCCAGGGTCGGCAAAGTAATCTCCTGAAGGCGTTACGAAGAGGATTTCCGCGCCTTTTTTGTTGATGGGCAAATCAATGTGAATACCGGTGATACTCTCAATATCATCGGTCATGAATTCCCACATGTCCACAAGGCCATGGGGCGGTATCCCCAGGTGATTGCCCGTTCGGAAGCAGTTCGCTACCGGTTCGATGACCCAGTTGATGTTCAGTCCGACGAGGTTCAACAGCTCCCGCCCGATCATGGTTACTTCCGCCGTGTCGATGCCATAGGGGCAAAAGACAGAGCACCTTCTGCATTCTGTACATTGGAAGAAATAGTAAAACCATTCTTTTAACACGTCTATGGTGAGCTCTCGTCCTCCTCCGAACTTGCCGAGCATCTTTCCAAGGAGCGTGAAATCTTTTCGATATACAGATCGAATGAGCTCTGCTCTCAAGACAGGCATGTTTTTGGGGTCGCCTGATCCGATGAAAAAATGACACTTGTCTGCGCAGGCCCCACATCTGACGCAGATGTCCATGAACAGCCTAAAAGATCGGAACTTTTCTAGTCTTTCTTTGAAGCCCTTCAGAATGATTTCCTGCCAATTGTCGGGAAGTTTCCAATCTTCGTCGGTGGGTGACCATGCTCTGGGATTGGCGAGATCCAGGATTCGGAGATTTTTTGCTGCTGCTGGATAGCTGTAGGTTCCGTCCCTGAAAACAGTCGGCGTCTCCATCCACGGCGTCTCGGGCAGCCGCTTCAGGTTCACATTGGTCATGAGCTGCTGCGGATTCGGTAGTTTTTCTAGTGACATTGCTACTCCTTATCCACTGGGATTCCGGCCTCTTTCATCTTGGCTCGGAATTCATTCTCGTATTCTTCGTACGTATGGACTTTTACTGGATAATTCCATGGGTTGACCCATCTCTCGCTCCGATTCACATTTCTCATGTTTCTCGTCGGGCTAAGGAACACCCCGCCGGCGTGCATCAGCTTGCTAAACGGGAAGTATGCGAAGAGCACGCTCACCAGGAATAGATGCACATAGAAGATAGGGCCGATGCCGGTCGGAACTATGGGATGCAGCGTGAACAGCCCCATTGCCAATTGCTTCACACTGTAGAGATCTACCTTCCACACGTTCCGCATGAGGAGCCCCGAGATTGCGATACCCAGTATGAGAAACAGAGGAAAATAATCGGCAGGGAGAGATATGTAGCGCACCTGCGGGATTGCGACCCTCCGGAGAAAGAGGTAGGTAGCCCCGGCTAACAGAGCCACATCAGTCAGGAAAACAGTGGGGAGGAGGATCTGGAAGAAGCCATCCACGCTGGATAGAAGCTCCACAAAGGGCGGCACGGGTTCGATGAAGAACCGCAGATGCCGCACAATGATTGTGAGGAATGAGTAGTGAAAAAGAATGCCGGCCAGCCACAGCCATTTAGCTGAACCGTACGTGACTCTCGGGCCGTCACGAAGCTCCGCTTTTGTGTTCCGAAACAAGGATCGGAAAAGCAGGACTTCCAAAGCCATTCTGCCGATAAGTCCCCACGTGTTGTACGGACTCTCAAGATTGTCTGCCTTGATCCACGGCAGGGATTTTGCCTGGCCGCACGTGGTTGGAATGCGGAACGGCACTGGGACCATCGCCCAGCGGACAATCCTGTAGATTACTCCAATGACAAAAATAGCCATGGCCACGTAGGGAATGACGACCCCGAACAAGGCGCCCAAACCAGCCGGACCTGATCCTACATACGAGATCAGAGCAAGTATGGCCACGATGATCAGGGTGGCGAAAAGTGAAAACCATGCGTTCATACCATCACCTCGATTAATAATACAGCTCTTTTTGCCATATCACCGGGATGCCTCACGCGTGGATCACCACTCGCGAGGCATCCCATACTTTTGACAAGCTCTTTCCAAAATTCGTGATGTGCGATTACGAATCTCCGTTGCACGGAGCTCGTAAATCTTCTCCCGACATTTCATGTAGAGATCAAATGCGGTCAATGCCAAGTTATCAACCTTTGATTCAAAGGCCAGCAAGTCCGGCCACAGTTCCTTCGCCTGCAGCTCGCCAAGCACGGCATTTCGAACCGCCCTTTTTAAGAGAAAGATGAATCCCACCGCATGAGAAGGGCTGAATTCTTGGACAGCGCGCAGTCTCACCACATCATCCAGAACGTGAGCGGCCTTTTCCCACGGCAAGTCCTTTTCCACGAGAAAATCGAACAACTGATCTGTGACGCGGCCTATAGCCGCGCCCACCGGGTTGGCAAATTCATTAGGCTGACTGTGCAGGAATCTGCTGGTTTCCGGGGGATAGGTGTCGCGGATGTATTGAGACCAACTCTTAAGGATCTCTGAGCGCTTACTTTTGAGGATGTCTTTGAGCATATCGACAGCCCGACGTGGGGGCATTCCATTGCGTTTTCATCTGCCACCAACGATCACGCTGCGTCGATAAGGCCAATCGCTCTTGTATTCCAAGCGCCCATGGCAGGGAATGGAGCGTCTCATGCTCGGACTTTCTTGTGTTCCCGCCCTAATATCCGCATCAGCGTGATGAGCAACGCTGCGACATGATGACCAAAAGCATCGTTCCCATCCCAACTGATTACGACCACGCCCGTGATGCGCCTTTGATGGCTGCCGCTCGACAAAAGGAATCGGGTCGGCAATATGGAAAGAGTTCTAGAGTGTTACCACTACACTCTCTAACAAATGATGTCAAGCGTTTTAACGCATTGCTGCCTGGCAATCCAATAAGCGGGGGCACTCCAGAATCCTAACGATCTCTCGTCGGTGTGAGTATCTTGATTTTCCAGCGCGATGGGTTAGTCTTGCCGAAGAGGGTGTTGTTATTTTTTTGAAGACGTTTGGCAGCCCTTAGGACAATTCCACAGGAGGCGCCCTTGATAAGCTTCACTGGCGTGCACCACGTCGCGCTTGTGACCAGGGATATGGACGCGACGATACGATTTTGGCGCGATGTGCTTGGGATGCGCCTTGTGACGACCCTGGGCAGGCCTGGCTATCGCCTCTATTTTTTCGAGGTTTCCAAGAGCGACTTGATCTCCTTTTTTGAATGGCCGCATGTTGAGCCCGCTATCGAAAAAGATCCTGGGGTTCCTGTAAAAGGGCCAGCCGCGTTCGATCATCTGGCGTTTGGGGTCTCGAGCGAAGAAGAGCTCTGGGAGCTTAAGAAGATTATCTCAACCTCAGGCTTTTGGGCGTCCGAGGTGGTGGATCATGGATTTATTTACTCTTTTTACTCTTTCGACCCCAATAATATTGCCTTGGAATTTAGTTGGAATGTCCCTGGCAGAGATATACGAAAACATCCTTTATTCAAAGATAAGGCCCCTGGCCTTGCCGCGCAGGAGGGGTCCGAGAAGCAGCCGCTTCCCTTGAGGAGCCTTTCTGATCCTGATGAAGAGGAGGAACGAATCGTGTACCCTGGAGAGGGGAGCGAGTATTACTGATTTGTAGTTCTCCTCGATGCCTGGGTGCGCCGCCAGGGAAACGGCTGCCTATCACAGTTAATCGAGGCGAAAGGTCTTATGAGCTAAGATGGAGACAGCATGAAGATTGCATTCGACGTTGATGGCGTGGTGCTTCGGTCCATAGAGGTTATTTTGGCGACGATCAACGCAAAGGAAGGGCGGAACTTGACTGCAGACGATCTTTCATCATGGGACCTTGAGCCATTGGGTTTAGATCCCTTAACCCTGAAAGAAGCCGTGGACCGGATGTATAGTGAACCCCATATACAACCGTACGAGGGCGCAGTCGAGGCGCTATCGACAATTTACCAAATGACCCGACGACCTCTACTTTTTATTACCGGAAGACCGGATCCACGGACAGCTCAGAAACACCTCGAGGCGTTGCCTTGGAATCCTACGGTTCCTGAATTGATCGTGGTGGGAGGGACCCGGGACAAGAGGGATTACTTGAAGGCGAAAAAAGTCGATTTTATGATAGAAGACGACCCGAGGCACTTGCTCGACTATCTTTCGCTAGGCTTGGGTGTGGGGCTTATGCTGCAACCGTGGAATCGCCATCTGGCTTTGCCTGTGAGCGAGCGATTCCGAAGCTGGCGCGACGTCGACATGTGGTTCAGGAGGGTCTCGCTCCAAAGGGTTGAGTGACACAACGGCTTGGGGTCTGGTGTATCGACTTTCAAGAGAGGCCTGGCAAGACAAGGCATGCTGATTCTCGGTGTAGAAACCTCTTGCGATGAGACTGCGGCGTCAATTGTACGGGATGGCAAATCAGTGCTATCGAACGTCGTCGTTTCCCAGATCAAGGATCACGCTCAATTCGGGGGCGTCGTCCCGGAAATCGCGTCCAGGAAGCATTCAGAAGCGATCTCATTAGTGGTGAAGGCCGCTGTCAATGAGGCGGGGATAACTTTCGGCGATCTGGAAGCTTGCGCGGTCACGCGAGGACCGGGCCTGGTAGGATCACTGTTAGTGGGTATCAGCGCCTCAAAAGCCATCGCGCTGGCTTTGAACATACCTATATGCGGGGTAAACCATGTGCATGGGCATTTGTTCTCAGCCTCCCTGGAACATCCCGATCTCAGGTTTCCGTTTGTAGGGCTTGTTGTGTCAGGCGGGCACACGAGTCTTTACTTCGTGAAGGACCCTTTGAGCGTCGAGCTGGTGGGAAAAACTCGGGACGACGCGGCAGGAGAAGCGTTTGACAAGGCCGCGAAGCTCCTAGGCCTTGGCTACCCTGGTGGGCCGGCTATCGAGCGCCGTGCTCGTCTCGCAACTGGCAGCACCGAGGCTTTCCCCCGCGCCTTGATGGACAAGAATACTCTGGATTTTTCATTCTCTGGGCTGAAGACGGCAGCCTTGAGAAGGGTTGAAAAGCTTTACGGAGTTTGTCAAAATCGGAATGTGAATGGCAGCTTTCACCAGCTCGTTCCGAGTACTGTCTCCCCCGAGAACACAGCCTTGGTTAACTCCCTGGCTCATGGATTCCAGGAGGCCATCATAGACGTGCTTACCACCAAGCTTTTTTGGGCCGCAGCCCAATACGACGTTGACCAGGTAGTCGTGTGCGGCGGGGTTGCATGCAATGAGGCGCTGAGGCAAAAGGCGCAAGAGCTGGGGCAGGCTCAAGGCATACGAACCATATTTCCTTCGCCTGCCTTATGCACTGATAATGCGGCTATGATTGCAGCAAGGGGAGAAACGATTCTCACCTCAGTGGGCGGCGATGACTTGGGTTTCAGCGCGGAGAGCCGATGGTAACCATGGCGCCCGCCCCTTACGTGCGCAACACTCATTCTCGCGCAATAACCGGCCGCTTTCAGCCATGCGGCGACCATTAAAACGCGTGTGCAAAGCCTTGGACAAACCCAAAGAAACGGGGTCTGTCCTGAAATAACATCGTGGTTTGCCGATTTGGGGGAGGCATGCGAGCCCACGCGCTGCTTCTCCCGCAAGGCCGACGCCCGACGCGCTCTCCCGCGTCATGTTAAAACCAGCGCCCGTGTGCGACCAATCAAGGACACAGGCCAATACAGTTGACCTTGCCTGACTTACGGGGGAGTGTTGTCACATCTCGGCTTTCCTAAAAGCCGTTGTCCCTGAGAGCGGAGGAAACGTATATGAAAGTGAAGAAGAAATTGCTCTTCGACTCAGCCGAGATAGCCGCACGCGTAAAAGAGTTGGGTCTTCGGATCTCAAACGATTTTCCAGAGGGGGAGCTCCTTCTGATCGGCATTCTCAAGGGGTCGTTCATCTTTCTTGCGGACCTGTCTCGGGCCATTGGTCGCGCGTGCCAAATCGACTTTGCGCGTCTGTCTTCGTACGGCAGCGGCACGCAGACCTCTGGCGTCATAAAGGTCATTATGGATATCGGCATCCCTGTCAAAGAAAAGCATGTTATTCTCGTGGATGACATCGTTGACACGGGCCTCACTCTGCATATGTATCGTGAGCGCGTCGCACAAATGGGACCACGTTCCATACGTATAGCAGCCCTGATCAACAA